>NZ_JBIUVK010000019.1:0-105700 GCF_044742865.1 Pseudomonas sp. NPDC087814 | reverse complement strand
TTAGAGTATTTTCTCTTGAAACTGATCCTTCTGGAAAAAGTCGCCAACCTGGGCTACCTGGGCGACAAAGTGAACGTTTAGGCCGGCTACGGTCGTAACTACCTGCTGCCATACGGCAAAGCCACCGCTGCAACCGCTGCCAACCTGGCTGCGTTTGAAGAGCGTCGTGCCGAGCTGGAAAAAGCAGCAGCAGACAAAAAAGCTTCGGCCGAAACTCGCGCTGCCCAACTGGCAGAGCTGGAAGACACTATCCCTGCCACCGCCGGTGACGAAGGCAAGCTGTTCGGTTCGATCGGCACCCACGACATCGCTGATGCACTGACCGCCTCCGGCGTTGAAGTGCAGAAGAGCGAAGTTCGTCTGCCGAACGGCACCATCCGCAACGTTGGCGAATTCGATGTAGCCGTGCACCTGCACGCTGAAGTCGAAGCAACCGTACGCGTTGTTGTGGTAGCAGCTTAAGCAACACCTAACTGACTGGCACCTCGCGTGCCAGGCAGTTAACATCGGGCACGATCCTGTTCACAGGTCGTGCCTTTTGTTTTTCTGTAGCCCCAGATTCTCCAACTATTCCAAGTGGCCATGAACGATATCTCCGCTCCTGAGCAATATGACCTGCAAACCGCTGCCCTGAAGGTGCCGCCGCATTCCATCGAGGCCGAACAGGCCGTGCTCGGTGGCTTGATGCTGGACAACAACGCCTGGGAACGCGTGCTGGATCAAGTCTCGGACGGCGATTTCTACCGTCATGACCACCGCCTGATCTTCCGTGCCATTGCCAAGCTGGCCGACCAGAACTCACCGATCGACGTGGTGACCCTGGCCGAGCAGTTGGACAAGGAAGGCCAGACGTCCCAAGTGGGCGGCCTGGGTTACCTGGGCGAGCTGGCGAAAAACACGCCATCGGTCGCCAACATCAAGGCCTATGCGCAGATCGTCCGTGCGCGGGCCACGTTGCGCCAGTTGATCGGCATCGCCACCGAGATCGCCGACAGCGCGTTCAACCCGGAAGGCCGCACTGCCGAAGAGATTCTCGACGAAGCCGAACGGCAGATCTTCCAGATCGCCGAGGCCCGGCCTAAAACCGGCGGCCCGGTCAGCGTCAACGACTTGCTGACCAAGGCCATCGACCGTATCGACACCTTGTTCAACACCGACAACGCCATCACCGGCCTGTCCACCGGCTACACCGACCTCGACGGCATGACCAGCGGCCTGCAGCCAGCCGACTTGATCATCGTCGCCGGCCGTCCGTCCATGGGTAAAACCACCTTCGCCATGAACCTGGTGGAAAACGCCGTGTTGCGCAGCGACAAGGCCGTACTGGTTTACTCCCTGGAGATGCCAGGCGAATCGCTGATCATGCGTATGTTGTCGTCCCTGGGCCGCATCGACCAGACCAAGGTGCGTGCCGGCCGCCTGGAAGACGACGACTGGCCGCGGCTGACCTCGGCGGTCAACCTGCTCAACGATCGCAAGCTGTTTATCGATGACACCGCGGGCATCAGTCCGTCGGAAATGCGCGCGCGTACCCGACGCCTGGTGCGTGAGCACGGCGATATTGCCCTGATCATGATCGACTACCTGCAGTTGATGCAGATCCCGGGTTCCAGCGGCGACAGCCGGACCAACGAGATTTCCGAGATTTCCCGCTCGTTGAAAGCCCTGGCCAAGGAATTCAACTGCCCGGTGGTTGCCCTGTCGCAGCTCAACCGGTCCCTGGAGCAACGCCCGAACAAACGCCCGATCAACTCCGACTTGCGGGAATCCGGAGCGATCGAGCAGGATGCTGACGTGATCATGTTCGTATACCGGGACGAGGTGTATCACCCGGAGACCGAGCATAAAGGCATCGCTGAAATCATTATCGGTAAACAGCGTAACGGGCCAATCGGCACCACGCGCCTGGCCTTCATCGGTAAATACACCCGCTTCGAGAACCTGGCGCCGGGCAGCTATAACTTCGAAGACGAGTAAAAGCGCTGCCCGCCAATTCCGACTGCAAAGGTCGGAATTGGTCAAATTTTGTGCTATATTCCGCGCCCGCGATTTTTCATCTCAACACCGGTCACCGTCATGCAAACAGCCAAGCCGTTATTTGACTATCCCAAGTACTGGGCCGAATGTTTCGGTCCTGCGCCATTCCTGCCGATGAGCAGGGAGGAGATGGATCAGCTTGGCTGGGATTCATGCGACATCATCATCGTCACCGGTGACGCGTACGTGGACCATCCGTCGTTCGGCATGGCAATCATCGGCCGGCTGCTGGAGTCCCAGGGCTTTCGCGTCGGGATCATTGCCCAGCCCAACTGGCAGTCCAAAGACGACTTCATGAAGCTCGGCGAGCCGAACCTGTTCTTCGGCGTCGCGGCCGGCAACATGGACTCGATGATCAACCGCTACACCGCCGACAAGAAAATCCGCTCCGATGACGCCTACACCCCAGGCGGCATGGCCGGCAAACGTCCGGACCGCGCGAGCCTGGTCTACAGCCAGCGCTGCAAGGAAGCCTACAAGCACGTGCCGATCGTGCTCGGCGGCATCGAAGCCTCCCTGCGCCGCATCGCCCACTACGACTACTGGCAGGACCGTGTACGCAACTCGATCCTGATCGACGCCTGTGCCGATATCCTGCTGTACGGCAACGCCGAGCGGGCCATCGTCGAAGTCGCCCAGCGCCTGTCGTGGGGCCACAAGATCGAAGACATCACCGACGTGCGCGGCACTGCGTTCATTCGCCGTGACACGCCTGAAGGCTGGTACGAGGTGGACTCCACCCGTATCGACCGTCCGGGCAAGATCGACAAGATCATCAACCCGTACGTGAATACCCAGGACACCCAGGCCTGCGCCATCGAGCAGGAAAAGGGCCCGGTGGAAGACCCGGAAGAGGCCAAGGTGGTACAGATCCTGGCCAGCCCACGCATGACCCGTGACAAGACCGTGATCCGTCTGCCGTCCGTGGAAAAAGTCCGTGGCGACTCGGTGCTGTATGCCCACGCCAACCGCGTGCTCCACCTGGAAACCAACCCGGGCAACGCCCGCGCGCTGGTACAGAAGCACGGCGAAGTGGATGTGTGGTTCAACCCGCCGCCCATTCCCATGACTACCGAAGAAATGGACTACGTGTTCGGCATGCCTTACGCCCGTGTTCCACACCCGGCGTACGGCAAGGAAAAGATCCCGGCCTACGACATGATCCGCTTCTCGGTGAACATCATGCGTGGCTGCTTCGGCGGCTGCACCTTCTGCTCGATCACCGAGCACGAAGGCCGGATCATCCAGAACCGTTCCGAAGAGTCGATCATTCGCGAAATCGAAGAGATCCGCGACAAGGTGCCAGGCTTCACCGGCGTCATTTCCGACCTCGGCGGCCCGACCGCGAACATGTACCGCAT
Source organism: Pseudomonas sp. NPDC087814 (assembly GCF_044742865.1). Classification (NCBI taxonomy): domain Bacteria; kingdom Pseudomonadati; phylum Pseudomonadota; class Gammaproteobacteria; order Pseudomonadales; family Pseudomonadaceae; genus Pseudomonas; species Pseudomonas sp. NPDC087814. The sequence continues at coordinate 102,302 of NZ_JBIUVK010000019.1, read as the reverse complement.
TGCCTGCAAGAGCCCGGAAATCGAATCCGCGTGCCGCAAGCCATCCTGCGTGTTCCCGGGCATCTGCCCGAACCTGAACACCGACCACTCGTCGTTGATCCAGCTGTACCGCAGCGCCCGTGCGTTGCCGGGTGTGAAGAAGATCCTGATCGCTTCCGGCCTGCGCTACGACCTCGCGGTCGAGTCGCCGGAGTATGTGAAGGAGCTGGTGACCCACCACGTCGGTGGTTACCTGAAGATCGCCCCGGAACACACCGAGGAAGGTCCGCTCAACCAGATGATGAAACCGGGCATCGGCAGCTATGACAAGTTCAAGCGCATGTTCGAGAAGTACACCAAGGAAGCGGGCAAGGAGCAGTACCTGATTCCTTACTTCATCGCCGCCCACCCGGGCACCACCGATGAAGACATGATGAACCTGGCCCTGTGGCTCAAGGGCAACGGCTTCCGCGCCGACCAGGTGCAGGCGTTCTACCCGTCGCCAATGGCCACCGCCACGGCGATGTACCACTCGGGCAAGAACCCGCTGCGCAAGGTCACCTACAAGAGCGACGCGGTGACCATCGTCAAGAGCGAAGAACAGCGCCGCCTGCACAAGGCCTTCCTGCGCTACCACGACCCGAAGGGCTGGCCGATGCTGCGTGAAGCATTGACTCGCATGGGCCGTGCAGACCTGATCGGGCCGGGCAAGGAGCAACTGATCCCGTTGCACCAACCGTCCACCGACAGCTACCAGAGCGCTCGTCGCAAAAACTCGACGCCGGCTGGCAGCCACAAGGTTGCGAAGGAAACCACCACCAGGATCCTCACCCAGCACACTGGCTTGCCGCCGCGAGGCAGTGATGGCAGCAACCCGTGGGACAAGCGCGAGCAAGCCAAGGCCGCGGCCATGGCGCGTAACAAGCAGGCCGCCAAGGAACGCACCGACGCCGCCAAGGGCAAAGGCAAGAAGCCAGCCCGCAAGCCGGTCGTGCCGCGTTGATCGCAGCCTGAAACGCAAAAACGCCAGCCTCGTGCTGGCGTTTTGCTTTCTAGCGGGTGGGTAGCCTGTTTGTTAAGGTGGCGCCCATTCGAGCGCCATCGCAGGCAAGCCAGCTCCCACATGTGACCGGGTTTCAGCATGAGAATGCGGTCGAATGTGGGAGCGGGCTTGCTCGCGAAAGCGCCAGTTCAGACACCACCCATTTCAAGGAAGAACACCCCCATGAGCAGCCCCCTGCTTGGCATCGGCATGGACTCCAACCGCTCCCAGTTCATGGCCCGCCAGCGCATCGAAAGCCAGATCAACCTGCCACGCCTGTTTGCCGCCATCGACGCCGACCCCGGCATTGTGGGGGCGGGTGTGGTGTATATCGATGCTGACTTCAACGTCGTCACCCTGCGCGAATTCCAACCCATCTGCAGCATTGCGCCCAAACGCGTGATCCTGCGGGAAGCGCAGCGGTACATAGCGCCGGCGCAGTTCGCCCAGCAGGTGCAAGACAATCCCCGTGAATCGCGGCTGGTGGGTGAAGCGATCAACACCACGCTGTCGTGTGCCGGTGCAGTCATCGGCTGGGTAGTGGTGCTCAGCGGCTCTGTCGCGATACCGTTTTCGGCGGGTGCCAGTACGGTGGTCGCAGCCCTCGGCTACACCGCTGCGGCAGCCAGTACCGTTCAGTGTTTTGCCGGTGGCTACCGGACCGTCAACGAAATAAGAAATCCGTCGCGCAACGACGAGCTCGACGGCGAGGAATGGTATCAATACACGATGATCGCGTTGGACGCCGCATCGTTGGTCGGAGTCGGTGCATCGTCACTCACCACCCTCAAGCTGGTCCGGCTGAATAGGGCGACCACCGGCAAAAGTGTTCGGGAGGTACTGAAAGGCTTGAATCGACAAGAGCGCGCCAAACTGACCAAGGAGTTGCTGAGCATTAACGACCCTCGCTTGAGCTCGAAGATGCTCAAGTTGCGACAGTTGTCAGGTGAGCTGCCCAAGCGCTTCACGCCCACACAGGTCAAGCACGCAACGGTCACGCAAATACAGGATGCGTTGGGCGCCTCGATTGGCTTCACGGGCAGTGCGCTCTCCGGGAATGTCCGAACCATTGCCGTAGGTCTATACGAGGAGATTGAGCAATGAACCAAGCACCGAGCATTCGTGCCTTTCTATCCCGGTACTTTCCGGTTTTCATGGGGGCGATATTTGCAGCGGTATTTTCCCTGGTCTTCGCGGTGCCTTTGTTTTTTGACAGCTATTTCCGGGACCTTCCCCTGGCGGATAACGCCAAGTACTCCTTTCTCGGCGGAATCGCTCTGACGTTGGTCATCGTGCACTGCAACTTCATGATCGCCCGCGGACGCCCGCAATGGGTGTGGCCGCTGGTGGTGTTGCTGGGGCTTTGTCTTGTGTGTGTGCTGCCCACGATCGAGTACCGACCGCATCCATTTATTTATGGCATGAGCGTGCTGTTGCCGTTGCTGGCGCTGCTGGTGCTTAACAGCAAGCGCCACCGCGAAATGCGCCAGAAACTGGTCGAAGTTCGCCACCTGCGTGAAGCCGTGATCGCCAGGCACAAAGCCCGTTGACTGGGTAGATTCACCACCCACCCTCACACTCCCGCCACAAATATGTGCAACCCTCGCACCACGACGGCAGCCATCGCGCCGTTTTGGTGCTGTACTGCACCGGGTCCCACGATAAAGCGCAATGACCACTGCTCTGGCATAAGTCTTGCGCGCTTTGTTTCCATGCCCTGGCTCGCAGGAGGCCGCCGTGTCGATTCATGTCGCGTTGCACCACGTTACGCATTACCGCTACGACCGCGCGGTCGAACTCGGCCCACAGATTGTTCGTCTGCGTCCGGCGGCCCATAGCCGCACGCGGATTCTTTCCTACGCGCTGAAGGTGCTGCCGGAACAGCACTTCATCAATTGGCAACAAGATCCCCAGGGCAATTACCTGGCGCGTCTGGTGTTCCCGGAAAAAACTGACGAGCTGCGCATCGAAGTCGACCTGGTCGCGGAGATGGCGGTATTCAATCCGTTCGATTTCTTTCTGGAACCCTACGCCGAAAAAATCCCTTTCAGCTACGCCGCCGATGAGCAGCGCGAGCTGGCGCCGTACCTCGAAACATTGCCGCTGACCCCGAGATTCGCCGCGTATCTGGCGGGTATCGACCGCACGCCGTTGCCGGCGGTGGATTTCCTGGTGGGCCTGAATCAGCGCCTGGCTGCCGATATCGGCTACCTGATCCGCATGGAACCGGGGGTACAAACTCCGGAATTCACCCTGGAAAACGCCTCCGGTTCCTGCCGGGATTCGGCGTGGTTGCTGGTGCAACTGCTGCGTAATCTCGGTTTGGCGGCGCGATTTGTGTCGGGCTACCTGATCCAGCTGACCGCCGACGTCAAAGCCCTCGATGGCCCGTCCGGCACCGAGGTGGATTTCACCGACCTGCACGCCTGGTGCGAAGTGTATTTGCCCGGCGCCGGCTGGATCGGCCTCGATGCCACCTCCGGTTTGTTCGCCGGTGAAGGTCATATCCCGTTGGCCTGTAGTCCTGATCCTTCTTCCGCAGCGCCCATCAGTGGCCTGGTGGAACCCTGCGAGTGCGAATTTACCCACGAGATGTCCGTGGAGCGGATTTGGGAAGCCCCCAGGGTTACCAAGCCCTACACCGAAGAGCAGTGGCTGGCGATCCAGGCCCTGGGCCGGCAGATCGACGGTGACCTGCACAAGGACGACGTACGCCTGACCATGGGCGGCGAACCCACCTTCGTCTCCATCGACGACCCCGACGGCGCCGAATGGAACACCGCCGCCCTGGGCCCGGACAAACGCTGGCTGTCCGCCGAGCTGTTCCAGCGCATGCGCAAGCACTACGCGCCCAAGGGCCTGGTGCACTTTGGCCAGGGCAAGTGGTACCCCGGCGAGCAACTGCCGCGCTGGTCCCTCAACTGCTACTGGCGCCGTGACGGCGTGCCGATCTGGCACAACAGCGCGCTGATCGCCGATGAGCAGCAAAGCTACGGCGCCGATGGCATGATGGCCGGGCGTTTTCTGGCCAGCGTTGCCGAGCGCCTGAAACTGCCCGCGCAGTTTGTATTCCCGGCCTACGAAGACAATTTCTATTACCTGTGGCGCGAAGGCGCCTTGCCGCAAAACGTCAGCGCCGAAGATCCGCGCCTGGAGGACAAGCTTGAGCGCGAGCGCCTGCGCAAGGTCTTCAGCCAGGGCCTGGATAAAGTCATCGGCCAGGTGCTGCCGCTGGCGCGCACGGCGGCCAATGACCGCTGGCAGAGCGGGCGCTGGTACCTGCGGGACAACCATTGCCGCCTGGTGCCGGGCGATTCACCGTTGGGTTATCGCCTGCCACTGGCCTCGCAACCGTGGGTAACGGCGGCGGACTATCCGTTCGTGCACCCCACCGATCCCAATCAGGACCTGGCAGACCTGCCGACCACCTCACAACTGCAAAGCCATGGCGAGGCAGCTGCCAGCCAAGACCGTATCCCGAAGATCGACGAGTCTGCCGACTGGCTGACCCGCACCGCCCTGTGCGCCGAGGCACGGGACGGCCGCCTGTACCTGTTCATGCCGCCGCTGGAACGGGTCGAGGATTACCTGGAACTGGTGGCCGCCATCGAAGCCACCGCCGAAGAACTGCATTGCCCGGTGTTGCTGGAAGGTTATGAGCCGCCGAGCGACCCACGCCTGAGCAACTTCCGGGTGACGCCGGATCCGGGTGTGATCGAGGTCAACGTGCAGCCGTCCGCCACCTGGGACGAGTTGGTGGAACGCACCGAGTTTCTCTACGAAGAAGCCCGGCAAACCCGCCTCACCACAGAAAAATTCATGATCGACGGGCGCCACACCGGCACCGGCGGCGGTAACCACTTTGTGCTCGGTGGCGCTACGCCCAAGGATTCGCCGTTCCTGCGGCGTCCCGATCTGCTGCGCAGCCTGATCAGCTATTGGCATAACCATCCGTCATTGTCCTACCTGTTTTCCGGCCTGTTCATCGGCCCGACTTCCCAGGCACCACGGGTCGACGAAGCGCGCAACGATGCGCTGTATGAGCTGGAAATCGCCTTCGCGCAGATGCCCGAAGCGGGCGAAGAATGCCCGCCATGGTTGGTGGACCGCCTGCTGCGCAACCTGCTGATCGACGTCACTGGCAATACCCACCGCGCCGAGTTCTGCATCGACAAGCTCTACTCGCCGGACGGTGCCACCGGCCGCCTGGGCCTGCTGGAATTGCGTGCCTTTGAAATGCCGCCCCACGCCCGCATGAGCCTGACCCAGCAGTTGCTGCTGCGGGCACTGGTCGCGCGGTTCTGGCGTGAACCCTATGCGCCGCCGAAGCTGGCGCGCTGGGGCACAGAGCTGCATGACCGCTTCCTGCTGCCGCACTTTATCGAGCAGGATTTTGCCGACGTGATCGTCGAGCTGAACGCTGCCGGTTATCCGCTGCGGGCCGAATGGTTTGCCGCGCACCTGGAGTTCCGTTTTCCCAAGGTCGGTGACTACGCCGTCAGCGGCATCGAACTGGAATTGCGCCAGGCCCTTGAGCCCTGGCATGTGCTGGGCGAAGAGGGTGCGGTGGGCGGTACGGTGCGTTACGTGGATTCGTCCCTGGAGCGCCTGCAGGTCAAGTTGAGTGGCCTGCCGCCCCAGCGTTACCTGCTGACCTGCAATGGCATCCCGGTGCCGCTGCAACCCACCGGGCGTGTCGGCGAGTTTGTGGCTGGCGTGCGTTATCGCGCCTGGCAACCGGCCAACTGCCTGCAGCCAACGATCCCGGTGCATGCGCCACTGGTGTTCGATCTTTTGGACACATGGATGCAGCGCTCGCTGGGCGGTTGCCAGTACCATGTCGCCCACCCGGGCGGGCGCAATTACGACAGCCTGCCGGTGAATGCCAATGAAGCTGAAAGCCGGCGGATGGCGCGGTTTTTCCGCTTGGGACACAGCCCCGGGAAACTGCCGGTGCCGAGTGTGGTGATCAATGATGAATTGCCGATGACCCTGGATTTGCGGCGCTTCCCCAATAAGAATGACTAAATGCGATTCAAAATGTGGGAGCGGGCTTGCTCGCGAATACGGTGTATCAGAAACACATTAAGTGACTGACACTCCGCTTTCGCGAGCAAGCCCGCTCCCACACAAGCCCGCTCCCACAGTTGGATCGCGTGGTTTGTGAGTTAATTCGACTTCCCTTGCCTCTGCCGAGCGTTCCATGCCCGACTTGCTCGACCGTTACCCGCTGACCGCGGGCACTTATCACGAACTGCTGGACGACAGCGGCGCGGTTCGCGCCCATTGGCAGCGGCTGCTCGATCACTTGCAACGCAGCACCCCGGCGCAACTGGCCCAGCGCCAAGCCTTGCTGACTCGGCAGATCCAGGAAAACGGCGTGACCTACAACGTCTACGCCGACCCCAAGGGCGCCGATCGTCCCTGGGAGCTGGACCTGCTGCCCCACGTGCTGGCCGCCGATGAATGGAAGCAACTTGCCGCCGGCATCGCCCAGCGTGCGCGCCTGCTGAATGCAGTACTGGCCGACCTCTACGGCCCGCAACGCCTGATCGCCGAAGGCTTGCTGCCGGCAGAACTGGTGTTCGGCCATAACAATTTCCTGTGGCCGTGCCAGGGCATCCAGCCGCCCGACGGCGCGTTCCTGCACCTGTACGCCGTGGACCTGGCGCGTACGCCGGATGGCCGCTGGTGGGTCACCGCCGACCGGACCCAGGCCCCGTCCGGCGCCGGTTATGCTTTGGAAAACCGCACCATCGTGTCCCGCGCCTTCCCGGACCTGTACCGCGACTTGCAGGTGCAGCACCTCACCGGGTTCTTCCGCACCCTGCAGGAAACCCTGGCCCGCCAGGCGCCGAGCGACGACCAGCCACCGCTGATCGTGCTGCTGACCCCGGGCCGTTTCAACGAAAGCTATTTCGAGCATCTGTACCTCGCCCGCCAGCTTGGCTACCCGCTGGTGGAAGGCGGCGACCTGACCGTGCGCGACGCCACGGTGTACCTCAAGACCCTCAGCGGCCTGCGCCGGGTGCACGCGATCATGCGCCGCCTGGACGACGACTTCTGCGACCCGCTGGAACTGCGCACCGACTCGGCCCTCGGCGTGCCCGGCCTGCTGGATGCCGTGCGCCAGGGCAATGTGCTGGTGGCCAACGCCCTGGGCAGTGGCGTGCTGGAATCCCCTGGCCTGTTGGGATTTCTGCCGAAGATCAATCAATTCCTGTTTGGCGAAGAGCTGATCCTGCCGTCCATCGCCACCTGGTGGTGCGGTGAGCCGCCGGTGCTGGCCGAAGCCCTGGAGAAACTGCCGGAGCTGCTGATCAAGCCGGCGTTTCCGTCGCAAAGCTTTACCCCGGTATTTGGCCGCGACTTGAACGACGAACAACGCGAGGCCCTGGCTGAGCGCATGCGCGCGCGGCCTTACGCCTATGTCGCCCAGGAACTTGCGCAGTTGTCCCAGGCGCCGGTCTGGCACACCGTTGACGATCACCTTCAGCACCGCGCCATCGGCATGCGTGTGTACGCCGTAGCCAGCGCCGACGGTTATCGGGTACTGCCCGGTGGCCTGACCCGTGTGGCCGCCGATGCCGATGCCGAAGTGGTGTCGATGCAGCGCGGCGGTGCGAGCAAGGACACCTGGGTGCTCGGCGAACGCGCCCACGGCACCGAGCAATGGCGCGCCCAGCGGGCCATCGGCGCCCATGACCTGGTGCGACGTGATCCGTACCTGCCGTCGCGGGTGGTGGAAAACCTGTTCTGGTTTGGCCGTTATTGCGAGCGCTGTGATGACAGTGCGCGCTGGTTGCGGATCGTCCTTGCCCGCTATGTCGACGGAGACGACCCGCTGGCGCTGCAGGCGGCGGTTGAACTGGGTGAGAACCTGCGACTGTTGCCGGAGGAGGGCGAGTTGCCTGAGCGGCTTCAGGCGGCGTTGCTCGGTGATGACTGGCCCTCGAGCCTGCGGGCCAACTTGCAGCGCTTGCAGTGGGCGGCGTCCCAGGTGCGCGGCAAGTTGTCCCGGGAAAACTGGCAGGCGCTGGTGGAGTTGCAGCGCGAAGCCCTGGAGCTGGAAAGCGAAGAGCCGGACTTCGGCGAACTGCTGGATTTCCTCAACCGCCTGGTGATGTCCCTGGCCGCGCTGTCGGGCTTTGCCCTTGACGACATGACCCGCGACGAAGGCTGGCGCTTCCTGATGATGGGCCGACGCATCGAGCGCCTGCAGTTTCTCAGCAGCAGCCTGGCCGCCTTCCTGCGCGGCGTGGCGGTGTTCGATCAGGCCGGGCTGGAGTGGTTGCTGGAACTGGGCAACAGCAGCATCACCTATCGTTCGCGCTACCTTGCGGTGCCGCAGCTGATTCCGGTTCTGGACCTGTTGCTGCTGGATGAGCAAAACCCCCACGCAGTGCTGTTCCAGCTGAAACTGGTGAGCCGCACCTTGCGTCGCTTGAATGACGATTTCAGCGTGCCCCGGGAAACCGGGTTGGCGCCGTTGGTGGAGCGCCTGGCGCGCTTTGACCTGGGCTGCCTGGAGAATCCGCTGTTCGGCGAGTCCAGTGTGCGTGCCGCGCTGGATGGCCTGGCCGACCTGCTGCAAGCGGTGGCCGATGAAAGTGGGCAAGTCTCCGACCGCCTGGCCTTGCGCCATTTTGCCCATGTGGACGATGTCAGCCAGCAAACGGTGTCTGTGTGATGAGTGCCCGCTACCAGATTTTCCACGATACCCATTATCACTACGACAGCCCGGTGTCCCTGGCCCAGCAACTGGCGCACCTGTGGCCGCGGCCTTGCGCCTGGCAGCGCTGCAGCTCGCAGCAACTGGAGATCAGCCCCGAGCCGACCTCGCGCCGGGATGAACTGGATGTGTTCGGCAACCCGATCACCCGGCTGGCATTCGAGCGGCCCCATGATGAACTGCTGGTGAACGCCGGGCTGACAGTGGAGGTGTTGGCGCGGCCGCTGCTGGATTTCAGCCTGTCGCCGGCCTGGGACCAGACCCGCAACGGCCTGACCTACAGCAGCCAGCCGCTGTCGGCCGAAGTGATCGAGGCGTGCCGCTATCGGTTCGAATCGCCCTATGTGCATTTGAAGAAAAGCTTCGTCGAGTTCTCCGAAGACTGTTTCCCGGCCGGTCGTCCGTTGCTGTTGGGTGTGCAGGCGCTGATGCAGAAGATCTTCAGCGAATTTACTTTCGATGCCGAAGCCACCCAGGTCGCCACGCCGTTGGTGGAAGTGCTGGAGCGCCGGCGCGGCGTGTGCCAGGACTTCGCCCACCTGATGCTCGCGTGCCTGCGTTCCCGGGGCCTGGCGGCGCGGTATATCAGTGGTTACCTGCTGACCCAGCCACCGCCCGGCCAACCACGGTTGATCGGCGCGGATGCGTCCCACGCGTGGGTGTCGGTGTTTTGCCCGGTGTCGGGTTGGGTGGATTTTGACCCGACCAACAATGTGCAGCCGGCACTGGAACACATCACCCTGGCCTGGGGCCGGGACTTTTCCGATGTTTCGCCGTTGCGGGGGGTGATTCTGGGGGGAGGGAGCCATGACCCGGAAGTGCGGGTGACGGTGATGCCGCTGGAGTAATGCACATATCTCAAATCGGGACGCGGAGCGCCCCAGGATGCATTCCCACGCGGAGCGTGGGAACGATCACCTATTCAGCGTCTTTCGGTGCTTCGGTTTCGTCTGTAGCCACTGTACCTTCAGCATCCGGGTTCAGTGCACCGGCTTCTTCGTCGGCTGCAATTTTCTTGCGCTGCAGCTTTTCCTCTTTCTTCTGCTCTTTGGCCAAGTCTCTCTGACGTTTGGCGAAGGAGTAATTAGGTTTTGCCATGGGCGATCCTCTGGGGTCGAAGGTGAGGTTGAGCGGCGCGTATTCTGCCTTTAATCGCGTCCCAAGGGTTAATCGGGTTTTTGGTCCACCCATTTGGGCAGGACCAGCGGTTGCCAGGCATCCAGTACGTCAAGCAGCTCAGCCGGCGATTCGCTCATTTGCAGCATGGCACGATGCGGTGCCCGGACGAAGCCTTCGCCGACGATATGATCAAGAAAATCGGTCAACTTGCGGTAAAAGCCGTTCACTTCGAGCAACCCCAGCGGTTTGCCGTGGTAGCCGAGCTGGCCCCAGGTCCAGACTTCGAACAGTTCTTCCAGGGTGCCCAGGCCGCCCGGCAGCGCAATAAAGGCGTCGCTCAGTTCGGCCATGCGTGCCTTGCGGGCGTGCATGCCGTCGACCACTTCCAGGCGGGTCAGGCCTTTGTGGCCGATTTCGAGGTTTTTCAGGCTTTCGGGAATAATTCCGATCACCTCGCCGCCGGCTTCCAGCGCCGCATCGGCGACGATACCCATCAGGCCCACGGCGCCGCCGCCGTACACCAGGGTCAGCTTGCGCTCGGCCAGCGCGCGCCCGAGGGCCACGGCTGCTTCACGGTAGGCCGGGTTGGTGCCGCTGCTGGCACCGCAAAACACACAGACAGACTTCAAGGACATACCTGACTCCACTCAGTTGTGGCTAAAGAGTAAAGGCTGGCTTGCGTCTCTCAAAGGATTAAACCTCGCGTTGAGGTGTTTCGCAGGTGCCGCTGGCACCACAGGCATAGGCGGCAAGCAGGCTGCGGAACAGGCTATTGAGGTGCATGGCTGGGACTCCGGAAGGGTGATGGACCGATCATAGGCCGGCACCCGCACTTTGGCCGGTAGATTGTGTCGATGAGTCTGATAGCCTAAAGTTGTATACAATCTGTTGATACAGATCATATGAAGTCCTGCCTGACTCAGGCACCCTTGTCGCAATATGCGTTTTTTAAACCCTGCCCTGGAGATTCACATGTTTGCCAAACTCGTTGCTGTTTCCCTGCTGACTCTGGCTAGCGGCCAGTTGCTTGCTGCAGAGTGCAAGGTCACTGTCGACTCCACTGACCAGATGTCCTTCAACACCAAGGCCATCGAAATCGACAAGAGCTGCAAGACGTTCACCGTTGAGTTGACCCACTCCGGCAGCTTGCCGAAAAACGTCATGGGCCATAACTGGGTGCTGAGTTCCGCCGCCGACATGCCTGGCATCGCCAGCGACGGCATGGCTGCCGGCATCGACAAGAACTACCTGAAAGACGGTGACACCCGCATCATCGCCCACACCAAGATCATCGGTGCCGGCGAGAAAGACTCCGTGACCTTCGATGTGTCGAAGCTGGCGGCAGGCACTGACTACGCGTTCTTCTGCTCGTTCCCAGGCCACATCTCGATGATGAAAGGCACTGTGACCCTGAAGTAAGCAATCTTCAGGCAAAAAAAAGCGCCCTTCGGGGCGCTTTTTTTGCCTGTAGGCAGGCTGCTCTTGTGGCGAGGGAGCTTGCTCCCGCTGGGCTGCGGAGCAGCCCCAATAAGCTCACCGCGTAGCATCAGAAAAAGCAGTAAGCAGGTTTCAGGGGCCGCTTCGCGCCCCAGCGGGAGCAAGCTCCCTCGCCACAGCAAGCTCTTTCACCACAGCAAGCTCTGTTTCACCACAGCAAGCTCCTTCACCACAACAAGCCCTTTTGCCAGAATGAGCTGCTACGTCAGATCAGGGTGCAAACGGCATCACTCGCTTGTGCTCGGTCTTGCGATAGGTGTCGCAGATGATCTTGAAGGCTTCCTCGCGCACCGGCTCGCCGTGCAGGAACGCGTCGATCTCGGCATAGGTCACGCCATGGGACGCTTCGTCCGGCTTGCCCGGCGACAGGTCTTCCAGGTCGGCCGTCGGGATCTTCTCTACCAGCGATTCCGGAGCACCAAAGTGCCGGGCAATCGCGCGCACCTGGTTCTTCACCAGCCCGCTCAGCGGCGCCAGGTCGCAGGCGCCATCACCGAACTTGGTGAAAAAGCCCATCACCGCTTCCGCCGCATGGTCGGTACCGATCACCAAACCACCGGCCGCGCCGGCGATGGTGTACTGCGCCACCATGCGCATGCGCGCCTTGGTGTTGCCCAGCACGAAGTCCCGGGAGACTGCGGCCTTGCCTTCAAACGCCGCCACTTCATTGGCCAGGGATTTCACCGCCGGGCCGATGTTCACTGTGTGGCGTTCGTCGGGTTCGATAAAGTCCACGGACGCCTGGGCGTCGTGTTCGTCGAACTGGGTTTCGTAGGGCAGGCGCACCGCGATAAAGCGGTACGCATCGTCACCCTTGGCAGCCCGCAACTCTTGCATTGCACGCTGGGCCAGCAGGCCGGCGGTCAGGGAGTCGACGCCGCCGCTGATGCCCAGCACCAACGTCTTGAGGCCTGAATTGAGCAGGCAATCCTGGATAAAGGTAACGCGCCGGGCGACCTCCGCCTCAAGGGCGGCCTGGTCCTTGAACGGTGGTTGGACCTTGAGCTGTTCAGCAATCTCGCGCTGTACGGCTTGCATGATTCACTCCTTGCTGGGTAGGGCAGGTACTTTGAAAACGTGGCGCAAATAGGCGACAAAGTTCGGATCGGTGCAGTGGGTCTTGCCCGCTTCATCGGAAATCTTCGCGACGGGCTGGCCATTACAGGCAGTCATTTTAAGCACGATGCTCATCGGTTCCACACCTGGAATATCACAGGTCAGGTTGGTGCCGATGCCGAAGCTCACATTGATCCGACCACGCAGCGCGCGGAAAATCTCCAGCGCCTTGGGCAGCGACAGGCTGTCGGAGAACACCAGGGTCTTGCTCATGGGCTCGATCCCCAGCTTGTGGTAGTGGGCGATCGCCTTTTCGGCCCATTGCACCGGGTCACCGGAGTCGTGGCGCAGGCCGTCGAAGAGCTTGGCGAAGTACAGGTCGAAATCGCTGAGAAACGCATCGGTGGTGATGCAATCGGTCAGGGCGATGCCCAGCAGGCCACGGTACTCGCGCACCCAGCAGTCGAGGGCGGCGATCTGGCTGTCGATCAGGCGCGGGCCGAGTTGCTGGTGGGCCATGATCCATTCGTGGGCCATGGTGCCCAGCGGCTTCATGTTCAGCTCGCGGGCCAGGTGCACGTTGCTGGTGCCGACAAAACGCCCGGGGAAGTCGTGCTTGAGCACGTTCACCACTTCTTCCTGCACGCGGTAGGAGAAGCGTCGACGCGTGCCAAAATCCGCGACCTGCAGTTCGGACAGTTCTTCGACGCTGGCGTTGGCCGTCAGCCAGTCGAACTTGCGATACAGCTGCTCGCGGGCCTGTTCGAGGATCACGCTCTGGTAGCGATAGCGGTTACGCACTTCGCTGACGATGGCCAGCATCGGCACTTCAAACAGGATCACGTGCAGCCATGGCCCGCGCAGGCGGATAAACAGCTCGCCGTTTTCGATACCGGTGTGCACGTAGCGCAGGTTGAAGCGAAACAGCCCGAGGAAACGCAGGAAATCCGGCTTCATGAAGCTGATGCGTTCCAGGAAGCCCAGTTGGTCGGGGCTCAGGCTCAGCTCGGCGAGGCGCTCGATCTGGTAGCGGATCTCCGCCAGGTACGGGCGCAGGTCTTCACTGTTGCGGCAACGAAACTCCCATTCAACTTCCACGTTCGGGTAGTTGTGCAGCACCGCCTGCATCATGGTCAGCTTGTAGAAGTCGGTGTCGAGCAGGTTCTGCACGATGCGATCGGCAAACACACTCTCGCTCATAACGGGAATCTCCAGACGGGTCGGCGATGGGCGCCGACCTTTACGCACAATTAAGGAATGGCGCTAGTGGCGCATAGACCCGTGCTGTTTTGCCAGTGATTTTTTTGGGGATGACTACTGGCGCCATCGCAGGCAAGCCAGCTCCCACAGGTGAATGCATTCCAAAATGTGGGAGCTGGCTTGCCTGCGATAGCGGTATTGCAGGCAAAAAAGGTCAATCAGACTCAACCTGCTCCATCATCCACTTCACAAAATCCCGCACCTTGGGCACTTCCGCCGAGTGCTCGGGGTAGGCCAGGTAATAGGCATCCTGGCTCGGCATCGCATGCTGCCAGGGGATCACCAGCTTGCCTTCGGCGAGCTCTTCTTCCACCAGAAACCTGGGCAGCAGCGCCACACCGCAGCCAACCTGTGCGGCGCGGATGCACATATAAAAGGTCTCGAAGCGCGGCCCATGGTAGCTGTGCTCGGTGTGATGACCCTGGGCGGCGAACCAGTCATGCCAGCCTTGCGGGCGCGAGGCGTTTTGCAGCAACACCAGTTCGCTCAGTTGCGTGGGATCGGTAAATGCTTGGGCGGGCAGGCTGTCGGGTGAGCACACGGGCACCAGTTCTTCGCTGAACAGCTTGAGGCTCTCGGTGCCGGGCCGTGAGCCCTGGCCAAAGTAGAAGGCCAGGTCGGCCTTGCCTTGCAGCAGCTCGTCGGGCTCCTGTTCGTTGCACAGGTCCAGGTGAATCTGCGGATGGCGCAGTCGCCAGCCCTTGAGGCGCGGCACCAGCCAGCGGGCGCCGAAGGTGTAGGGCGTGGACACCCGCAGCACTTCAGTCTCGCCGCCGTAGGAGCGCAGGTAATGGGTGGACATCTCCACCTGGGTGAGGATCTTGCGCACTTCCACCAGGTACAGATCGCCCGCCGGGGTCATCTGCAAGCGGCGGCGCACCCGGCGAAACAGCAGGTGCTGCAACAGTTCTTCCAGCTGCGCGACCTGTTTGCTGACAGCGCTCTGGGTGAGGTTCAGCTCTTCGGCGGCGCGGGTAAAACTCAGGTGGCGGGTGACCGCTTCGAAGCACTGCAGGGCGGTGATCGAGGGCAAATGTCTTTTATTCAGCACGGCACGCCTCTTTTTGTTCTTAGCATGAATAAACGGAATGATATCTCGCCTAATCGTCGTTTGTTGGCAAGTCTTGGGCCAGCTACAAATAAGGTCTGGATCGCCGCGACCGCTGGCGGCGCAAATTTCTGTTTGTAGATTGAAGGAGTGACCCATGGTTGCCGCATTGCTTGATCGTCTCGGGGTAAACCCGGCGCTGTACCAGTCGGGTAAACAACCCGTGCATTCGCCCATTGATGGCAGCCGGATTGCCAGTGTGCACTGGGAAGGCGCCGCCGAGGTGGAGCAGCAGGTCAGTCGCGCCGAGCATGCATTCGAGGCCTGGCGCAAGGTGCCGGCCCCGCGTCGTGGTGAGCTGGTGCGCCAGTTCGGCGACGTGTTGCGCGAGTACAAGGCCGACCTCGGCGAGCTGGTGTCGTGGGAAGCCGGCAAGATCACCCAGGAAGGTTTGGGTGAAGTGCAGGAAATGATCGACATCTGCGACTTCGCCGTCGGCCTGTCGCGCCAGTTGTACGGCTTGACCATCGCCTCCGAGCGTCCGGGCCACCACATGCGTGAAACCTGGCACCCGCTGGGCGTGGTTGGCGTGATCAGCGCCTTCAACTTCCCGGTCGCCGTATGGGCGTGGAACACCGCGCTGGCGCTGGTGTGCGGCAACGCAGTGATCTGGAAACCGTCGGAAAAAACCCCGCTTACCGCCCTGGCCTGCCAGGCACTGTTCGAGCGCGTACTGAAGAACTTCAGCGATGCGCCGCCGTACCTCAGCCAGGTGATCATCGGTGGCCGCGATGCCGGCGCCGCACTGGTGGATGACCCGCGTGTTGCGCTGATCAGCGCCACCGGCAGCACCCGCATGGGCCGCGAAGTAGCGCCGAAAGTCGCTGCACGTTTTGCCCGCAGCATTCTCGAACTGGGCGGCAACAACGCGATGATCCTCGGCCCAAGCGCCGACCTGGACATGGCCGTGCGCGCGATTCTGTTCAGCGCAGTCGGTACCGCCGGCCAGCGCTGCACCAGCCTGCGTCGGCTGATCGCCCATGAGTCGGTGAAGGAGGAAATCGTCACCCGCCTCAAGGCTGCGTATTCCAAAGTGCGCATCGGCCATCCGCTGGAAGGCAACCTGATCGGCCCGCTGATCGACAAGCACAGCTTCGAAAACATGCAGGACGCCCTGGAGCAGGCCTTGAGCGAAGGCGGCCGGGTGTTTGGCGGCAAGCGCCAGTTGGAAGACACGTTCCCCAACGCTTACTACGTGTCGCCGGCCATCGTGGAAATGCCGGAGCAGAGTGATGTGGTGTGCACCGAGACGTTCGCGCCGATTCTGTATGTGGTCGGCTATACCGATTTCGCTGAAGCGCTGCGCCTGAACAATGCGGTGCCACAAGGCCTGTCTTCGTGCATCTTTACCACTGACGTGCGCGAGGCCGAGCAGTTCATGTCGGCGGTAGGCAGTGACTGCGGGATCGCCAACGTCAACATCGGCCCGAGCGGCGCGGAGATTGGTGGCGCGTTTGGCGGTGAGAAAGAGACCGGTGGCGGGCGTGAGTCGGGCTCGGATGCATGGCGCGGGTACATGCGTCGCCAGACCAACACCGTGAACTACTCGCTGGAACTGCCGCTGGCCCAGGGTATTACCTTCGACTGATACCTCAAGTCGGAGTGAGGTCAATGTGGGAGCGGGCTTGCTCGCGAAAGCGGTGTGTCAGTCAACGAATGCTTATCTGATCCACCGCTTTCGCGAGCAAGCCCGCTCCCACATTTGACCGTATTTACAATTCGGAAAAGTGGTTTGTTAGGTCTCATCGGAGTCTGGCAATGGCATTACGCGAAGCATGTTTGTGGGAACAACTCACTCCTGGCCGGCCGGATCGTGCCGCGCTCAAGGGCGAGGTAAAAGTGGATGTGTGCGTGATCGGCGCCGGCATCACCGGTTTGTCGGCAGCCATACACTTGCTGGAACAAGGAAAAAGTGTCGCCGTACTCGAGGCCCATCGCACCGGCCACGGTGGTTCGGGGCGCAACGTAGGGCTGGTCAATGCAGGGATGTGGATTCCCCCGGACGAGATCGAAGCCGGTTTTGGTACCGCGGTGGGCAGCCAGCTCAACCGCATGCTCGGCGCGGCACCGTCCCTGGTGTTCAGCCTGATCGACAAATACAACATCGACTGCCAACTGCGTCGCGAGGGCACCTTGCACATGGCGCACAACGCCCGTGGCGAGGCGGATTTGCGCAGTCGTGAGGAACAATGGAAGCGTCGCGGTGCACCGGTGGAGCTGTTGACCGGCGCTGCATGCGAACAAGCCACCGGTACCAAAAAGATTGCTGCCGCCTTGCTCGACCGGCGGGCCGGCACCTTGAACCCGATGGCCTACACCAGTGGTTTGGCCAATGCCGCCGTCGGGCTCGGCGGACAGTTGTTCGATCACTCCCCAGTCACCCAACTGGAACGCCAGGGCCAGCACTGGTCTGTGCAGACTGCCCAGGGCTCCGTACACGCCGAACAAGTGGTAATCGCCTCCAACGCCTACACCGAAGGCGAGTGGACCGAGCTGCGCCGCAACTTTTTCCCCGGTTATTACTATCAGGTGGCGTCGGCCCCTCTGACCGACGACGCCGCCCAACAAATCCTTCCGGGCGGGCAAGGCTCCTGGGACACTCGCCAGGTACTCAGCAGCATCCGCCGCGACGCCGAAGGCCGCCTGCTGCTCGGCAGCCTGGGCAACGGCAACCAGAAACCTGCGTGGTTCCTCAAGGCCTGGGCCGATAGGGTGCAACAGCACTACTTCCCGTACCTCAAACCGGTGCAGTGGGAGTGCACCTGGACCGGCTGCATCGCGTTCACCCCGGACCACTTGATGCGCCTGTTCGAGCCGGCGCCCGGGTTGGTGGCGGTCACCGGTTACAACGGGCGCGGGGTGACGACCGGCAGTGTCGTGGGCAAAGCCTTCGCGGATTATCTGTGTCACCAGGATCCACAGGCACTGCCGATCCCCTTTGCGCCGATGCAGCCGTTGGCCGGTGTGGGCCTGCGCAGCTGTTTGTACGAGGCGGGATTCTCGCTGTATCACGCGGGCCAATGCCTGCGGATCGTGATCTGATCAACGAAATACCCCTCAGAAGCCTGCATTTTCTTAGCCGGCTACTAATCTGTATTGGTGCGAGTCGTAGCAGTAACGCACTGTAAATGTGCACTTCCGTTACGCACGCTGTTACATGTTTAAGGGTGGCCGTTTAGTGGCCGGGTTGCAGTGCTTGATTGGTCGGGTTGCACTTTATGGGTCCAATGGTTGCACCTGGTTGAGATAGACGGTTGCACGTCCAATCAAAAGGCGCCCAAAAACCTGCAATAACAATGACACCGTGTCTTTTTGAATAATAAAAACGTAATGGCACGACGCTTGCTCTGGGCTTTCTCCGAAAGTTTTTGAAGTGAAGCTGCAGTGCCAATTCAACAAAAACCTCGGAGCACCACTCATGTCCCAGACGTTTTACAAGAAAGGTTTTCTAGCCCTCGCCGTTGCTGCGGCGCTGGGTGTTTCTGCGTTTGCTCAAGCTGATGTGAAGATTGGCGTAGCGGGGCCGATGACCGGCGCCAACGCGGCATTTGGTGAGCAGTACATGAAAGGTGCCCAGGCGGCAGCCGATGTCATCAACAAGGCCGGCGGCATCAACGGCGAGCAGATCAAGCTGGTGGCCGGCGATGACGCCTGCGAACCCAAGCAGGCCGTGGCCGTGGCCAACCGCTTGGTTGACCAGGACAAAGTGATTGGCGTGGTCGGGCACTTCTGCTCGTCGAACACTATCCCGGCCTCCGAGGTGTATGCCGATGCGGGCGTGATCATGATCACCCCGGGCTCCACCAACCCGCAGGTTACCGAGCGTGGCCTGTCGGCCGTGTTCCGCATGTGTGGTCGTGACGATCAACAAGGCATCGTGGCCGGCGACTACATCGTCGACGTGCTCAAGGGCAAGAAAGTTGCCGTTATCAACGACAAGGACACCTACGGCAAAGGCCTGGCCGACGCCACTGCGGCGCAGTTGACCAAGCGCGGTGTGAAGCCGGTGCTGGAAGAAGGCCTGACCCGTGGCGAGAAAGATTTCAGCGCCTTGGTTACCAAGATCCGCTCCACCGGTGCTGACGTCGTGTACTTCGGCGGCCTGCACCCGGAAGCCGGCCCACTGGTTCGGCAGATTCGTGAAGCCGGCCTGAAAGACGTCAAGTTCATGTCCGATGACGGCGTGGTGACCGACGAACTGGTGGCCACCGCCGGTGGTGCACAGTACGTGGATGGCGTGTACATGACCTTCGGCGCCGACCCACGCCTGCTGCCAGACAGCAAGACCGTGGTGGAAGAGTTCCGCAAAAATGGCACCGAGCCTGAAGGCTACACCCTGTACGCCTACGCCTCGATCCAGGCCCTGGCCGCCGGTTTCAATGGCGCCAAGTCCGACAAGGGCGAAGACGCAGCCAAATGGCTGAAATCCCACCCGGTCAAAACCGTCATGGGCGAGAAGAACTGGGACGCCAAGGGCGACCTGAAAATCTCCGACTATGTGGTTTACCAGTGGGACAAGGACGGCAAGTATCACCAGCTGGAAAAGCAGAAGTAATAGTTAGCGCGATGGGTTAGACGCCACTTGACCCTGTGGGAACCGGGCTTTTGTGGGGGCTGGCTTGCCTGCGATAGCGTCACCTCGGGTTGACTGACATTCCGAGGTGTCGCTATCGCGGGCAAGCCCGGCGCCCACACACGCCAGCTCCCACACGGGGACTTGGTTGCCAGCCCCTTTTGTGTCTGTCTTTTCCTCCTAGAAGATCCGCACACCCACAGGTGTGCAGGCTCTCACTGCGTGAGATTGCGTTATGGATGGTATTTTCCTGCAGCAACTGGTCAATGGGCTGACCCTCGGGTCGGTCTATGGCTTGATCGCCATCGGCTACACAATGGTCTATGGCATCATTGGCATGATCAACTTCGCCCATGGCGAGGTTTATATGATTTCCGCTTACCTCGCGGCGATCAGTCTGGCACTGCTGGCTTACTTCGGCATCGAATCCTTCCCGCTGCTCATCCTTGGCACCCTGATCTTCACCGTCGTCGTCACCGGCGTCTACGGCTGGGTCATCGAGCGTGTCGCCTACAAACCGCTGCGCAACTCCACCCGACTGGCACCGCTGATCAGCGCCATCGGTATTTCGCTGATCCTGCAGAACTACGCGCAGATCGCCCAGGGCGCCAAGCAACAAGGCATCCCGACGCTGCTGGCCGGCGCCTGGAGAGTCGATATCGGCACCGGCTTCGTGCAATTGACCTACACCAAGGTGTTCATCCTGGTGGCCGCGTTCGTCGGCATGGGCCTGCTGACCTACATCATCAAGTACACCAAGCTCGGCCGCATGTGCCGCGCTACCCAGCAAGACCGCAAGATGGCGTCGATCCTCGGTATCAACACCGACCGGGTCATCTCCTACGTATTCGTGATTGGTGCCGCCATGGCCGCGCTGGCCGGTGTGCTGATCACCCTGAACTACGGCACGTTCGACTTCTATGCCGGCTTCATCATCGGCATCAAGGCATTTACCGCAGCGGTACTCGGCGGCATCGGCTCCCTGCCTGGGGCCATGCTGGGCGGGATCATCCTGGGTATTTCCGAGTCGCTGTTCTCGGGGTTGATCAACTCTGACTACAAAGACGTGTTCAGTTTCTCCCTGCTGGTGGTGATCCTGATTTTCCGTCCCCAGGGCCTGCTCGGTCGCCCACTCGTGGCGAAGGTATAACTATGTCTGCTGCCTACTCTATCGATATCAAGAAAAGTGTCGTCGATGCGGTACTCGCCGGGCTGATTTCGCTGATCGTGTTCGGTCCGATCGTCGGCGTGGTCCTCGACGGCTACAGCTTCAACCTGCAACCGGCGCGTGTCGGCATCCTGGTGGCCATCGTGATGGTCGGCCGGTTCGCCATGAGCCTGTTCCTGCAAACCCCAAGGGGCCTGCGGATTCTGCAAGGGTTTGAAAGCACCGGCTCCGGTGTGCATGTGCTCAAGCCGGACTACAAGTCGCGCCTGCGCTGGATCATCCCGGCGTTGATCGTGATTGCTATCGTGTTCCCGTTCTTTGCCAACAAATACCTGCTGACCGTGGTGATCCTCGGGTTGATCTACGTGTTGCTGGGCCTTGGCCTGAACATCGTGGTCGGCCTGGCCGGGCTGCTCGACCTGGGTTACGTGGCGTTCTACGCCATCGGCGCCTATGGCCTGGCGCTGGGTTACCAGTACCTCGGCCTGGGCTTCTGGTCGGTGCTGCCGCTGGCGGCGATTTGTGCGGCGCTGGCGGGGTGCATACTCGGGTTTCCGGTGCTGCGAATGCACGGCGATTACCTGGCGATCGTGACCCTGGGCTTCGGTGAAATCATCCGCCTGGTGCTGAATAACTGGCTGTCGTTTACCGGTGGCCCGAACGGCATGCCGGTGCCGTCGCCAACGTTTTTCGGCCTGGAGTTCGTGCGCAAGGCGAAGGATGGCGGGGTGCCGTTCCACGAGTTCTTCGGCATCGACTACAACCCCAACATCAAATTCCTGTTCATCTACATCGTGCTGTTCCTGGTAGTGCTGCTGGTGCTGTACATCAAGCACCGCCTGACCCGCATGCCGGTGGGCCGCGCGTGGGAAGCCTTGCGCGAAGACGAAATCGCCTGCCGTTCCATGGGCCTCAACCACGTGCTGGTGAAGCTCTCGGCGTTCACCATCGGCGCGTCCACTGCCGGTCTGGCCGGGGTGTTTTTCGCCAGCTACCAGGGCTTCGTCAACCCGTCGTCGTTCACCTTCTTCGAGTCGGCGCTGATCCTCGCCATCGTGGTATTGGGCGGCATGGGCTCGACCGTCGGCGTGGTGATTGCCGCGTTCGTGCTGACGGTGGCGCCGGAGCTGCTGCGCAGCTTCTCCGAGTACCGCGTGCTGCTCTTCGGCGTGTTGATGGTGGTGATGATGATCTGGCGACCACGAGGCCTGATTCGTATCAGCCGTACCGGTGTTGTCCCGCGTAAAGGAGTGGCGCCATGAGCAAGGAAGTCGTTCTTTCCGTGGAACACCTGATGATGCACTTTGGTGGCATCAAGGCCTTGAGCGACGTAAGTCTCAAGGTCAAGCGCAACTCGATCTTCGCCCTGATCGGTCCCAACGGTGCCGGCAAGACCACCGTGTTCAACTGCCTGACCGGTTTCTACAAAGCCTCCGGCGGCAAGATCGAACTCAATGTGCGCGGCAAGCAGACCAACGTGATCCAACTGCTGGGCGAGCGCTTCAAGGCCACCGACTTTGTCTCGCCGAAAAGCTTCGTCAGCCGGGTGTTCTACAAGATGTTCGGCGGCACTCACCTGGTGAACCGGGCGGGTTTGGCGCGCACCTTCCAAAACATTCGCCTGTTCAAGGAAATGTCGGTGGTGGAGAACCTGCTGGTGGCCCAGCACATGTGGGTCAACCGCAACATGCTCGCGGGCATCCTCAATACCAAGGGCTACCGCAAGGCTGAAAGCGATGCCCTCGACCATGCGTTCTACTGGCTGGAAGTGGTGGACCTGGTGGACTGCGCCAACCGCCTGGCCGGCGAGCTGTCCTACGGCCAGCAGCGCCGCCTGGAAATCGCTCGTGCCATGTGCACCCGGCCGCAGATTATTTGCCTCGACGAACCGGCCGCCGGCCTCAACCCCCAGGAAACCGAAGCCCTCAGCGCGATGATTCGCCTGCTGCGGGACGAGCACGACCTGACGGTGGTGCTGATCGAACACGACATGGGCATGGTGATGAGTATTTCCGACCACATCGTGGTGCTGGACCACGGCAACGTGATTGCCGAGGGCGGGCCGGAAGCGATCCGCAATGATCCGAAGGTGATCGCGGCTTATCTGGGCGCTGACGAAGAGGAGCTGGTATGAGTGAGCCAATCCTCGAACTGAAAGACCTGGACGTGTTCTACGGCCCGATCCAGGCCCTGAAGAAAGTTTCGCTGCACATCAACGAAGGCGAAACCGTGAGCCTGATCGGCTCCAACGGCGCGGGTAAATCCACGCTGCTGATGTCGATCTTTGGCCAGCCACGGGCCGAGTCCGGGCAGATCATCTACCGCGGCGTCGACATTACCCACAAGTCGTCCCACTACATCGCCTCCAACGGCATTGCGCAGTCGCCGGAAGGGCGGCGGGTGTTCCCCGACATGACCGTCGAGGAAAACCTGCTGATGGGCACCATCCCGATTGGCGACAAGTTCGCCACCGAAGACATGCAGCGCATGTTCGAGCTGTTCCCGCGGCTCAAGGAGCGGCGCAACCAGCGGGCGATGACCATGTCCGGTGGTGAACAGCAGATGCTTGCCATCGCCCGCGCACTGATGAGCCGGCCCAAGCTGTTGCTGCTGGACGAGCCAAGCCTGGGGCTGGCGCCGATCGTGGTGAAGCAGATCTTTTCCACGCTGCGGGAGCTGGCGTCTACCGGCATGACCATCTTCCTGGTGGAGCAGAACGCCAACCATGCGTTGCGCTTGTCGGACCGGGCGTACGTGATGGTCAACGGCGAGATTCGCCTTACCGGCACCGGCAAGGAGCTGCTGGTGAATGAGGAGGTGCGTAACGCCTACCTCGGCGGGCATTAAGTCGTTCGCAGGTCCAATGTGGGAGCGGGCTTGTGTGGGAGCGGGCTTGCTCGCGAAGACGGTGGGTCAGTCACATGTGCATTGACTGATACGCCGCTTTCGCGAGCAAGCCCGCTCCCACACAAGCCCGCTCCCACATTTTTTTGCGTCGCCTGCAGGCTTTCCTGAAATTGTGGACAACAAATCCGGGCACCTGCCAAAGCGCGACATATAGCCGCCGCAAATCCCTGTTTTGTCACAGTTTTGACTTGTCCCCAAGCACTGTGGAACCGGCTGTGGGTAACGTGGGAGTAGCTGGCTGGAGGCCTTTGTTTTCGTGGCTTTCAGCGCGGTGGTTGTTTATTGATCAGTGAGTTTTTCGTGACCAACCGAGGGGTTTGTCAACCTGTTTAAAGACACAGGTATATGACCGGAATATGTCACTCCGGCCTGTGGATAAGTCTGTGACTAAACTCTGGAAAGAGTGCCGCAGAGGCCGGAATGACTGGCCTGGAGCCATCGTCCTGGTTGCACCGTTTTGAACCGGGCTACATACGGGCTGCGCAAGGTCAAGCAAAAAACTTTTTGAATCGCGCTGAAAGCCTTGTGTCGCGCGGCTTTCAGCTTTTGTACTTGCCCCCAAAGACTGTGGACGGGGCTGTGGATAAGGTGCGCGCACATGGCTGCACGCCACGGCCTGTATGGCTTTCGGGCGATTGGTTGAATTTCGTACAGCATGAGCGGCATTCACCTGTGTCCACAGCGTGTATCAGTTGCCGCCAGCCCGGCAGCCGGGCATTCTGCTGGCTGATTTTTTACCTCGTAGCCCCGCAAGGAGAACACCATGTCCGATACGCTGTTTATTACTGGCGCGACCTCCGGTTTTGGCGAAGCCTGTGCCCGCCGTTTTGCCGAAGCCGGCTGGAAACTGGTGCTCACCGGCCGCCGCGCAGAGCGCTTGAACGCCCTGTGCGCCGAGCTTTCCAAGCAGACCGAAGTGCTCGGCCTGGTGGTGGACGTGCGTGACCGCAAGGCCATGGAAGAGGCGATCGCCAACCTGCCGCCGTCCTTTGCCACGCTGCGCGGGCTGATCAACAACGCCGGCCTGGCGGTGGGCACCGACCCTGCGCCGAAGTGCAGCCTCGACGATTGGGAAACCATGGTCGACACCAACATCAAGGGCCTGCTGACCACCACCAGCCTGCTGTTGCCGCGCTTGATCGCCCACGGCCGTGGCGCTGGCATCATCAACCTCGGTTCCATTGCCGGCAGCTACCCGTACCCGGGCAGCCACGTGTATGGCGGCACCAAGGCCTTCGTCAAACAGTTCTCGCTGAACCTGCGTTGCGACCTGCAGGGCACCGGCGTGCGCGTGACCAACATCGAGCCGGGCCTGTGTGAGAGTGAGTTCTCGCTGGTGCGCTTTGCCGGTGACCAGGCGCGTTATGACGCGACTTATGCCGGTGCCGAGCCGATCCAGCCGCAGGACATTGCGGATACGATCTTCTGGGTGCTTAACACCCCGGCACACGTGAACATCAACCGCCTGGAGCTGATGCCAGTGAGCCAGACCTGGGCCGGGTTTGCGATTGAGCGTGGCGCCAAGGCCTAAGTCCGTCGAGCTGTTGTGGCGAGGGAGCTTGCTCCCGCTGGGCTGCGAAGCGGCTCTGGCTTTTTTGGGGCGGCTTCGCCGCCAGCGGGAGCAAGCTCCCTCGCCACAGGGTTTTTGTCAGCCTGGAAAATGCGGCAAATCGGCCAAAACAGGACATAAGGTACACTCCACCCCTGAAAACCCCGCCGCGCTGTGCGGTTCAAAGGTTTTGACAGGAGGATATGTGAGTAACCGAGGTGAGCAGTCGCTGCTCAAACAATCGACCATCCTGATGTTCGCCGTGGCGATCGCCGGGATTGTCACGGGGGTGGTGTCGGGCGCCCAATCGATTTTATTCGACGGCTTTTTCTCGCTGATCGCCACCGCCATCAAGGTGCTGATGCTGATCACGGCCAAGCTGATCGCCAAGAAAAGCAACGAACGTTTCCAGTTCGGCTACTGGCACCTGGAACCCATGGTGCTGCTGATCGAGGGCAGCTTTTTGCTGTTGATCGCCATCTACGCGTTTCTCAACGGCGTGTTCGGCATTATCAATGGCGGGCGCGATATCGAGTTGGGCCTGGTGATCATCTATGCGGCGGTATTTACCGTCGTCGAGTTCGCCTATTTTTTCTACGTGCGTTACCGCAATCGCACGCTCAAGTCGTCGCTGATCCAGTTCGACAACATCAGTTGGTTGGTGGACGCGATGCTGTCGGTGGGGCTGCTGGTGAGCTTCCTGGCGGCGCTGTTGCTCAAGTCCCAGGGCTATGGGCAGTGGGCGGTGTATGTCGACCCGTTGATCCTGATCCTGCTGGCGTTGAGCATGCTGGCGCCGGCCTTCAAGATCCTGCGCCCGGCGCTACGCGACGTGTTGGGGATTGTGCCGGACCAGTTGGACGGCAAAGTGCGCGAAGTGATGGAGGCGGCCCAGGCCAGGCATGGTTTCGATGGTTACGTGTCCTACGTGCAGAAGCACGGGCGGGCGCGGTTTATCGAGATTCATGTGGTGCTGCCGGCGGATTACCCGGTGGATAACGTCGCCACCCTGGACGGGCTGCGCGAAGAAATATCCACAGGGTTGGGCAAGCCCGACGCGGCCCGCTGGCTGACGATCAGTTTTACCGGGGACCGCAAATGGATTGCGTAAGGCCCAGGTAGCACGTCGCCAAGTGGTAAGGCGTGGTCGACGGCATGTCCCGCCGGCTCACGTGCCCCTTGGCATCCAGGCACTCATTCCAGCCTTTGTCGTGCAGGAAGCGTTGTTGCAGCGCCAGCAATTGGCGTTGCAGCACGGCTTCACTGTCGGGCCGCAAGGTCAGCGCCCGCAGGTATTCGGCCTGGGCCCAGATGCGCTGGGTGCCGTCGCGCACGCTGCCGTCCAGGGCGAGCATGCCGCTGACCGCACCGGTCAGGTTATCCACACCCTTTTGCTCGGCATAGGTGAACGCTTTGTTCAGCGATGTGTGCAGCGGTGTGCCCCGCAGCAAATCCGAAGATTCCAGCAGGAAGAACCATTCGAACTGATGCCCCGGTTCAAACCAGTTATCCACAGCGCCCAGCGGTTTTTCCATCATCACCCCGTGTTGGCGGTCGATGAAGCGCTTCTGCATGGCGTTGGCCAGGTCCAGCAACGCGTCTTGGGTGACGGCGTCCTCCCGCACGGCCAACGTGGCGAGGAAACCTTCGGCAAGGTGCATCAGCGGGTTTTGCAGAGGGCCAGACTTGAGGGATGACCAGTTACGTTCCAGCACCGCTTCGTACAGGCCGTCGCCGGTGGCGAAGCGTTCGGCGACCACTTCCAGGGCGGCGTCGAGTACCGATTCCACCAGCGATTCACGTACCTTGGCCCAATAGTGGGCGCAGGCGAAGATGATGAAGGCGTGGGTGTAGAGGTCCTTGCGCTTATCCAGCGGCTTGCCGTGGGCGTCGATGCTGTAGAACCAGCCGCCGTGCTCGGCGTCGTGGAAGTGCCGTTGCAGGGAACGGAACAACGCGGCGGCGCGCTCCTCGGCAAAGGCTGCGCCGGGTTCACCGATCAGGCTGGCAAACAGGTACAACTGCCGTGCGCAGGCCATGGCGCGATAGCGTTGCGGGGGCAAAGGCCGATGATCGGCGTCCAGGGCCTCATAGGGCAGCGCCAGGTCGGCATTCCAGCCCGGGCCTTGCCAGAGCGGCACGATCAGGTCGTGGAAGTGCGTCAACACGGCGGTCAATTGAGGCTTGAGGGCGGAGCTTGGAGCGATGGGCATCGGCTGGCGTCGTCACGGCAGGGGTGTTTGCGCGACATGGTATCAGGCTTGGGATCGGTGTTGTCTTTACTGCTGCCTTCGCGAGCAAGCTCGCTCCCACATTCGATCGAGTTCCATTGTTGGAATGCAGTCGACTGTGGGAGCGGGCTTGCTCGCGAAGGGGCCCTCAGGAGCACCGAAAATCAGGCAGCGAGCAACCAAACCCCGGTCGCCGCCGAAGCCGCACCCGCCACCCGCACCAACGGCGCAGCCGCCGCCGGCAGGAAACGCACCACGGCATAACCGGCAGCATGCAAAACCGCCGTCGCACCCACAAACCCTATGGCATACGCCCAAGGGCTGGACATGTCCGGCAGCTCCAAACCATGGGCCACGCCATGGAACAGTGCAAACAGCGCCGTCGCCGCCACCGCCACGAACAACGGCGGCCGCACCGCCAGCGCTACCGCCAGGCCCAGCGCCAGCACCGACGCGGCAATCCCGCTTTCCAGCGCCGGCAGTTCCAGCCCTTCAAAGCCCAGCATCCCGCCGATCAGCATGGTGCCGACAAACGTGCACGGCAGCGCCCAGCGCGCCGAGCCTTTTTGTTGAGCGGCCCACAGGCCCACGGCGACCATTGCCAGCAAGTGGTCGATGCCGCCCAGCGGGTGGCTGATACCGGCCACCAGGCCGTTGTCGCCATGGCCGGGGTGGGCGAAGGCGAGGGCGGGAGTGAGCAGCAAGGCTGCGGCAGCGAGAAGTGTATTGAGGCGCATGGACAGGCTCCTTGTGGGGGTTGATCAGGCTGCGGTCAGCAAGCCCTGGCGTTCGATGAAGGCGACGATTTCTTCCAGGCCGACGCCGGTTTTCTGATTGCTGAAGACGAAAGGTTTACCGCCGCGCATGCGCTGGGTATCGCTGTTCATCAGTTCCAGGGATGCGCCTACCAGCGGCGCCAGATCGATCTTGTTGATCACCAGCAGGTCGGATTTGCAGATTCCCGGCCCGCCTTTGCGCGGCAGCTTGTCGCCGGCCGACACATCGATCACGTAGATGGTCAGGTCCGACAGTTCCGGGCTGAAGGTGGCCGACAGGTTGTCGCCGCCGGATTCCACCAGGATCAGGTCCAGGCCGGGAAAGCGACGGTTGAGTTGGTCTACTGCTTCGAGGTTGATGGAGGCGTCTTCGCGAATCGCGGTGTGGGGGCAGCCGCCGGTTTCCACACCGATGATGCGCTCGGGCGCCAGGGCCTGGTTGCGCACCAGGAAGTCGGCGTCTTCGCGGGTGTAGATATCGTTGGTGACCACCGCCAGGTTGTAGCGATCACGCAGGGCCAGGCACAGGGCCAGGGTCAGGGCGGTCTTGCCGGAGCCGACCGGGCCGCCGATGCCGACGCGCAGGGGTTGGGTGTTCATGTGATTCTCCAAGATAAAGTGCCCTAGGAACGGAACAGGCGGCTGTACTGGCGCTCATGGGCCATGCACGCCAGGGACAGGCCAAACGCGGCGCTGCCGTAGTGATTGGGGTCAAGCTGGCTGGCGTCCTGCTGGGCTTGTTGCAGCAGCGGCAGCAGTTCGCTGGTCAGGCGCTGGGCGGCTTGTTGGCCCAGAGGCAGCGTCTTCATCAGCACCGCCAATTGGTTTTCCAGCCAACTCCACAGCCAGGCGGCCAGGGCGTCATCCGGGCTGATCTGCCAGGCGCGGGCGGCCAGGGCCCAGCCCAGCGCCAGGTGCGGTTCGGAACGCTGTGCCAGGAACTCTCGGGCGGCGTCATCCAGCTCCGGTAAACCGTTCAATAGCTGGTGCAGGGAATAGCCCATCTGCCGGCTTTCCTGATAAAGCTCGCGGGTTTCACGGCTGGCGCGGTGTTCCTCACACAACTGCGCGAGGCGCGACCAGTCCTGTTCGGCCACGGCCTGGCAGTGGGCGAGCAGCAGTGGCGCTTCGAAGCGCGCCAGGTTGAGCAACAGTTGATCGCTGATCCAGCGCCCGGCACTTGCCGGGTCGGTCACGCGGGCTTGCTCTACGGCCATTTCCAGGCCCTGGGAATAGCTGTAGCCACCAATCGGCAGCTGCGGACTGGCCAGACGCAACAGCGCCCAGGCTGGGTTCATAGGCGTACGCCGAACTGGTGCAGCTTGGGCGGGTAGTTGAAGTCTTCGTCGCCATGGCGGGAGTGGTGGTGGCCGCCGCCATAGGCGCCGTGTTCCGGCTGGAAGGGGGCCTCGATGGTCTCGGTCGTCGCGCCCAACTGATCGAGCATGGCCTTGAGCACGTAGTCATCGAGCAGGCGCAGCCAACCGTCACCCACTTGCAGCGCCACGTGGCGGTTGCCCAGGTGATAGGCGGCGCGGGTCAGTTCAAAGGCATTGCCGCAGGTGACGTGCAGCAGTTGTTCAGGCCGGGCGCACACGCGTACGACACGTCCGTCTTCAGCCTGTAGGAATTCGCCATCGTGCAGCGGCGGTTGGCCGCGCTCCAGAAACAGGCCGACGTCTTCTCCGTCGGCACTGAAACAGCGCAGGCGGCTTTTGCTGCGGGCTTCGAAATTCAGCAGCAACTCTGCGGCCCAGACGGGTTGGGGGGCGATTCGGCGGTGGATCACCAGCATCAGAAAGCTTCCAGCTATGAGCGATAAGCAAGCTAGAGCAAGGGTCTTGCCAACCACGCGGGGAGTAGGAATTCCCTGTAGGCAGGCGACTTGTGCCACCTGATGGCGCAGGAAATTATTCCAAAATGTTTCATTTTGGTGCGTGGTTGGATTTATAGCACCGGATCCGGGCGCTCGGCGTTGAATTCCATTGCTTGGTGCATGAATTTTCTTTCATCTTTTTTTGAGTTTTGATTGCTTGGGACTTTTCCTACGCACTTGCAGGATTTGCCGTGCGTTGCGTTACGCGCTGTTTCATTAGGATTCCGCTCCGTATTTAATCTTCAGCGGTTTCCACCATGTACAAGTCATTTTTCTGTTTACTCATTGTCAGTTTGTCGCTCGCCATTTCATCTGCTTCGGCCAACCTTCAGCGTGCCCCGGCATTCGCGCCGCCACCTTCTATCGACAACGTGATCGACCGCGCCCACGAGCTGTTGGGCACGCCCTATAAATTGGGCGGCGCTTCGGTGAAGCAGGGCTTCGATTGCAGCAGCTTCCTGGTGTACCTGTTCAAGACCGAAGCCAACATTCATCTGCCTCGCACCACCTCGGCGATGCACCGCTCAACCGCGGCCACGGTCAAGCGCAATGCGTTGCAACCGGGTGATGCGGTGTTTTTCAGGGGCAATGGGCGCGGCCAGGTCAGCCACGTTGGTCTCTATATAGGAGAGGGCAAGTTCATCCACTCGCCGCGCACGGGGAAAAGCGTGCGCATCGACTCACTGGCCAACAGCTATTGGAACCGGAACTACACCACCGCCAAGCGTTTTCACACCGTGCGCTGAGTTATTCGGTGCTGCCCAGGCCTTGCCAATGCTTGAGGCCGATAAAGATGAAGCGCAGCTGCTGGGTGATCTTGGCTTGTGGCGTGAGGTGCGCAGGCAGCGCTTCGGCGGGCGGGTCGATAATGTCGGGCAGGGTGGCGAACACGCTCTTGACGATCAGGTCGGCCATCACGTGCAGGCCGTCGGCATCCAGGTGCTGGAGCTTGGGCATCAGGGTCAGGTCGGCGGCGAGGTCGCTGGCGATGTCTTCACGCAGGGCACCAATGGCTTGGCGAACGGCGAGGCTGCCACCGTATTGCTCGCGGGCCAGGAACAGGAATTGCGAACGGTTGGCGGCGACCACATCAAGGAAAATCCGCACCGAGGCATCAATGATGCCGCCCATCACGAATTCGTTGTGGCGCACCAGGCGAATCGTCGCGCGAAAGGTCTGGCCGACTTCGCTGACCAATACCAGGCCCAACTGATCCATATCGGCAAAGTGACGGTAGAAACCGGTGGGCACGATGCCGGCGGTCTTGGCCACTTCACGCAGGCTGAGGCTGCCGAACCCACGGCCACACTCCATCAGATGGCGGGCTGCGTCCATCAGGGCGAGTCGGGTCTGTTGCTTCTGTTCGGCGCGGGGCAGCATTGGCAGGCGGGCTTTGTGGACAAGGACAGCGACGCACTCTAGCAAATCAGCTTTGCCAGCGTCGAACTTCAAAAGGGAGAAGGGCGTTGCGGTTCACACAAAGTCAAAGCCCGATCGGCTGATCGGGCTTTTTTCCAGGGCCAGCACGGGCTTAGCTCTGTGCTTGATGCAGTTCTGCCAGACGGTCAGCACCGCCTTCCACTACGCCGTCAGCATAAGCGCGTTTGTTGGCGCGGCTCGAACCATCTTCAACCAGGCCTTTCTGTTCCAGGCGATCACGGCCACCTTCGGCAACAGCGTTGCGTTCCATCAGGCGATCAGCGCCACCTTCAACCAGGCCTTTCTGTTCCAGACGGTCACGGCCACCTTCAGCAACGCCTTCGGTGTAAGCACGTTTGTTGGCTTGTTCCGAACCGTTTTCAGTGATGCTGCCGTTGTAGTCGGTGTTGTTCTTGTCCGAAGCGCCGCTGCGAGCCAGGGTTTGGCTGAAGTGGGAAGCGTCGGCTTTCACTTGTGGGGTTGCCTGTTCAGCAGCTGGCAGGGCAAATGCGCTGGTGGCCAGGAGGGAAAGTGCAAAGCTTGCGAGTATTTGGCGTTTCATGATGGGTTGCTCCTTGGGAGGGCGATAAATTGGGTACAGGGCTAATGCTACTCTTGATAAGTCGATATAAAAGTTCATAAACACAATGGTAATAATCAACAGAATTGATTGTTCCCTGCGAAGGCTCTATCTCGCAGGTCTCAAGCCCGCGCTTTTGCACCGAGGTGGGTATTTTCGACACGAACGTGGGTAACAACGGTGCGTCGTTGATGATTGAAACTGTCTGGTTGGTCAGGAAAGGCGGTTTTTATGAGTAATTCATCAATGGGGTTAAACCCCCGCGCCGTTTGTCAGTCGTAGCCATATAAGCTGTAGTCAAAACGCGCGCCGCAAAGCGCCCGCTCAGTCGTAACCTGGAGTCCTGTGCAATGACGCGCACTCGTAAAATTCTCGCCTGGAGCTGCGCCAGCTTCGTTTTGTTAATCGCCATTGTGGTGTTGGTCCTGGTGTTCTTTGACTGGAACCGGATCAAGCCGCCCCTCAACGCCAAGGTCTCCGAAGAACTGCATCGACCGTTTGCCATCAATGGCAACCTGGCCGTGGTGTGGCAGCGCGAGCCCGATGAAGGCGGCTGGCGCGCCTGGATTCCGTGGCCCCATGTGATTGCCGAAGACCTGACCCTGGGCAATCCCGACTGGTCGAAAGCCCCGCAGATGGTCACCCTCAAGCGCGTGGAGTTGCGTATCTCGCCCCTGGCGTTGCTGGCCCAGCGCGTGGTGATCCCGCGTATCGACCTCACCGAACCGAGTGCGCAGTTGCAGCGCCTGGCCGATGGCCGCGCCAACTGGACCTTCAAGTTCGACCCCAAGGACCCGAATGCCGAACCGTCCAACTGGGTGGTGGACATCGGCGCCATCGGCTTCGACAAAGGCCATGTGACCCTCGACGACCAGACTCTCAAGACCCAGCTCGACGTCGTGATCGACCTGCTCGGCAAGCCGATCCCCTTCGGCGAGATCGTCGGCGATGCCGACGCCAGGAAAGCCCTGGAAAAAGGCTCGGCGCCGCAGGATTACGCGTTCGGCCTCAAGGTCAAGGGCCAATACCACGGCCAGAAACTCGATGGCACCGGCAAGATCGGTGGCCTGCTGGCCTTGCAGGACGCGGCCAAGCCGTTCCCGCTGCAAGCCCAGGCCAGGATCGGCGACACCAGCATCGCGCTGGCCGGCACCCTGACCGACCCGATGAACCTCGGCGCCCTCGACCTGCGCCTCAAGCTCTCCGGCAGCAGCCTGGGCAACCTGTACCCCCTGACCGGCGTGACCCTGCCGGATTCGCCGGCCTATTCCACCGACGGCCACCTGATCGCCAAGTTGCATGAGGCCAGTGGCGCGTCGTTCCAGTATGAAAACTTCAACGGCAAGATCGGCAACAGCGACATCCACGGCAACCTCGGCTACGTCGCCAGCCAGCCGCGGCCCAAGCTCACCGGGGCGCTGGTCTCCAACCAGTTGTTGATGACCGACCTGGCACCGCTGATCGGTGCCGACTCCAACGCCAAGCAAAAAGCCCGTGGCGGCGAAAGCAAGCAGCCGGCGACCAAGGTGCTGCCGGTGGAAGAGTTCCGCACCGAGCGCTGGCGCGACATGGATGCCGACGTCGAATTCACCGGCAAACGCATCGTCCACAGTGCCGAATTGCCGTTCACCGATCTCTACACTCACCTGGTGCTGAACGACGGGCAGTTGAGCCTGGAGCCCCTGCGTTTCGGCGTGGCCGGCGGCAAGCTCGACGCGCAGATTCGTCTCAACGGGCGCACCACGCCGATGGAAGGCCAGGCCAGACTCACCGCGCGCAACTTCAAGCTCAAGCAGTTGTTCCCGACCTTCGAGCCGATGAAAACCAGCTTCGGTGAGCTCAACGGCGACGCGGACATTTCCGGACGCGGCAACTCCGTCGCGGCATTGCTTGGCACGTCGAATGGCGATCTGAAAATGTTGATCAACGACGGCGCCATCAGCCGCGGACTGATGGAAATCGCCGGGCTCAACGTCGGCAACTACGTGGTCGGCCGCCTGTTTGGCGACAAGGAAGTGAAGATCAACTGTGCGGCCGCAGACTTCGGCATCAAGTCGGGCCTGGCGACGACTCGCCTGTTTGTGTTCGATACCGAGAACGCGATCATCTACATCGATGGCACCGCGAACATGGCCAGCGAGCAGCTTGACCTGACCATTACCCCGGAGTCCAAAGGCTTCCGCCTGTTTTCCCTGCGCTCGCCGTTGTACGTCAACGGGCCGTTTATCAAACCGAATGCTGGCGTGAAGGCGGTGCCGCTGATGCTGCGTGGTGCGGGCATGGTTGCCTTGGGTGTGATTGCCGGCCCGGCGGCGGGCTTGCTGGCGCTGGTGGCACCGAGCGGCGATGAGCCGAACCAGTGTGCGCCGCTGCTGCAACAGATGAAGGAAGGCAAGGCACCGAAGACGGTGAAAGGCTAGCTGACAAAACCGTGAACCAAATGTGGGAGCGGGCTTGCTCGCGAAGGCGGTGGATCAGTCAAGAATGTTCCGACTGACCCACCGCCTTCGCGAGCAAGCCCGCTCCCACATGGGTTTTGCGGTGTTAGCTGTGTTAGTTACAGGTCCTTCAGAATATCCGCCATGTCGTCGGCGTGTTCTTCTTCCTGGGCCAGGATGTCTTCGAAGATCCGGCGAGTGGTCGGGTCTTTGTCACCGATGTACTGGATGATTTCGCGATAGCTGTCTACCGCGATGCGCTCGGCCACCAGGTCTTCGTAGACCATCTCCTTCAGCGTATTGCCGGCCACGTACTGCGCGTGGGAATTCTTCGACAGCAAGTCGGGGTTGAACTCCGGCTCGCCACCCAACTGCACGATACGCTCGGCCAACTTGTCGGCGTGTTCGGCTTCCTGGGTGGCGTGCTCGAGGAACTCCTCGGCGGCGACATGCGCCTTGACGCCATTGGCCATGAAGTAGTGGCGCTTGTAGCGCAGCACGCACACCAGCTCGGTGGCCAGCGATTCGTTGAGCAGACGCAGGATTTCCTGGCGGTCGGCGTCATAACCTTCGGTCACGGCACCGTTTTCGACGTTCTTGCGGGCGCGGTCACGTAAAGTGGCTACGTCAGACAAATGTGAGTCAGTCATCTCATTCTCCTGGTACTAATCCGGTTTTGCGCCACGCTCTGCCGGCGTGATCGCTCCAAGTTGTGAGTCCCAGGCAACGCAAAAAGTTTTATCGGATTTTACAGAGCGTGCCCCGACAGCCGCGCTTCCTCCTGCAACCACTCAAAAAACGCCCGGACCGGCGGGTGCCGTTCCCGTCCCGGTACGCACAGGGCGCTGTAGCCGGCGCCGTTGACGCGGACCTGTGGCCGGTAAGGCACCAGCAACCCGCTGGCGACGCTTTCCGAGACCAGGATATTGCTCGCCAGCACCAGGCCCTGGCCGGCGATGGCCGCTTGCAGGGCGTAGTGTTCTTCGTCGTATTCGCGCAGCGGCGAAGTGGATTGCAACCAGTCTTCCCCGGCCTTTTCGCACCAGGCCTGCCAGCCCAGGGCGTACAGCCTGGAGTTGTGCCAGCGCACGCTGATCAGGGTCGGGGTGCGCTCGCGCGCCAGGGCGACTTGTTCGGGGGAGCCATACACGGCGAAACATTCGTCGAACAGGCACAAACCGTAGAGGTTCGTGTAGTCGTCGATGCTGTAGCGGATCACCAGGTCGACGCTGGCATCCTGCTGTAAATCGACCACGGCGCAGTTGGTGTCCAGGCGCAGGCTGATATCCGGATGGGCGGCATAGAAGCGCCCGAGTCGCGGCACCAGCCACAGAGCGGCAAACGCCGGCGTAGTGGAGAGCGTGAGATTGCCGGCGCTGCGTTGCGGGCGCAGGGTGTCGACGCTTTGCGCGACGTCCAGCAAGGCGCCGTGCAGGCTGTGGAACAGGCGCTCGCCGCGTTCCGTCAGGCGCACCTGGCGCGGCAGGCGCTCGAACAGCGGTACGCCGAGCCAGGTTTCCAGGGAGCGAATCTGATGGGACACCGCCGTCGGCGTGACCGACAACTCCTGGGCGGCGGCCTTGAAGCTCAACAGGCGCGAGGCCGATTCAAAGGCGCGCAGGGCGGTCAGGGGCAGCGAAGCAAACATGTGTGGCTCCATGGATGAATTCAGTTCATCCAAAACAACTATTGCTCATTTGTGAGGGTGGCCGCTCGGCTCTAGATTTATGCGCAACAGGGGCAGCCATTCAGGTTGCCTGAGTCTAGCGTGTGAAGGCCTACAGATGAAAAAAATGCTTGCGATCCATTCCAGTCCCCGCGGCGAACGTTCCCACTCCCGGCGCCTTGCCGAGGTGTTCCTGGCCGCCTGGCACACCGCCAATCCCGACGCGCAGCTGACCCGCCGCGAAGTGGGCCGGGCGTCTATCCCCCACGTCAGCGAAGCGTTCATTGCCGCCAGCTTCCACCCGGAGCCGCAGGCGATGCCGTTGTCCATGCACGCCGATTTGCAACTGAGCAATGAGCTGGTAGCCGAACTCGTCGAGCACGAACTGCTGGTGATTTCCGTACCGATGTACAACTTCGGGATTCCCAGCGGCCTCAAGGCCTGGATCGACCAGATCGTGCGCATGGGCCATACCGTGGACATCACCCAGGACAGCCAGGGTATCGCCCAGTACCAGCCGTTATTGTTGGGCAAAAAGGCCTTGATCATCACCAGTCGCGGCGGCAGCGGCTTTGGCCCGGGCGGGGAAAACGAGGCGATGAACCACGCCGATCCGCACCTGCGGACCGCGTTGGGGTTCATCGGCATTGAAGACGTCACGGTGATCGCCGCAGAAGGCGAAGAGTCCGACCCGAGCGTTTTCCGCCGTTCCTGCGATGCAGTCGAGGGGCAACTGCGCGACCTGGCCGGGAGCTTCTGAAGTGTCGTGGCTTTTCCTGCTGATCGCCGCCGGCTTTGAGGTGACCTTCGCCATGGGCATGAAGTACGCCGATGGTTTCACCCGGCTGTGGCCGTCGCTGGTCACCGTCGTCGCGGCCGTGGGCGGGATCTACTTCCTGACCCTGGCCATGCGTGAGTTGCCGGTGAGCGTGGCCTACCCGATCTGGACCGCCATTGGCTCACTGGGCACGGTGTTTCTCGGGTTCGCGTTGCTGGGGGAGAGCCTGACGCTGATCAAGCTGGTGTCGGTGGGCTTGATCGTCGCCGGAGTGGTGGGGCTCAAGTAGCTTCCTGCGCGCTGACATTGCTGCGAACCGGCGTCGTCCAGCGCTCCGACAAAATCACCCCGCCCAGGGTCAGCAAGCCGCCCACCAGGTGATACATCGCCAGTTGCTCCTTCAACACCACTGCGGCAATCAACGCGGTGATCAGCGGCAGCAGGTTGAAAAACAGCGTGGTGCGGCTTGGGCCGAGGGTCTTCACCGAATGCATCCAGGCCAGCGGCGCGAGCATCGAGGCCAGCAGGCAGGCGTACAGCACCAGCGGGATATTCGACCAGCCAAGGCCGGCCTTGTCGGAGAGCAGGAACAGCGGAAACAACACCACCACCGCCACCAGCACCTGCAGGTACAGCAACACCAGTGGCGGCAAGCGCAGCTGCCATTTTTTCAGCAGGGTGCTGTAGACCGCGTAGGCGAGGGTGGCCACCAGCATCATCGCGTCACCCATATTCAGCCCGTGTTGCAGGAGGGTGCTGAGACTACCGGCGGAAACCACCACTACCACGCCGGCAAACGACAGCACGGCACCGGTCAGGGCGCCGAAGGTCAGGCGCTGGCCAAGGCTGATGATTGCGGCGGTGAGAGCCATCAGTGGCATCAGCGAGAGGATAATGCCCATGTTGGTGGCCGAGGTCAGGTTCGCGGCGTAATACGCCAGGCTCTGGTACACCGCCATGCCCAGCACGCCGAGGATGAAGATCTTACCCAGGTTGGGACGAATCAGCGGCCAGTTGGCGATGACGGGTTTGAGCATGAACGGGGTAAACAGCAGGCCGGCCAGCAGCCAGCGGTAAAAACCGATCTCGGCAGGGAAAATCGTCCCCACCGCGAGTTTGTTGACCACGGTATTGCCGGCCCAGATAAAAATGGCCAGTAACGGATAAGCGTATTGCATCGAAAAGAACCAGTTGCGTCTATGAGCGGTGATTATCCTTTGTCTGGATCGAAGCCTATACTTCGATCCAGCCATCCGACCTTTGTATCCAGACAACATGCTCAAGAAGTACATCAACCTTCCCGATTTTGACCAGTTGCCGGCCCCGGTGTATTTCCGTTATTCGGAATTCGAGGCTGACACCCATGCCAGTGCGCACCAGCATGCCTGGGGTTCCCTGGACTACTCGGCCCGTGGCGTGATGCGCTTTGAAGTGGCCGGCAGTCGCTTTATGTCGCCGCCGCAATATGCGGTATGGATCCCACCCAACACCCAGCACAGTTCCTACAACGCCCAGGCGATCGTCTACCGCTCCGTATATCTGGCGCCCGCCTTGTGCGAGCAATTGCCGGCGCAGCCGTGCACCCTGACCATCAGCGATATCCTCAAGGCGATCCTCAGTGATTTCGCCGAGCGTGACGTCAACATTCCCGAGAACGAAGCCGACGTGCGCCTGGCCCAGGTGCTGGTAGACCAGCTCAGGCAGGCCCCGGTGCACGATTGTTTCCTGCCGTATGCCAGCCATCCCGGGTTGCTCAGTGTGCTGGAGGGCATGCAGGCCGACCCTGGCGATAACCGCGCGCTGGCCCAGTGGGCGCAGCAGGTGCATGTCAGTGAGCGCACCCTGGCGCGGCAATTTGTGCGTGAGCTGGGGATGAGCTTCGGCGAATGGCGCCAACGCCTGCGGTTCCTGGCGTCGATCGAAGCGCTGGACAGCGCGCGCAGCGTCCAGGAAGTCGCGTTTGACCTGGGCTACAGCACGGCCTCGGCGTTTATCGCGATGTTCCAGCGCCAGGCCGGCTGCACGCCGGAGCAGTATCGCCGGACCCATATACGCGGCAGGAAGGTGTAACAGGGTTTGACTACACTGCTGGGGAGGCCGTGCCCCTCGGCACGGTAACAGGGAGAAAACTCCATGAAGATGCTGCGTATTCCGCTGTTGATGATGGGCCTGCTGCTGTGTTCCCAAGGCTTTGCCGCGACTGCCGCACAGACGGCTCAGCAACAAAAAATGACCACCTGCAACGCCGAAGCCAAGACCAGTGGCAAGACCGGTGATGATCGCAAGGCGTTCATGAGCAACTGCCTCAAGGCGGCCCCGGCGGCCAACGACGCCAAGACCCTGACCCCACAGCAACAGAAGATGAAAGATTGCAACGCCACCGCGAAAACCCAGGCGCTGACCGGCGATGCGCGTAAAACCTTTATGAGCACCTGCCTGAAGAAATAATGATGCAGAACTCTGTGGGCGCTGGCTTGCCCAAGATTGCGACCTGACAGTCGATGCCTATGTTTGGCTGACCCACCGCCATCGCAGGCAAGCCAGCTCCCACATTGGACCGTGTTTAGACTTCTCGCTTGATTCACCCAAGGCTGGCAGACTGCCCATCCTTTAACGCCGTTCGTTTTGAGGCTGTATGCCAACGTTTTCTCAGCGTCACGTGTTGTTGTTGGTCAGTTGCGTGCTGATTTTTGGCGGGCTGCTGCTGGTTTTGCCGTTGAAGTTGCTGCCGAGCCTGCTGGCCGGGCTGCTGGTGTATGAGCTGGTCAACATGCTCACCCCGCAGTTGCAGCGGTTGATCGAAGGCCGGCGTGCGCGCTGGTTGGCGGTAGCCTTGCTGGGGACCTTGATCGTCAGCATTCTGACCCTGATCTTTGCCGGGGCCATCAGTTTCCTGCTGCACGAAGCGGAAAACCCGGGGGCCTCCCTCGATAAGTTCATGGGCGTGGTCGACCGTGCCCGCGGCCAGTTGCCGCCGTTCCTCGACGCCTACCTGCCGGCCAGCGCCGCCGAGTTCCGCGTGGCCATCGGCGAATGGCTGAGCAAACACCTCAGCGAACTGCAACTGGTGGGCAAAGACGCCGCGCACATGTTCGTGACCTTGCTGATCGGCATGGTGCTGGGGGCGATCATCGCCCTGCAACGGGTGCCGGACCTGACCAAGCGCAAACCCCTGGCGGCCGCGCTGTTTGATCGCCTGCACCTGCTGGTCCAGGCCTTTCGCAACATCGTTTTCGCGCAGATCAAGATCGCCGCGCTGAACACCGCGTTCACCGCGATCTTCCTCGCGGTGGTGCTGCCGTTGTGCGGGATCCACCTGCCGTTGACCAAGACGTTGATCGTGCTGACGTTCCTGCTGGGCCTGCTGCCGGTGATCGGCAACCTGATGTCCAACACCCTGATCACCATCGTGGCCTTGTCGCTGTCGATCTGGGTGGCGGTGGCGGCGTTGGGCTACCTGATCGTGATCCACAAGGTCGAGTACTTCCTCAACGCGCGGATCGTCGGCGGGCAGATCAGTGCCAAGTCGTGGGAATTGTTGCTGGCGATGCTGGTGTTCGAAGCCGCGTTCGGCCTGCCGGGGGTGGTGGCGGGGCCGATTTATTATGCGTACTTGAAGAGTGAGTTGAAGCTGGCGGGGATGGTTTAGGCATTGATGTTGCCTGAACTGGCCCCTTCGCGAGCAAGCCCGCTCCCACATTTGACCGAGTTCCAACTTTGGAATGCAGCCGAATGTGGGAGCGGGCTTGCTCGCGAAGGGCGCGCCACGGTTTCAGCTAAAACTCAGTAGCCGTAGCGCTTGCTGGCCTCAATCGCCAGACCACTGCCAATACTGCCAAAGATGTTCCCTTCCACGTGCTGCGCATTCGGCAGCATCGCCGAGATGCTGTGGCGCAGCGCCGGAATCCCGCTGGAACCCCCGGTAAAGAACACCGTGTCCACCTGGGCCACGTCCACCGAGGCGTCGTTGAGCAGTTGCGTCACCGCATTGCGCACCCGCTCCAGCAAGCCATCGATGGCCGACTCGAACAGCGCCCGGCTCAATTCCACGCTCAACCCCGGCTCGACCCGGTCCAGCAACACATGGCGGCTGTCCTGCCGGGTCAACTGGATCTTGGTTTCTTCCACTTCCATCGCCAACCAGTGCCCGGCGCGCTGCTCGATCAGGTTGAACAGGCGGTCGATGCCACCCGTGTCCTCGATGTCGTAGCGCATGCTGCCCAGCGCCAGCTTGGATTTCTGCGAGTACACCGAGTTGATGGTGTGCCAGGTCGCCAGGTTCATGTGATGGCTGGTGGGCATATAGGCGCCGCTCTTCATGCGGCTGCCGTAGCCGAACAGCGGCATCATGCCGGCCAGCGAGAGCTGCTTGTCGAAGTCGGTACCGCCGATGTGCACACCGCC
This sequence comes from Pseudomonas sp. NPDC087814, assembly GCF_044742865.1. Lineage (NCBI taxonomy): Bacteria > Pseudomonadati > Pseudomonadota > Gammaproteobacteria > Pseudomonadales > Pseudomonadaceae > Pseudomonas > Pseudomonas sp. NPDC087814. The sequence goes on along the minus strand of NZ_JBIUVK010000019.1, from coordinate 61,144 downwards.
GGTGGCGAGGATGTCGTCGTGGCGGTTGTCGATCTGGCGGCGCTCGGGCGACAGGCGCACCAGGGAGAAGTCGGAGGTACCCCCGCCGATGTCGACAATCAGCACCAGCTCTTCTTTCTCGATGGTGGACTCGTAGTCGAAGGCCGCGGCAATCGGTTCGTACTGGAACGAGATGTCCTTGAAGCCGATCTTGCGGGCCACGTCCACCAGGGTGTTCTCGGCTTCCTGGTCGGCCATCGGGTCGTCGTCGACGAAAAATACCGGACGGCCCAGCACCACTTCGTCGAACTCACGCCCGGCGGTGGTCTCGGCGCGGCTCTTGAGTTGGCCGATAAACAGCGCCAGCAGGTCGGTGAACGGCATGGCCGTGCCCAATACACTGGTGTCGTGCTTGATCAGCTTGGAACCCAGCAGGCTCTTGAGCGAGCGCATCAGCCGGCCTTCGTAGTTTTCCAGGTACTCGTGCAGGGCCAGGCGACCGTACACCGGGCGGCGCTCTTCGAAGTTGAAGAACACCACCGACGGCAGCGTGATCTTGTCGTCCTCCAGCGCGATAAGCGTTTCCATGCCGGGACGAATCCAGCCGACGGTGGAGTTGGACGTGCCGAAGTCGATACCGCAGGCACGGGCTGGGGATGGGTTTTTCATGTCAATCGGGTTCCGGTTGAAAAACGGCCGCGCAGTGTATGCCACCCGCGTGCAGATGCGTAGGCCGACTATCCGCTAAATACAACGCACTTGTTACCTTGAAAGCCCGGCCTTTGCCCCCAAATCCTCCCCATACGGTTGGTGGCTGCAGGATTCTGCCCGCAGCGCCGATAAACTTCTGACGCACCCTTCGGTCACAAGATTGAGATCGGTCAATCCAGACGCCGCAAACAGGCGCATGCTGTGACGCTGGCAGTGCGATATCGATAATGGATGGTGATGCCCCCGATGGACTTCAAAGACTATTACAAGATTCTCGGTGTAGAACCCACCGCTGACGACAAGGCGATCAAGGCCGCCTATCGCAAGCTGGCGCGCAAATATCACCCGGACGTGAGCAAGGAAAAGGACGCCGAAGCCAAGTTCAAGGACGCGTCCGAAGCCTATGAAGCGTTGAAAAGTGCCGACAAGCGCGCCGAATACGACGATCTGCGCAAGTACGGCCAGCATGGCCAGCCGTTCCAGGGCCCGCCAGGCTGGCAGAGCCGTGGTGGCTATGGCGGCGGTGGCCAGGACACCGGCGACTTCTCGGACTTCTTCAGCTCGATCTTCGGTTCGCGCGGCAATGGTTTTGGTGGTGCCCAAGGCCGCAGTGCCGGGCGTCGAGGGCAAGATGTGGAAATGGAACTGCCGGTCTTCCTCGAAGAGACCCTGTCCAACGAGTCCAAGCAGGTCAACTTCCAGGTGCCGCAATACAACGCGGCCGGCCAGCACGTCAGCAACACCACCAAGAGCCTGAACGTGAAGATCCCGGCCGGTGTGGCCGACGGCGAGCGCATCCGCCTCAAGGGCCAGGGCGCGCCTGGGATTGGCGGTGGTGCCAATGGTGATCTGTACTTGATCATCAAGTTCGCGCCACACCCTAAATTCGATGTGGAAGGTGAGAACCTGATCATCACCCTGCCACTGGCCCCGTGGGAGCTGGCGTTGGGCACGGAAGTGGCGGTGCCGACCCTCACCGGCAAGATCAACCTCAAGGTGCCGGCCGGCAGCCAGAACGGCCAGCGCATGCGCGCCAAGGGCCATGGCTTGTTGAACAAGGCCGGGCAGCGCGGTTACCTGTTTGTGCAACTCAAGGCGGTGATGCCGAAAAACACCGACGACGAGGTCAAGGCGTTGTGGCAGGAACTGGCACAAAAAGCCGCCTTCGATCCAAGAGAATCATGGAGTAGCTAACGATGAGCAGTCCCCGTTTGGTTCAAGTGAACATGGCAGAATTCTGTGAGGCCACCGACCTGTCGGTGGCCTACGTGATCGAAATCGTCGAGCACGGCATCGTTGAACCGGTGGGGACCAGTCCCGAGTCCTGGCGCTTCACCGATTACGAACTGGCCTTGGCCAAGCGCGCCTCGGCGCTGCAAAAGGACCTGGAGCTGGAATGGGAAGGCGTCGCCCTGGCGCTCGACCTGCTGGAGGAAGTCCAGCAACTGCGGGCCGAGAACCAGATGCTCAAGCAACGGCTGGGGCGGTTGGTGCAAACGCCCTGAATCCATCAGGTGATGCTGCAGCGCGCCTTGCACGGCACCCAGTCGCGCAGGGTCAGCGAGCGAATCAGTTGCGCCTCGTCCACGGCCAGTTGCAGTTGCACATTTTCAGCCTGGGTTGCGTATGCCTCATCACTGAGGGCGCCCGCATCGTGTTCCTCGGATAACGCATTCAAGCGCACGTCATGGGGCTCCCTCAGGACTCTGAACTCATCGTCATAATGGTTGCGAATAAAGGCCTGCCAGAATTCGCGGCCCAGCAGCGACTGTACGAGCTTCTTGGAGTTGTCCAGTTTTTCTATTGTGATGGCGGCATTATTCAGGATCTGCGGCGCTACCTGTCCCGTTGCGAGGTAGCGGGCATCGTTGGGCTGACCGGGCAGGCCGAGGCGGCGGGCCAGGCCCATGCGATAGGCCAGGCGAATTTCAATATCTTCCAGTTTTTCCAGGGCGGCGACTTTTTGTTCAGGGGTCATGGTCGACGTGCGAATCATGCCTTCTCGAACCCGAATGTCTGCGCTGGCTAATTTTTCCACCTCGTCCAGGCGAAAAAGACCTTTGGCCAACGTGTAGAGTGCCGGTCCCGCCTCGCCATCGGCGGCATAGCGCGTGGCTTGCCACGTCAGCACCTTGGTCTCCATGTCACTGAACACCAGGGCCGACCGATCGCCGCAGCGCGGGTCACCCGCCAGGTTGAACAGCTCTTCACGCAAGCCATCGTCCCGGGCCGCATCGAGCAATTGCCACAGGCGCGATTGCAGGTCGGTATAGCGGCTGCGGTACTCCGCCGATTCTTTGAGGTTGTCGAGGATGTCGAGGAAGATCTGCGAACCGGGTTTCTCGGCAATCGACTCCCACAGGCTGCGTCGTACGTCGATTTCCTCGGGTGACAGACCATCCATCCAGTGCTGGTATGCCGGCTCCGGTGTGTCGTCCACGATCTGTTCTTGAGGCGCGTGAACCTCGACTGTAGCGGGCTGTGGCGCCCGATAACGCATCGCGCCGGGCTGCCGGCCCGCTGCTGCCTCGCGGTGGAGCAAGGTTGCATTGCTCCAATACTCGACCAACTGCCTGCGGGCTTCGGTGCTCAGCGGGTTGCCGTCGATAAAGGTGACGTTGTTGACGTAGATGAATGCCTCGGCCTCCTCGGGCAGCGGGTTGACCAGGGACTCGGGCAACTGCGTGATGCGGTTCTGCGCCAGGTTAACGATGTCCAACGCCTGATGTGGCCCCAAGCCCTGCGGCCACTCGGTGATCCCCGTGTTTTTCAAATTCACCCTACGCAGGTTCGGCAGGGTTGCGAAGTTGGGGGTACGCGCCAGGGGGTTGCGGCTCAGATTGATGATCTTGAGTGAGGTGAGCCCCTCCAGCAGATCCACGTCGGCCTCGCTCAGGGAAAGTTGGTTGCTCCTGAGGTCCAGGCGGGTAAGCCGAGTCATCCGGGCAACGCTGGGCGGGATTGAACGCAACTCTCCGTACGACAGGTCGAGCCAACGGGTGTGACTGAAGTGGCCGAGAAACTCATCCAGGCCGTAAACGGATTGCATGCCCTGAAGCTTGATTGACCCAACGTGGCTGAAATCTGCTTCAAGCGCAGGCAAGTCGCCGACTCTCAAACCGAGTGCTTCAAGGGTGTAGCCGGCGGGAGAACCATCTTGGGCCAGCACTTTGGGAGTCATGCGCCGCCAGCACGCCTTGAGGTCTCGAGCGAATTGCTGGCGATGGTTGGCATCCCCTGCACGCAGGTTTTCGCTGTCGGCAGCCACCAGGAACCGTTGTGTGGCCCAGGCGTTCAGTTGGGTGCTCAAGGTTTGCCACTCGCCTTCCAGGCGCGTCAGTTCAGCCGGCGCCCCGTCGCCTGCGTGCAATACGAATTGCTCGTTTTCCTCCTCGCTGTAGCCGGGAAACAAGTCCCTTATCCGCCGCATTTCGTCGGTGTGGCTCAAGGGTACTTCGAAGGCGCCAGGCTGGCCGCCGTTGCGCCAGCCCGGGCGAGTTTGTGCCAGGCGAGCGATGTACGCCCGCATCTGCTGATTGGCTTGCGGGGTGAATGGGTTGTCACGTAGGCGGGTCATGCGGTTGAGACGGATGCTGGCTTCCACGTTTTCGGGGGCTGGGTTGAGCAGGCTGTCGGGCACCGCGCTCAGGTGATTGCCGGACAGGTCGACTTCTCTCAGCTCCGGCAGTTCCAGCAGGCCTGTGGGCCACTGATTGATCCGGGTGTCACGCAGCTCCAGCTTGCGCAGTCGTAGCAGCGGGCTGAAATCCGGCAGGGTGCCCAAGGGGTTGTCGTTCAGGCACAGTTCTTCCAGGCGGCTCAGGCCGGCCAGTTGGCCGGCGCTGATTTCGCTCAGGCGGATGGCATTTTTCGACAGGTCCAGGTGCGTCAGCGCCTTTATGGCCGTGATTGCTTCGGGCAGTTCGGTCAGCGTATGGCGTCCGATACCGCCGACTTGTTTGAGGGTCAAACGTTTCAGATTGGGGAAGTTGCCAAGGAACTGCCCGGGGCCGTCGGTGAAGCTCATGTAGTCGAGAACCAACTCCTCGACATGGCCAAAATCGGCGTTGAGTTTGGGCAGGTTCACCTGGGCGCTGATTTCCAGTCGGCGCCCGGTGTAGGCCCCGGCACGGTCCACGGTCTGTCGGCGCCAGCAATCTCTCAACGCATCGGCCACTGACTGCTCCCGGCCTCCCGGGTTTACCTCAAATGGACGCCGGCTCGTATCTTCTCGGGCACTGCGATTCACCCAGTCCTTGAGTGCGCGTTTGAGGGCGGCGTATTGGTCTTCCCGGCGCGTCAACTCAGTGCGCGCATCGCTCCCGAGGGTCTCGATGAAGGCTGTGGCCTGCTCGTCGCTGAACCCCGGATACAGCTTGCGCACCCGCGTATGGGTGCTGCGCAATTGAGTAAGTTTGTGCAGCGGGGAGCCGCCCCGCAGGCGCAGGTCTCCTGCCAAGGGTTTGCGCAGCAGCGGGTATTCCAGCAGCACCGAGCGCAGCTCGTCCCGGGCCAATGGCGTTTGTCGCACCCGCTGCTTCAGGGTGCCGGCGTCCCGTGCGGCTTCGCCAAGTGCTCGACGCTGGCCCTGTTCAAGGCGTGCCAGAACGGCGCCATACAGGTCGGTGGCGCCGAACGCTCCGTCTTCACCCATCGCCAGCATCAGCGGCGGTGCGTCGGCCTCTGGGCCGACGGCGTCGATCAGTGGCCCCTGTTCGCTGCCCAAGCGGATTTCCACCCGCAGGCTCGGGTCCCAACCCGGCAAGCTGGGCAGGGTATGCAGGGCCAAGCGCAGGCTGTCCTGGCTCTGCAGGGTGTCGAGGAACAAGCCTTCATAGGCCCGTGCCATGCGCACTTGCTGCTGGCTTTCGCGCGCCATGGCGGTGAGCCTTGGTGACAACTGCTGATGGCCACTCAGCGCAGTTAAATCCGCGTCCGTGGCGGTTTCCAGCAACTGCCTGGCAACCTCCGCCGGCAGGCCGGAAAACCTGTCCAGGAGCTGCTGTACCGGGGGCGAGCGAGTCAGGTTATGGGCGCGGTAATCCGCGTCGAACAGCGAGGTCCGACTGTCCCGGGCGGCCTGGGCAACTTCCCGGCGCCACAGCATCGTCTGTTCGTCCAGCACCCGGGGAGTCGGGTCGAGGACCGCCGGATAGGTCAAGCCTCGGTGCGCCACCACGCGCTCGGTGATCGCCGGGTCGGCCAGCGCATAATCCAGCGGGTCGTCACTGGCCATCTTCTCGATAAACGTCTCGATCCGCTGATGGATGCCAAAGCGCGCCAGGCTGTCACTCAACAGGGCGGGCGGCGGTTGCAGGTCCACATGCAGTTGGCGCAGTTGATCGGCGCGAGTGCCACTGGCCAGGCGTGCCTGTTCCAGTTGTGCGTCGCTCAAGCCCCGTGTGCGATAACCCAGGCGGCGCATCAGCGTCGGGCCGTCCCAGGTCAGTGGCTCTTCACCTTCATGCAGCCAGGCGCCCGCGCCGTTATGCGCCACCTGCGGGGCATAAGCGTCGGAGCGTGTGGGGTGTTGTATGCGATAGGTGTCGCCGTCGGGCTCGGGTTTGACGGCATACAGTTGATCGTCGAGGGGCAGCAGCGGCTGCTGGTCGTGGCTGTGCAAGCCCAGGTCGTCAAACGCGGCGTCCTTGGGCAATACGACGGGGCTGCGATAAGGCGTAAGGTCCGGCTTCCACAGCCGTTGCTCGCCACCTGGCAAACGCACCGGCTTGAGCTCCTGTACCAACGCGGGTGTAGGCGGTGCCGCGAGTTTTTGCAGGCCTTTCCCCGCGCCGGCCAGCAGCGCCATGGCGGCCAGGTTTTGCGCGACGTCGAACCAGTGCGCCTTGGCCGTGTCACGGTCGCCTTCGCCCCAGTCGATCACGCCTTCGAAGGTTTCGTAGAGCAATTGGCCCGCCATGGCGGCCAGCATGATTTCGCCGAGCACCGGGACGAACGCCAGTCCCAGGCCGAGCACGGTAGCGCCGGCCTCCAGCCAACGGGCGATTTTTTGCCCGCGCACCCGGGCGTCGACATCGGCGGTGGGCACTGCCTGGTCGCGCGCATCGCCGAGGGCCTTGTCGCGGCCATGCTCAAACAGGTTGGCCCACAGGTCGACGTTGTCAGCCCACAGGCCCTGTCTTGAGACCACCATCAGGTACAGGTCGGGAGCGCCCGTCTTCACCACCCTGCAGCCGGCTTTCGGGGGCGGAAGCGACTGGGGCATGACCGTCGTAGTCAATACCGGGAAGGCCAGTTGCAGCATTGTCTGGGTCACCGGCGAACGCGCTACTGCGTCGACGGCGGCGGTGGAGTCCGCAGCGGGTTCGGTAAACCGGTTGAAGAACGCCGGCTTGTCATGCTCATTGAGAAACTGGCTGAAAAAATGCTGGTAGCTCGTGGGCGTCGGGCGGTTGTTATTGCCGGATTCGCTTGGCGCTTTGTCGCGCGCCACCCACTGGCGGTTCAGTTCGGTTTTCAGCGCATCAAGGCTGTTGTAGCGCTTGAGCGGGTGCTCCGGATCGTGGGGCAGGTAGACGATGAAGTCGGTGGCATAGCGATATTTTTCCACCGGTGTAAACACCACGCTCCCCATGAGCGCGCGGTCCATCACGCTCAGGCAACTGAACCACACCGGCTTGCCGCCCAGCGTCGGGTTGCGTTCGCCGTCGACCACCTTGAGCACCATGGTGAAGTCATCCGGGAGAATGTCCTGCTTGAGCAGCGCCAGGTACGCCGCAGCCCTGAGGGCATCCTTCTGGCTGGTGATCACGGCGTCGCGCAACCGGGTGGCGGCCGTCTCGTCGGTGGGCAGTAATGTTTCCTTGAGGTGCGCCTGGTAGCGGGCACCCACGTCCAGCGTACGGCACAGTCTGATAAAGGCGGGTACGGTCAGCGCCGGGCTGATCCTGGGAGAGGCGCCTTCCCGGTCCGGGTATTGGGTGAACCCGGAGGCAGGATCGAATGCGCCGTCTTCACCTTCACTGGCTTCAAAGTTATGCAGGGCAGCCTGCACCAGTGACACCTCCAGTACTTTGTATTCGCCGGCCTTGATCCCCAGGGTGCCGAGCCTCAGCGGCTCATACAAACGAAGAGAGGTGCCTTCGACATCCACGGTGAGGTTGAATTGTTCTTTCAGCGCGCCGTTGAGCAGGCCTATGGCGAAGGGCTTGAGTGCCTGGACGTTGGCCAGGTGTTTATCCACCGCGTGTTGGGATTTGAAACTGGTTTCATTGAACGCCTTCAAGGTTCTTCGCTGCAGCGGCGACAAGCTGTCCATCCACTGCGCCTGTTCGAGCCTGGCCTGTTTCAACGCTTCTATGCGGTGGGCCGGCGCCTGTACCAGCCAGTCCGGAATGGCCTGGCGAATGAACGCACTGTTGTCGTCGGAAGATGAGAGGGGAGTAACGGAGGGGGCATCCTGCATGGGGGCATTCCTTTGGGTAAGCAAAGGAAAAAGGCTACTGAAAACCGCTGTGGATTAATAAGTCGAAAAGCCGCTGGATAGCACGCAATAGTTAACGCATCGGCCCCGGATTGCCTATGGATCGACGACTTAATTACCCCATGGAAATCCCCCCGTGTGCATCAAGCCTGCCAGCGCTTTTTGAGTGTTCGTCCATGGGGGGCAATCCGTTCAAATAGCTACCGCCGAGTGCCGGGGGCGACTGATTAAGGTCATTGCCTTAATTTCCCTATCGGTACTCGTTTATGCCAGCACCTCAAGCCTCCACCTCGCTCCTGCCGGGCGGCGAAGGGCGTCACTATGCACAGATCAAAGCCGCCATCCCCGAAAGCCTGGTCAGCGCATCTCCTGCCCTGCGTGCAGCCATCACGCAGGCCAAGCCAGAGATCCCCGCCTGGTATGCGGCCACCACCCCGGCACAGAAGGCTGCGCTGCAAAACCTGTTGGAGGCGAGCATCAAGTCTCACACTGCACTGGAGCAAGCGACCGGCAAGGTGCAAGAGGTCAACGCCTTCGCCCGGCCATTGCTTGAAGCCGCGTTGAAGGCCGCCGGGTTTGAGCTGGACGTCAACCAGGTGCATCTGCGCCTCTATGTACCGGTCGAAGGACTAGCGACAGGCTACCGGACCAAGACTTTGTCCCTGTTGCAAGCGGCCTTGAACAATTTTGAAGCGCGCGAGACCCGCGCCGGGTTCTTCGACAGTGCTTCAGGCTTTATCACCGCTCCCGGCGCGGATGGCCGTTTCGAGCGCCATACCACGACCCTGACGATCGAGACCTTCGCCCGGTTATGCCGCGACCTGGACCTGGGCAGGCTGTACCAGGAACACCTCACCACCTACCTGCTGCCCGTGCAAACCGTGTCCAGGAACCTGCTGCGTGAACGCTTTATCACCCGGCAAAAGGACGCCTTCAGAGCCGCCGCCTACGTGGCGTTGCTCAAAGGTGATATTCGCAGCGACGACTACGCGCTACTGCTGCGCATCGCCAATGGCGAGCGACGCATCAAGCACGAAGGCAAGCAGGTCTGGCACCGCTGGCCCAGTATCATGGAACTGCAAATGCACGGCTGCCTCATGATCGACCCGAGCGTGGAGCATGGGTATGGCACCTGGCTTATCGTCTACATCCCCGACCACCCCGAGCACCCCATCAAGCGCTACAAAACCTTTGCCGACTATGCAGAGGAAACGACCCGTGAGCTGACCGCTTACAGGCCAGAGGACTATTGGGACAGCAGGGGGGTTCAGGTCACGGCCCACCAACAGTTTTTCTCACGGTTCATCGGGAAAAAATACCTGGCTTACTACTACGGGCGGTTCACCGAGAAACGCGTCGATGAACCGCAAAGGCGCGTGGCCCTGGGCCCTGATCCAGCGTGGCGACAGTACTACGCAAGAAAATCCCTTACCGAACTCCAGGCGATCAACGCCGTCATAAAGTCCCCGCGACATATCAGCCGCACGCCGCAGGACCAGCCAAACCTGAACCTCAACGCCCACCCGATCAAGGGGCTGTGGATCGACGTCGACCCTTGGGACGAGCTGTACGCCGACATGCGCAAGCGCGCACTCGACGATGGGTTGAGCATGGCGATACCCACCGCTCACACCGACGCGGCTGGCCACGACCGGCGGATGGCGCATCTGATGAACATCGGCCTGTTCACCTTGAACCTGGTGTCGATGTTCATTCCGCCCTTGGGTGCACTGATGGCGGTGGTCACGGCCGGGCAACTGCTGTACGAAGTGCTGGAGGGCGTGGTTGAACTCGGCCAGGGTGACCGCGAGGCCGGCTGGGCGCATATCGCTGACGTGCTGGAAAATCTCGCGCAACTGGCGGTGGGCGGCGCTGCGTTGCATATCAGCGTGTCGCCGTTTATCGAAGGACTCAAGGCCGTCAGGCTGCCGTCGGGCAAGGCCCGCTTGTGGAAGCCGGACCTTGCGCCCTATGCGCAGGACATCCGACTGCCGGCAGGCTCGGTTCCCGACCAGGCGGGACTACATGCCGTCAATGGGCGCCAGGTCGTGTCGGTGGACGGCAATCGCTACGCCGTGACCGCGCAAGACGAACCGGGCGTGTACCGGGTCCAGCACCCCAGCAGGCCCGAGGCGTATGAGCCTCAGATCGTCAACAACGGTTCTGGCGCCTGGACCCATGAGGCCGATGAGCCCCTGACGTGGCAAGGTGCTCCGCTGATGCGGCGACTGAGCCATGTAATGGAAGGCCTGAGCGATACGCAGTTGGAGCAGGTGCGCAAGATCAGTGACACCGATGAAAGCGTGCTGCGCCGGCTGTACGTGGAAAGCGAGCCGACGCCGGCAATCACACTCGACACGGCGGTGCGCATGCGGGCTTACGGGCGCGCCGAAAGCTTGAGTGGGCAGATCCTTGCGGGGTCGATGTCGATGGACCTGGGCAGCTACGCCGCGTCGTTGATGGTGGAAATGACCGGCTGGCCGCCCGGCAGGACCATCGAAGTATTTGACGGCCAGGGCACCAGCAGGACAGCTGCGTTGTATGGCCAACCTCATGCGCCCGGGACGGAACTGATCAGCATCAGCCGCATCGACCTGTTCGGCGGCAAGCTGCCGGCGTTGATCGTCGAGAGTTTGCCCGAGGAGCAGCTTAAAAACCTGCTCGGCCAGCATATGCCCTACGGGGCCGCGCTGCGTAGCCAGGCGTTGCAGGAACGGCTGGGAATCTATGCAAAACAGTCCCTGCGGCGGGTGTTCGACAGCCTTTACCTCGGGCGGTCATCGCCTGGCAGCGCCGAACTGCAACTGTTCGCGCGCGACTTCAAAAGCCTGCCACCGGTCATGGTCGAGGAACTGCTGGAAGGTGCCAGCCCCTCGCAGCGGGCGAGCCTGGTCAACAATCGCAAGATTCCCCTGGAGCTGGCGCAGCAAGCGCGCCAGAAACTCGGGGAATTGCGCCTGGCCCGGGCGTATGAAGGGCTGTACCTGGATGCGTTGGCCAATGCTGACACTGAAGCCCTGGTGCTCAATACCCTTGAGCACCTTCCCGGTTGGCGGGACAGCCTGCGCATTGAAGTGCACGAAGGCTCGGTGAGCGGGCGCCTGCGTGCCAGCTATGGCCTGCCTGGGTCCAGCAACCTCAAACTGCTGGTGCGAGTGGGCGATGGTCAGTATCAGGTGTTTGACACCCAGGGCAACGAGTTACATGGGGTCGATAGCTTGTACGATTCCTTGCAGCACGCACTGCCGGAGGCCCATCGCCAGTCCGTGGGGTTGCCCGAGGTCGGGCAGGGGCCGCAACTTGGAAGGTTGATTCAACAGCACGCCCTGTCCCGTGCCGGCCTGCGCAAGGTGCTGGGCATGCAACCGTTGGGCTCACCCTTTTTCATTTCGCCGCAGCGCTCTTCTCGCGGGCGGATCGGTTATGCCTGGAGTGGTCGTGGTGCGGGCTCCTGGGAGCACAACGTTCGCCAGCGTATCAAAGCCCTCTACCCCACTTTTGACGAAGTGCAGATTGCCCAACTGCGTGCACCTTACACGCCGGCCGACGACACCTGGCTCATCTCTCTGGAGCAGGAGTACGAAATGCTCCGTTCCACCTTGGAGACCTGGGAAGCATCACCGATCCAGGGCTTTGGTGAGGCCAATAGCGCTGAATACCGAGAGCAGCGTGCCATCCGTAAAGAACTGCGCAAGGTGTTGATTCGCGCCTGGAGGCGTAACGGTGAGGTTGATGTGGATAGTTCCGGCAATCCCCTGGGCCAGAAGATCGAAGTGAGCGAGATTGACATACAACCTCAGTTGGCGTCGCTTCCGGCGCTGAGCGCCAACTTTGATCATGTCACTTACCTGGAAATATCCAGTGCGGAACTGACCAATGCCGTCGAGCCTTTCCTGGCTCCCTTTCGCGGCTTGCGCACCCTCAACCTGGAAGACAACCAGCTCACTCGCCTGCCCCTGTTGCTTGAGCATCTGCCCAGGCTTGAGACGTTGATACTGGCGGATAACGAGATTGTGCTGGACGTCGCGGCCGTCAACCGATTGAAGAACCTCACCCGGCTCCAGACACTCGAGCTGGAGTCCAATCCGCTGGGCATGGCGCCGGACATCAGCCGGATGCGCCGGCTGTATCACGTTTCATTGGGCGATACCGGGCAGCGTGGTTGGCCCATTGGGATCTTCGCCAGGCCTCGGCCTCGCGAGTTCAACCTGGACCTGGAAGGTAATGCGCTCGAGGTGCCGATAGTCGAGCCAGGTTCAGCGCAGGCTGCGATTCTTGCGCGCACCCGTGTTACTCGCTCCTTGCTGACGCCCGAAGGCCTTCGCCAGCTCAAGCAGTACATTGCATCTGTAGGTATGGACCCGGAGCGGCAGTTTCCACCCCGAGGGATGCAGGACAGCATCCAATGGAAGTCCGGCCTCACCGACATGCAGTGGAGGGACTTGCAGCCCCTATGGAATGCCTTGGAAGAGTCCAGGGGCGCCGAACCGTTTTTTAACGAAATCCGCAAGTTGAGCGAGTCTGCCGATGCAATGTCGGAAGACTTCGCGCAAGGCCTTACGGCCAAGGTCTGGCGAATGTTGCGCGCCATGTACGACGACACCCGGCTGCGTGAGAAGCTTTTCGACATGGCGAGGGCGCCTACCAGCTGCGTTGATGCGGGTGCCCAATTGTTCAATGCCATGGGGATCGAAGTGATGGTGTATGAGGCTTGGACCAACCCTCACCCCGACGTGGTCGAGCAACTGATGTTGACGGTGGCCAAAGGCAGGACCCGGCTCAACAAGCTGGGAGAAATTGCTCGCGCCCGGGTGGCGGCATTGAGTGAGCAAGGCCGCAAGTTCCCCAATGATCGGGACCGGGGAACCGACTCTGCTGGAAACCCCGAACGGGCTATCGACGAAGTGGGGGTCCATCTGGCGTTTTCCACCGGGTTGGCCCAACGGCTTGAGCTGCCCTGGCAATCAGCGGATGTGATGTACCCGGAACCCGACGTCACCCCGCAGATGCTGGACGATGCTTTTGATCGGGTCATGGCATTGGAGGAGGGCGACCTGCTCAGGGATGCGCTCGTCGAGCTGGACTTCTGGGGTGAGTACCTTGAGCGTTCGACGCCCGCGGCCTTTGTCTGGCTGACGCGCAAAAGGGCGGCGCTGGAAGACTTGACGAGTGCCCTGAATGATCTGGCGGCCAATGGTCGATTGCTTGAGTCGCAGAAGATGGCCCTGCGCAATACCCTGCGCAATTCGGCCCTGATGCTGGACAAGTCGGTTGAGGATTTTCCTCCCGGCACGCCCATGCACCAGGACGTCTATGATGCGCTTGCGGTGAAACTGCACGAGGAGCGCAAGGCGATTCTCCAGAGGCTCACTGACGAGGCTCTGGAAATCGCGCTTCAGAACAGAAAGTAACGCTGCGCCATCGGCAACACATCCGCAGGCTCACACCACAGCAATACTCCATCGGCCTTGACCTGATAGGTCTGCGGGTCGACCTCGATATCCGGCAGGTAATCGTTGTGGATCAAGTCGGTTTTCTGCACCGCGCGGCAACCCTTGACCACGGCGATCTGCTTCTTCAAGCCCAATTGCTCGGGCAAGCCTGCCGCCAACGCCGCCTGGCTGATAAAGGTCAGGCTGGTGGCGTGCAGCGAGCTGCCGAAGCTGGCGAACATCGGGCGGTAGTGCACCGGTTGCGGCGTCGGGATCGAGGCGTTGGCGTCGCCCATGAGGCTTGAGGCAATCGCGCCGCCCTTGAGGATCAGGGTTGGCTTGATCCCGAAAAACGCCGGGCGCCACAGCACCAGGTCGGCCCACTTGCCCACTTCAATCGAGCCCACTTCGTGGCTGATGCCGTGGGTAATCGCCGGGTTGATGGTGTACTTGGCGATGTAGCGTTTGGCGCGGAAGTTGTCATTGCCTTCGCCGTCGCCAGGCAATCGCCCGCGCTGTTTTTTCATCTTGTCGGCGGTCTGCCAGGTACGTGTGATCACCTCGCCAACCCGCCCCATGGCCTGGCTGTCGGAGCTGATCATCGAGAACGCGCCGAGGTCGTGAAGGATGTCTTCGGCGGCAATCGTTTCGCGGCGGATGCGGCTTTCGGCAAAGGCCACGTCTTCGGCAATGCTCGGGTCCAGGTGATGGCAGACCATCAACATGTCCAGGTGTTCGTCGATGGTGTTGCGGGTGAACGGCCGGGTCGGGTTGGTGGAGCTGGGCAGCACGTTGGGGAAGCCACAGGCCTTGATGATGTCTGGCGCGTGACCGCCACCGGCACCTTCGGTGTGGTAGGTGTGGATGGTGCGGCCCTTGAAGGCGGCGAGGGTGGTTTCGACAAAGCCGGATTCGTTGAGGGTGTCGCTGTGGATCGCCACCTGTACGTCGTACTCGTCAGCGACGCTCAGGCAGTTGTCGATGCTCGCCGGCGTGGTGCCCCAGTCCTCGTGCAGCTTCAAGCCAATGGCACCGGCCTTCACTTGTTCGATCAACGGCTCCGACAGGCTGGCGTTGCCCTTGCCGGTGAAGCCGATGTTCATCGGGAACGAGTCGGAGGCCTGGAGCATGCGCGCCAGGTGCCATGGGCCGGAGGTGCAGGTGGTGGCGTTGGTGCCGGTGGCCGGCCCGGTGCCGCCGCCGATCATGGTGGTGACGCCGCTGGTCAGTGCTTCTTCGATTTGCTGCGGGCAAATGAAGTGGATGTGGGTATCGATGCCGCCGGCGGTGAGGATCATGCCTTCACCGGCAATCACTTCGGTGCTGGCGCCGACGCAGATGGTCACGCCGGGCTGGATGTCCGGGTTGCCGGCCTTGCCGATGGCGGCGATGCGGCCGTTTTTCAGGCCGACGTCAGCCTTGACGATGCCCCAGTGGTCGATGATCAGCGCGTTGGTGATCAGGGTGTCGACCACCTCATGGGCGAGCAATTGGCTCTGGCCCTGGCCATCACGGATCACCTTGCCGCCGCCGAACTTCACTTCTTCGCCGTAGACGGTGAAGTCCTGTTCGACTTCGACGAACAGCTCGGTGTCGGCCAGGCGGACCTTGTCACCAACGGTGGGGCCGTACATGTCGGCGTAGGCTTGTCTGGAAATCTTCATGTGTTTAGTTCCTGATCGTTCCCACGCTCTGCGTGGGAATGTCGCCCTGGACGCTCTGCGTCCGCTCTTGAAGGTCGTGACGCGGAGCGTCACAGGATGCATGCCCACGCAGAGCGTGGGAACGATCATTAATCCAGGTCGCCCATGATGCGCCCGGCAAACCCGAACACCCGGCGTTTGCCACTCAGCTCAACCAGTTCCACTTCACGACTCTGCCCCGGCTCAAAGCGCACGGCGGTGCCGGCCGGGATGTTCAGGCGCATGCCACGGCTGGCGGCACGGTCGAACGTCAGTGCGTCGTTGGTCTCGAAAAAGTGATAGTGGGAGCCAACCTGGATCGGCCGGTCGCCGCTGTTGGCTACGCTCAGGGTGGCGGTGCGCCGGCCCACGTTGAGTTCGATGTCGCCAGGCTGGATCTGAAATTCGCCAGGAATCATGCAGGTTGCCCCAGGGTCTTGAAGTAGATGGCGGTCGGGGTGTAGCGCCCGTCCGGGCTTTGGCAGTAGTTGGGCAATTCACCGATCTTGGTATAACGCAGCGACTGGTAGAAGGCTTCGGCGCCGGAGCCGGCTTCGGTGTCCAGGTACAGCAGCCCGCGTTTGTACTGGCGGGCGCTCAGTTCCAGGGCGTTCATCAGTTGCTGGCCAAGGCCACGGCGCCGGGCCTCGCTGTGCACCAGCAGCTTCTGCACTTCGGCGCGGTTCAGGCCGTTGGCTTTCATGCACAGCGCCAATTGCACGCTGGCGATGACGTGTTCATCACGCACCACCACCCACAGCAGCAGGCTGCCATCGGTGAGGCTGGCCTGCACGCCGTTGAGATAAGTGCCGGCCTGGCCTTCATCGAAGTCGGCCATGAAGCCCACCGATGCGCCGTGCTTCACGGCGTCCAGCAACAGCTCAATCAAACCCGGGCGGTAATGGGCAAAACTTTCGGCATTGACTCGACGCAGTTGGGCGTTCATCGGTGTCACTCCTTGGGCGGCACAGCGCCTGGGTTGAGCGTCAGTTGCATGAAGGTCAGGTCCAGCCAGCGTCCGAACTTGGTGCCGACCTGGGGCATCTGCCCGGTGGTGATGAAACCCAGGCGCTCATGCAGGCGGATCGAGGCCTGGTTGCCGCTTTCGATGGCGGCGACCATCACGTGTTTGTCGCAGGTTTTCGCCCGCTCGATCAGCACCTGCATCAACTGTGGGCCGAGGCCTTTGCCGCGCTGGTCGTTGCGCACGTACACCGAGTGTTCGACGGTGTGGCGAAAGCCTTCGAAGGGCCGCCAGTCACCGAACGAGGCATAGCCGATGACCTGCTCGTCTTCGACGGCCACCAGGACCGGATAAAACTGCGACTGACGAGCGCTGAACCAGGCCTGGCGGTTGCCCAGGTCTACCGGTTGTTCGTTCCAGATCGCCGTGGTGTTGAGCACCGCGTCGTTGTAGATATCGCGAATCCCTGGCAAATCGGCGTGCACCGCATCACGAATCAAAAAGGACATGGTCGGGCCTCAGGCGATGGGTTGGTGGACGGTGACCAGCTTGGTGCCGTCGGGGAAGGTGGCTTCCACCTGGATGTCCGGGATCATTTCCGGGATGCCTTCCATCACCTGTTCGCGGGTGAGCAGGGTGGTGCCGAAGTGCATCAGCTCGGCCACGGTGCGGCCATCGCGGGCGCCTTCCATTAACGCGGCGGAGATGTAGGCGATGGTTTCCGGGTAGTTGAGCTTCACACCGCGCGCCAACCGTCGCTCGGCTACCAGGCCGGCGGTGAAGATCAGCAGTTTGTCTTTTTCCCGTGGGGTCAGGTCCATCGTTCAAGGTCCACTATGAAATACATTCGTAAAAACACCGGAGATCCAATGTGGGAGCGAGCAAGCCCGCTCCCACATTTTTAATCTTCATGTGCTCCAGATTCTCGGTGATACAGCCTCGCGGCCCAGCACGGCCGGGCGCAGCAGGCGCCACAGTGCGATCAGCCAGGCTCGCGCCAGCAGCGCTTCACTGGCCAGGCAGCGGGCCACCAGCAGGCCGGGCAATTGGGTCAGGTCGCCGCGTACCGGGTGGGGCAGGGAGCGACATTGCTCGAGCAGTTCAGGGTCGATTTCGCCGGTCACCAGCAAGGTCGCAAACACCGGTTGCCCGTCCAGCCCGATGGGTGAGTCGAGCAAACCGTCGGCGCCCACAATGCGCTGGCGCTCATGCCAAATCAACTGGCCGTCGCGGCGGATATCCAGGTGCGACTGGAAGTGCCCGAGGTCGAAACGCTCGCCGCTGGCGGGGCGCCCGAGGGCGACCACGTCCCAGTAAAACAGCCGGGCATCGCCTTGCAGGTCGATGCGGGTGGTGAGTTCGGCCTGGGCGGCGCTGAACACGATGGTTTCCTGCGGCAGCCATTCCAGCGTCGCGCCCGCCTCAACCGTCAGCTCCAGTTTCTGATACGCCGGCCCGCCGGCGCGGTACCACTTGGCCGCGCCGGGGCTGGTCAGTTGCGCCCACGCACCTTCGGCGACATGGGCGCTGATATCGAGACGATCACCGCCGGCAATCCCGCCCGGCGGGTGCACGATGATGTGCTGGCACACCTCGGGGCCTTCGGCGTACAGATGCTTTTGCACCCGCAGCGGGCCGAGGTGGCGGCGCATCACCGGGCGCGTGGTGTCGCCGAAACGCGCGTAGCCGAGTTCCAGCTCGGCGTGCCAGCTGGGGGTGAACAGCGCGGTGGGGGCAGGTAGGGTCATGGTCAGTGCTTATCGTTAGGACGCTACAGATTAGATCGTAACGAGCCCGCGCACACCCTCGCTTTCCATATTTTCTCCACGCCCCTGCTGGACGATTTCGCCCCGGGACATCACCAGGTACTGGTCGGCCAGTTCCGCGGCAAAATCATAGAACTGCTCCACCAGCAGAATCGCCATGTCGCCGCGTGCCGCGAGCTTTTTGATCACCGCGCCGATCTCCTTGATCACCGACGGCTGGATGCCTTCGGTGGGTTCATCGAGGATCAACAGGCGCGGGCGGCTGGCCAGGGCCCGGCCGATAGCCAGCTGCTGTTGCTGGCCGCCGGACAAGTCACCACCCCGGCGTTGCTTCATTTGCAGCAGCACCGGGAACAGCTCGTAGATGAAGGCGGGCACTTCCTTGGCTTCGGAGCCGGGGAAGCGTGACAGGCCCATCAGCAGGTTTTCTTCCACTGTCAGGCGGCCAAAAATCTCCCGGCCCTGGGGCACGTAAGCGATGCCGGCGTGCACCCGCTGGTGCGGTTTGAAGCCGGTAATGGCGCGGCCTTCCCAGTTCACCGCACCTTCCTTGGCCGGCAGCAAACCCATCAGGCACTTGAGCAGGGTAGTCTTGCCCACGCCGTTGCGGCCCAGCAGGCAGGTGACTTCGCCGACTTTTACCTCAAAGGAAAGCCCGCGCAGGATGTGGCTACCGCCGTAGTACTGGTGCAGCTTGTCGACTTGCAGCATGTTCAGTTCCCCTTAATGATCGTTCCCACGCTCTGCGTGGGAATGCCGCAATGGACGCTCCGCGTCCGCCGTGTGACGCAGAGCGTCACCGGATGCGTTCCCACGCGGAGCGTGGGAACGATCAGGTTCAGCGGCCGAGGTAAACCTCGATCACCCGCTCATTTTCCTGCACCTGTTCCAGCGACCCTTCGGCCAGCACGCTGCCCTGGTGCAACACCGTCACGTGGTCGGCAATCGAGCCGACAAAGCCCATGTCGTGTTCCACCACCATCAGCGAATGCTTGCCCGCCAGGCGCTTGAACAGCTCGGCGGTGAACTCGGTTTCGGCATCGGTCATGCCCGCCACCGGTTCATCCAGCAGCAACAGTTGCGGGTCTTGCATCAGCAGCATGCCGATTTCCAGGAACTGTTTCTGGCCGTGGGACAGCAAGCCGGCCGGGCGATTGACTGAAGCGGTGAGGCGGATGGTGTCGAGCACTTCGCTGATGCGGTCTTTCTGCTCGCCACTCAAGCGCGCCCGCAGGCTGGCCCACACCGACTTGTCGGTCTTCTGCGCCAGCTCGAGGTTTTCGAACACGCTGAGGGCTTCGAATACCGTGGGCTTCTGGAACTTGCGACCGATGCCGGCCTGGGCGATCTGCACTTCGCTCATGCTCGTCAGGTCGAGGGTTTCGCCGAACCAGGCCTTGCCGTGGCTGGGCCGGGTCTTGCCGGTGATCACGTCCATCAGCGTGGTCTTGCCCGCGCCGTTGGGGCCGATGATGCAGCGCAATTCGCCGACGCCGATGTACAGGTTCAAGTCGTTCAATGCCTTGAAACCGTCGAAGCTGACGCTGATGTCTTCCAGGGTCAGGATCGTGCCGTGGCGGGTGTTCAGGCCTTTGCCGGCGGCCTGACCGAGGCCGATGGCATCGCGGGCGCTGCCTTGGTCTTTGTTCGGTTCAAGAATGGGCTCGAGCATGAATTCCGCCGTCGCTGTAATTCTCATTGGTCGCCCCTCTTCTTCAGCAGGCCAATCACACCCTTGGGCAAATACAGGGTGACGATGATGAACAGCGCACCGAGGAAGAACAGCCAATACTCAGGAAACGCCACGGTGAACCAGCTCTTCATGCCGTTGACCACACCGGCGCCCAGCAGCGGGCCGATCAAGGTTCCACGCCCGCCGAGGGCCACCCACACAGCGGCCTCGATGGAGTTGGTCGGCGACATTTCGCTGGGGTTGATGATGCCCACTTGCGGCACATACAACGCGCCCGCCAAACCACACAGCACCGCGCTCAACACCCACACGAACAGCTTGAAGCCACGCGGGTCGTAGCCGCAGAACATCAGGCGATTTTCCGCATCCCGAAGTGCCGTCAGCACCCGGCCGAACTTGCTCTGGGCCAGGCGCCAGCCGATGTACAGGCTCGCCACCAACAACACCACGGTGGCCACAAACAGCGCCGCTCGCGTGCCCGGCTCGGTGATGCCAAACCCGAGGATGCTGCGGAAATTGGTAAAGCCGTTATTGCCGCCGAACCCGGTCTCGTTGCGGAAGAACAACAGCATCCCGGCGAACGTCAGGGCCTGGGTCATGATCGAGAAGTACACGCCCTTGATCCGCGAGCGGAAGGCGAAGAACCCGAACACCAGCGCGAGCAAGCCCGGTGCCAACACCACCAGGCACATCGCCCAGAGGAAGTGGCTGGTGCCGGTCCAGTACCACGGCAACTCGGTCCACGACAAAAAGGTCATGAACGCCGGCAGCTCATCGCCGGACGCCTGGCGCATCAGGTACATGCCCATGGCATAACCGCCCAGCGCAAAGAACAGGCCGTGCCCGAGGGACAACATCCCGGCATAACCCCACACCAGGTCCAGCGCCAGGGCGACGATGGCGTAGCACAGAATCTTGCCCACCAACGTCAGGGTATAGGCGGAAACGTGCAGCGGATTTTCCGGTGACAACAGCGAGAACAACGGCAGCGCCAGCAGCAGGATCAGCACCACTGCACCGACCGCGACGGTCACCTTGGGGCCGGCCTTTTGCGCGGCCGTAAGCATCAATGGCTGGTTCATCAGTCGATCACCCGTCCTTTCAGTGCGAAGAGTCCTTGCGGGCGTTTCTGGATGAACAGAATGATCAGCGCGAGGATCAGGATCTTGCCGAGCACGGCACCGATCTGCGGTTCAAGAATCTTGTTGGCTATCCCCAGGCCGAAGGCGGCCATGACGCTACCGGCCAACTGGCCGACACCGCCGAGTACCACCACCAGGAACGAGTCGATGATGTAGCTCTGGCCGAGGTCCGGGCCGACGTTGCCGATCTGGCTCAGGGCCACGCCACCGAGGCCCGCTATGCCGGAGCCGAGGCCAAAGGCGAGCATGTCCACGCGTCCGGTGGGCACGCCGCAGCAGGCGGCCATGTTGCGGTTCTGGGTCACGGCCCGCACGTTGAGGCCCAGGCGCGTCTTGTTCAGCAGCAGCCAGGTCAGCACCACCACGAACAGCGCGAAAGCGATGATCACGATGCGGTTGTACGGCAGCACGAGGTTGGGCAGCACCTGGATCCCGCCGGACAGCCACTCGGGGTTGGCCACTTCTACGTTCTGCGCGCCGAACACCAGGCGCACCAGCTGGATCAGCATCAGGCTGATGCCCCAGGTGGCGAGCAGGGTTTCCAGCGGGCGGCCGTAGAGGTGACGAATCACCGTGCGCTCCAGGGCCATGCCGATGGCGGCGGTGACAAAAAACGCCACCGGCAGCGCGATCAGCGGGTAGAACTCGATGGCCTGGGGCACGTAGCGCTGCATCAGCAACTGCACCACATAGGTGGAGTAGGCGCCGAGCATCAGCATCTCGCCGTGGGCCATGTTGATCACCCCGAGCAGGCCGAAGGTGATCGCCAGGCCGAGCGCCGCCAGCAGCAGGATCGAGCCCAGGGACATGCCGCTGAAGGCCTGGCCGAGAATCTCGCCCACCATCAGTTTGCGTTTGACCTGGGCCAGGCTGGTCTCGGCGGCGGTGTGCACCGTGGCGTCGGCTTCGACGCCGGGAGCGAGCAAGGCTTCCAGGCGAGTGCGGGCCAGCGGGTCGCCGGTGCCGCCGAGCAAGCGCACGGCGGCCAGGCGCACGGCCGGGTCGGGGTCTACCAGTTGCAGGTTGGCCAGGGCGAGACTGAGGGCTGTGTGTACGTCATCATTGGTTTCGCCGGCGAGTTGCTGGTCGAGGAATTTCAGCTGCGCAGGTTGTGCACTTTTTTGCAGAGTCTGGGCGGCGGCAAGGCGCACCTTGGGGTCGGCAGCGAGCAATTCCTGGCTGGCTTGCACGTTGTCGATCAGGCCGCGCAGGCGGTTGTTCAGGCGTACGGTCTTGGTTTCGCCGTTGACGCTGATCTGGCCTTGTTGCAGGGCGTCCACCAGCTCGATGCGCGCCGGGTCGGGCTGGGCGGCCCAGTCCTGGAGCAGCTTGGCTTGTTGCATCGGGTTGGCGTTGATGAAGTCTTCGGCGTCGCTGGCGTGTGCGGCGAGGGGCAGCAACAGCAGGGCGGCGAGGATGAAGCGGTATAGGGCAGTGGGCATACAAAATGTCCTGATCATGCACGGACAATGTGGGAGCGGGCTTGCTCGCGAAAGCGCTGGCTCAGTTTCGGATGCGTCGACTGACACACCGCTTTCGCGAGCAAGCCCGCTCCCACATTTAGACCGAGTCGGTCTTAGTTGCTCTTGACGGCGTAATCCGGCTTCTTGTCGTTGCCAGGGATATACGGGCTCCACGGCTGGGCACGAATCGGCTCCTGGGTCTGCCACACCACCGAGAACTGCCCGTCAGACTGGATCTCACCGATCATCACCGGCTTGTGCAGGTGGTGGTTGGTCTTGTCCATGGTCAGGGTGAAACCGGACGGCGCGGCAAAGGTCTGCCCGGCCATGGCTTCACGCACTTTGTCGACGTCGGTGGACTTGGCTTTCTCCACCGCCTGCGCCCACATGTGGATGCCCACGTAGGTGGCTTCCATCGGGTCGTTGGTCACGGCTTTATCCGCGCCCGGCAGGTTGTGGGCCTTGGCGTAGGCTTTCCAGTCGGCGACGAATTTCTTGTTCACCGGGTTCTCCACCGACTGGAAGTAGTTCCAGGCGGCGAGGTTGCCCACCAGCGGCTTGGTGTCGATGCCGCGCAGTTCTTCTTCACCCACGGAGAAGGCGACGACCGGTACGTCGGTAGCCTTCAGGCCCTGGTTGGCCAGCTCTTTGTAGAACGGCACGTTGGAGTCGCCGTTCACGGTGGAGATCACTGCGGTCTTGCCACCGGCGGAGAATTTTTTGATGTTGGCCACGATGGTCTGGTAATCGCTGTGGCCGAACGGGGTGTAGACCTCTTCGATGTCTTTATCCGCTACGCCTTTGGAGTGCAGGAACGAACGCAGAATCTTGTTGGTGGTGCGCGGGTACACGTAGTCGGTGCCCAGCAGGAAGAAGCGCTTGGCGCCGCCGCCCTCTTCGCTCATCAGGTATTCCACCGCCGGGATCGCCTGCTGGTTCGGCGCCGCACCGGTATAGAACACGTTCGGCGACATCTCTTCGCCTTCGTATTGCACCGGGTAGAACAGCAGGCCGTTGAGTTCTTCGAACACCGGCAATACCGATTTGCGCGACACCGAGGTCCAGCAACCGAACACCACGGCGACCTTGTCCTGGGTCAGCAACTGGCGGCCCTTTTCAGCGAACAGCGGCCAGTTGGAAGCCGGGTCCACCACTACCGGTTCAAGCATCTTGCCGTTCACGCCGCCCTTGGCGTTGATCTCGTCGATGGTCATCAGCGCCATGTCTTTGAGCGAGGTCTCGGAGATCGCCATGGTCCCGGACAGCGAGTGCAGGATGCCGACCTTGATGGTCTCGGCGGCCTGTACCGTCCAGGTCATGCCCATCGCGGCGATGGATGCCGACAGTGTGAAAGCCTTGATCAAGCTGCGACGCTTCATTGTGCAATCTCCATGACTCAATGATGTGATGAGGGAGTGATTGCAAAGGCTGTGCCGGGGCGCGCAATCGTGGTGCGCGCGAGCTGTGACCGGGCTGTGGGGGTGGGCGATGCACCAATGCGGCGCCAATCAACGCGGGCTGTGCGTGCAGGCGCACCCTGATGGTGCCTGGCGCCCCGAGCCTTAACTATCTAATGCCTGCGTCCAGCCAAACCCTTGAAAGTGAAGCCTGCCTGGTGCCCCCGGCAACCCAGGGGCAGCGCCAGTTTTCTTAACTTCACTCAAGTGACGATGAACATGGACAGTACTCACATTCAAGACGATCAAGCGGCGAGCACGCGCAGGCCGGTTCCCCATCTGGGGCCGGCATTCGTCACCGACCATGATGCCGCCCATTGGGCGCATCAACAGATCGGCAACCGGCGCGAGACGGTATTTGGCGGGCTGGTTTTCAAGCGTGATGACGGGATGTACCTGCCAAGCGTGCCGGTGGCCGGCACCGCCACTGCATTCGACTTCCAGAGCGACCTGCTCAAGGTCGATGCCAACAGGAATTTCCTGGCGTACGAGGGCCACAGCGTTCACGCCCTGTACAGTTCGCGCGGCGAGGATGGCACCCGACGCTCCGCGCAGATACAGCACTGGACAGGCGCGCAGCGCCGCCTGGATCGCAGCTTTTTCCCCATCAATATCCTGCGCATCATCATCCAGGTGCGCATGCTGTGCACCCGTTACTACCTGTCCGGGTTCTATGGCTCGCTCATCCAGTATGAAAGCAGCGGCTCTGCGACTGAGGCCAGCTTCTTGAACCAGTTGATGGCGGCCAAGCCTGCGGCCGATTTCGACGACTACATCGCCTTTATCAATGAGACGGCCAGGGCCGGCTACCTGCGGGTCATCGTTGCCAACGCCGAGCTGGGTGGAAAGCCTGGCCAACTGCTGGCGCCGTGGACCCTCAATCAAACCCTGTCGCAAATCGGGCAGGACGCACTGGCGCCTCTCGCCAGCCAAGTCAGCCGCCGGTGGCAGGACGCGGTGCGATCAGTCTTGCCGCCGCTGGGGTTTGCACGGCAGGAGAGTCTCTTTGGCTACCTGTACAAAAGCGCGTCGAACCAGTACGTGGCCGAATTTCCGTCGGATGAACTCAAGGCAGCGTTTGCGCTGACCAGTGGCAAGTTGTCACTGCCAAAAGTGCACAAGGCGGACAGTGAGTTTTTGACCTTCGGTATTTACTGCTCCCTATCACCGCAAGCGAAACCGACCGTGGCGAAAGAGTCGTGGCTGGCGGAAAACTTCTTCACGGCTTCTGCGTTGGCTGCCGTGGTGATGATGGCGGGGACCGACGACCTGGGATTGCACTTTTACTTGCGCGCCAACGACGGCGCGCTGCTGATGTACCACTGCACCGGCTCGCAGGCGCAGTCCCAGCTGTTCGCCAATCGCGGCGCGGATCTCGACGGACGCTTGAAGGACGCTACCTTGAGCCCTTCCGAGTTTGTCCGGCAAGTGGCTGCCGTGGGCACGCTGACGGTGGTTGAGCCCGGACGGGTATGGGACAAGGCCGGGGTGGTAGGAGCGCAATGGAGGGCCTTCGCGAAAGTCCATGCGTCGCTGAGCCCTGCCTTCGTCACTGCCGATGATGTCGCACGCTACCTGCATTACAAGGTGGGTTCACCCCACGGCTCTTTTCTCCAGGCTTACATCTTCAAGCGCAGCGATGGGCTGTTTGTGGCCTCCAGGCTGTCAGACCCTGACAGGTGGCTGTCGTTGTGGGGCGGGGCATTGCCCACCGACAACGCTCTGACGCGGGTCGAGCTTGAAGGGCACCAAATGGTTGGCGAGTTCAATCGACCTGTCTACGACCTGGCCGAGGTGCGTGCCAACTATCCTCAAAAAACCTCGCGACAGCTGGCGTTCCTGATCAGTACACCGTCGACTCAAGCGATCGACATGACGCTGGTTTTTTCCGATCAGATCAAGGTGCTTTACACCAGCGGAACGAACGGTACGTTGATCAAATACGCTGTCAGCGGCTCTCGGGCCGAGCGTGAATTCGGCGAGTACCTGGCACAAGTTGAACGCGATGGCCAGGGTGTGGCCCGCGTACAAGGGTTTGACGGCACGCGTGAAGGGCTGATCAAAGAGCTGGTAAAACTCGGTGAGTTGACGGTGCTGCTGGCGGATGAGACCTGGTACAACGTCCAGGGCCGGGTCCCGGCCACCTGGGAACCCGAAACGCCTTTCGCCGCCGCAGCCCCCATTGATACGCCGCTGAGCTGGGTTTTCACTGACCTGGCAACCGCCGCCCGTTATGCCCATGACCGTATGCAGGCAACGGCGGATGGCCGGCGAGTCGGTTGCATCCTCAAGCACTCGAGTGCAGAGCAGTATGTGGTCAGCGAGCCTTGCGCACCGATACCCGCCGGCGAAACCCTTTTCGTGTTGGCGAATGTTTTTGGCAATGCCAGCCTGCCGCCAGGCTTCGCCCTGCGTGGCTGGTACTGCCGCAGCGCACCGGACGCCACCGGCATCGGCGCCGAACCCTGGTTGTACGAGGGCTTTA
This sequence comes from Pseudomonas sp. NPDC087814, assembly GCF_044742865.1. NCBI lineage: Bacteria > Pseudomonadati > Pseudomonadota > Gammaproteobacteria > Pseudomonadales > Pseudomonadaceae > Pseudomonas > Pseudomonas sp. NPDC087814. The sequence continues at coordinate 34,926 of NZ_JBIUVK010000019.1, read as the reverse complement.
TCGACACCACGGATTTTGCCCAGGGGATTGCCGCGATGCGCATCCACCCCGAGAGCAATCTGGCCTTCTACCTCAGCACGGCGGACGGCGCTCAGTTGGCCTATGACGCATCCGGCTCGGCCGAGGAAAGCCAGCTCTACCAGGTGCTGCCCGATGGCCGGGTGACGGACAACGGGCTGGGGGATGAACTGCGGGCCGCCACCGTGACGCCCCACGAGATGATCCAAAAGGTCGCCGCCGCCGGGGCGCTGTCGGTGTTGCAACCGGGCACGTTGTGGGATGTGGCGGGGCTGGTCGCCGACACCTGGCGACCTTACGCACTGGCACCCCGCCCGCAACTGAGCCGCGGGTTTCTCCAGGTAGAAGACGCGGCACGCTATGCCCACGGGCAAATCGGCAGCTGGCGTGAGGGCGAATACTGCGGCTATATCCTGCAGCGCCCGGACGGTCTCTACGTGGCCACTGAGCCATTGCCGGCCAGCGACGCCGGGCGCTTTGCCCTGGGCGTTGTCTACCCTCAGGACGTCAAGGGCCGCTCACTGCTCCCGCCCGGTCACATGCTCAAGGCCGTGTACGGTTCCAGCCGCGGGGTTTCGTTGCTGGAACCCGAGCGCCTGCAGCGCCCGGGCTGGTCGCGGGACGATGCCTGCCTGGAGGCGCAGATGTTCAGCGCCCTGGACGTGCACACGCTGATCCGCAATCGCCAACAGGTGTCCGTGGCCTACCTGTCGGGCGCCGAAGATTGTTTGCTGGCGTATGACCTGATCGACTCTGCCGCCCAGGCGAACCTGTTCAAGGCGCTCGACCCCTTGCCCCATCGCAGCCCAACGGCCCTCAACCTGGCCAGCGGCACGCTGACGGCGCGGGAGTGGATCAGCCAGGTGGCGGCGGCCGGCAGCGTGCGGGTGGTGCAGGCCAACCCGTTGTGGGGCGCGCCGGGGCTGATCGCCGAACACTGGCGGCCACGCCTGCCGATACCCCGGCGCGAACGTCCGGAGCAGATTGCCTATGGCCCGGTCTGCGCCAGTGCCGCTGACGCGGCTCGGGCACTGCACACGCGCCTGGACCATGAAGCACCGACGCAAACCGGTTTCGGTTTCATGCTCAAGCATCGCGATCAGGACGCCTTTGTCTGCTCCGAGCTTGTACCCGCCTGGGATAGGGCCGGGCTGTTCGCCTTGAGCGCCGTGTTTGCCGTGGATGACGAAGGCGAGTTCATTTACCCCGCGGGTTATCAACTGCACGCCTTGGTTTACCGGCGCAACTGGATGCCACAGGGGCTGACCACCGCCGTACACTGGCTGGCGCAGCATTTTATTTCGGCCGGGGATCTGGCCAGTGCCACCGTCGAGGCCAAGCGCCAACGGGAGACAGGCGCACTGACGGGCTTGCCGGTGTTTATCTCGACACTGGACCAGGCGCTGCTGCAGGTACAAACGCCGGTGGCATCGACGCTGTTCAACCCGGTCCGCCAGCCGTCGGGGGTCTATGAAGACGTGCAGACCTTGATGGCCAGCGGGCAGCTCTCGGCGGTCGGGTTTGTCAACGAAGTGGCGAAGTTGAGCTGGTTGAGCGTTTTGGTGCCGAGCGAATGCTGGGCGTTGGCGGGTAAACTGGATGTCAGCCAGGCCCCATGGACCGCCTTCGCCAACTTTATGCGTCGCCCATTGAGCCCGCTGTTCAGCAACCAGGCCGATGCGGTGCGTTACGTCCACCAACAGCTGGGCACACAGCGCGACACGCTGCAAGGCGGGCTGGTGTTGCAGCGCAACGGCAAGTTTGTCGTGACCCTGGCGGTGCCGGTGTTGAGTGAAGACTTCGACCCGAACGTCATCCTGCCGGGCCTGGACGTCAGCCAGGCGCTGCTGGCCCCTGGTTGGAAAATGGTCGCGCGCTACCGGTCACGTGTCGCCCGGGTGCTGGAGTTCTGGTTACCCTCTGAAGAAAACGCGGTGTATCAAAACCTGTTCTCGACCAAAGTACTGGAGACCGCCCTGAAGTCGGGTCACCTGTGGACCCACGAATACCTGCTGACGCCCGACGGCTCACTCATCGGTTTCAGTACCCAGGACGCCGAGCGCAGCTTGCTGGATTCGGCCCGGCGCAACGAAGCGACGCAGTTGCTCAGCCACCTGGAAACCTCCCTGGCCCCCAACAGCCTGGCGTTGCACGACCCTTACAGCAATGCCGTCGAGCAGCAGATGCGCAGTGGCCGCAAGAGCCCCACCGAGCTGGTCAATCAGCTGGCGCGGGTGGGGACTTTGCAGGTACTGGAGGGCGGCCCGTTGTGGGGCTCTGCCCAGCGTGTGCTGCCGGGCTGGATGCCCGGCCTGGCCTACGTTGCGCCGCAGGCGGCGGTCCATGCCGTGGCGGATCGGCAGCTGGGCCCGGTGTTCAAGCATGCTGACGACGCGGCACGCTATGGTCATCAATACGCCCAGGGGCGCGCCGATTTGAGCTTTGGCGTGATTCTCAAGTCCTCCGACAATGGGCATTTTGTCGCCTGTGCGCCGGTCAAGGGCGACGACCTGGGCTTTGCCCTCGACCGGGCGTTCCTGCGCGGGCAGTTGCCGAGCGGGTACAGCCTGCAAGGCCTGTATCTGAGGCTGCCGCAGCGTGCTGCGCCCGAGTTGCCCCAGGCCGAAGGCTACGCGCAACTGATGGCTCCGGCTGTGGTGCTGGCGGCGCTGAGCTTTTTGCGGGTGGCACAGAGTGAGCGGTTCCTGGCGTTGCATGTGTCATGTGCCGACGGCTCACTGTTTCGGTATCAGGCGGTGAGGATCGACCCGGACTGGGATTCCAGCCGCCGGCAGGCGGCGTATCTGAAACACCTCAACAGTCGTGGCAGCATCGACAGCCATGTGTTGAAACTGGTGGAGTCCGGCGAGCTGCGGGTACTCGACAGCAGCCCGTTCTGGGATGCCTTGTTGCCCCGGATAAAGCGCCTGGCCACGACACTGGCAGTGCGCGATACCCGCATGGCCCTGGGCCCGTTGTGCGCCCACCCGGACGATGCCGCGCGCCAGGTATGGCAACAGGTTGTGCCGCTGGAGCACCAGGCGCGGCTGGGAGCGGTGCTGGGCAACGGCGACAGCGACACCTTCATCGCCGTGCAACCGGTGGCAGACCCGGGCCCCTCGGTGGCCGTGGGACTGCGGCCGGACACACCGGCCTACAAGGCATTGTTCGAAGGCATCATGAACCTCGGCTACCCCGGCACATCGACCCGCTACCCGGCGGGCTACAAGGTGATGGGCGTCCAGCAGTTGTTCAAGCTCGACACCGAGCGCCAGCATCTGGCGGATCGCTACGAAGAAGGCCTGGCCCACAACTTCATTGCCCAGAAGGAAATCCGCGGGTTCATCGAGATGCTGCGCCAGGACAAGATCGCGGGGGCGCGGTACTACTTCACCCCGGTGCACGGCGCGTTGATTGTGTATGAGCCCAGCTATCACGCGGACGAAAGCCAGTTGCTGCGCGATGACTGGATCGACGAAGACACGGGTGTGGTGAAGGTCAAGCCCAGCGAGGTGATCCGCCGGTTGGCGACCTCGGGCAAGCTGACCATCCTGGAAACCGATCGCTTCTGGCAACCCCGCAGCCAGGTGGCGCGGCGCTTGTTGCATGCATTCAAGCAGGCCGACCAGGGGGGTTAACGCCGCCGCATCAGCCCGATAAAAAACAGCCCGCCAATGGCCGCCGTGGCCACGCCGATGGGCAGGTCTTCGGGGGCAATCATTGTGCGGGCCGCCACATCCACCCACACCAGGAACACACTGCCCAACAGCACGCACACCGGCAGCAAACGCCGGTGTTCGGCACCTACAAGGCGCCGGGCAATGTGCGGCACCATCAGCCCGACAAAGCCGATGGAGCCGCTGATGGACACCAGCACGCCGGTCATCAGCGAGGCGATCAGGAACACCTTGAGCCGCACATTGCGCGCGTTCAGGCCCAGGGTCACGGCGATCTGTTCGCCGGCCATCAGCGCATTCAACGGGCGAGCCATCCCCAGCAGCAAAACCAGCCCCAGCAACACCGTGGCGAAGGGAATGGCCAGTAGTTCCCAGCGCGCCAACCCGAGGCCGCCGAGCATCCAGAACATCACCGCCGAGGCCGCGCGATGGTCGCCCATGAACAGCAGCAAATTCGCCACCGCCATCATCACGAACGACACCGCCACCCCGCACAGCAGCAGGCGGTCACTCTCCAGCCGACCGTTGCGACTGGCCACCGCCAGCACCACGATCATGCTCAGCAACGCACCGATGAACGCGGCGATGGGCAGGGTCAGCAAGCCGATCACTTCACCCACATGCAGCACCACGATCACCGCGCCGAGGGTGGCACCGGAAGTCACGCCCAGCAGGTGCGGATCCGCCAGCGGGTTGCGCGTTACCGCCTGCAACACCGCACCGATCAACGCCAGCCCGGCGCCCACCAGGGCACCGAGCAACATGCGCGGCACGCGGATCAGCCACACGATATGTTCCTGCCCCGCGCTCCAGTCCATCTCGCCAACGCCGAAGGCTTTATGCAGCAGGATCCGCCACACCACGTCCACCGGTACCCGCGCCGAGCCGAACCCCAGCGAGACCACGCACGAGATCAGCAACAACGCGCCGAGGGCACTCAGCAGCAGGGCATAGCGACGGGTAATCATTCGCCGTGAAACCCCTTGGCCAGGGTTTCAACCGCCAGCACGTTGTCGATGCCCGGCGTGGCTTGCACGTAGGGGATGACGATAAAGCGCTGGTTCTTGATCGCGTCCACCGATTGCAGCGCCGGGTTGTTCAGCAGGAACTGCTCTTTTTGCTCGGCGGTGATTTCGCTGTAGTCGACGATCACGATGACCTGCGGGTTGCGCTCCACCACGGTTTCCCAGTTGACCCGGGTCCAGCTGGCGTCCACGTCATCGAGAATGTTGCGCCCACCGGCGGCGTCGATCAGCGCCTGGGGCATGCCCAGGCGGCCGGAGGTCATGGCGCGGTCTTCGCCGCTGTCGTAGAGGAACACGCGAGGCTTGTCGGCCGGCAGGTTTTCCTGCACTTGGGCGACCTGTGCCTGCATCTGCGCGATCAGTGCATTGGCGCGGTCCTGCACGTCGAAGATCTTGCCCAGGTTGCGCAGGTCGTTATAGGTGTCTTCCAGGGTGGCCGCCGGGCGCTTCATCACGAAGGCACAGGACTCGGTCAGCTCGTAGACGTTGATGCCCAACGGTTGCAGGGTTTGCGGGGTGAGGTCGCCACCGACGCGCATGCCGTAGTCCCAGCCGGCGAAGAAGAAGTCGACGTTGGCGTTGAGCAGGGTTTCCACCGACGGGTATTTGCTCGCCAGTTCCGGCAGGCCGTCGAGAATCTGCGCCATTTCCGGGGTGACCGACTTCCAGCCGGTCACGCCGCTGTAGCCGGCCATGTGCGACTTGAGGCCCAGGGCGAGCATCATCTGGGTCATGTTGATGTCGTGGCTGACCGCGTGTTTTGGTGCCTCGGCGAAGGTCACTTCGCGGTTGCAGCTCTGGATTTTCAGCGGGTAATGGGTCGCTTCGGCGAACGCTTGGGAAGTGCCGAGCAGCAACGCGAGAGACAGCAGGGAGCGCAGGATCATGGTTGGGTTATCCAGGTGATTCGGGGGTAGCCGGACAAGGGGTGAGTGTCGATCAATGCTTCAACGCCGAACACTTCGCGCAGTAATTCGGCGGTCAGCACTTGGTGAGGTGTGCCGCTGGCGACGATGCGCCCGTGGTTGATCACGTACAGCCGATCGCAGAACGCGGCGGCCAGGTTCAGGTCGTGAATGCTGGCCAGGGTGCCGATGTTCAGGCGCTTGACCAGTTGCAGCAATTGCAGCTGGTAGCGCGGGTCGAGGTGGTTGGTCGGTTCGTCGAGGATCAGCAGTTGCGGTTGCTGGGCCAGGGCGCGGGCGAGGATCACCCGCTGTTTTTCTCCGCCCGAGAGGGTGGCGAAGGCGTGGTCTTCAAAGCCCAGCAGGCCGACGTTATCGAGGGCCTGGCGGATCAGGTCCTGGTCTTCAAGCGTATCGCTGTCGAACAGGCCCTTGTGCGGTGTGCGGCCCATGGCGACCACTTCATCCACCCGCAGGCCGAAGGCGTCGGGAAACTCCTGGAGCACCACGGCAATGCGTTGCGCGCACCACTTCGAGGATTGCTTCCAGACGTTCTGGTGTTCCAGCAGCACCTCACCGTCAGCCGGTTTGCTGAACCGATAGGCGCAGCGCAGCAGGCTGGTCTTGCCGCTGCCGTTGGGGCCGATCAGCCCGACGAACTCACCGGCGTTCACGTGCAGGCTGGCGTCACGCAGTTGGAACTGGTGATGACAGTGCTCGTGGCCTGGTGGGGTCCAGGCGAGGGCGGTGAGGTTGAGTGAGGTCATCTTTACTCTCAGGTCCAACACAGGACAAATGTGGGAGCGGGCTTGCTCGCGAAAGCGGTGGATCAGTAACAGATACAGTGCCTGACACACCGCATTCGCGAGCAAGCCCGCTCCCACATTTGGACAGTGTTGCGTTCAGTTAGAAGGTGTAGTCCGCCGTCACGAAGAACGAGCGCGGCTCGCCCAGGATCCATTGCTGGCCGTCGTTGTATTGGCTGACGGCGTAAGTGCGGTCGAACAGGTTATTCAATTGCAGGCCCAATGTCGTGTTGCGCATGGCTTTCCATGAAACGCTGGCGTCGACCACGGTGTAGCTCGGCACTTCGCTGGTGTTGGCGGTGTTGGCGAAACGCGAGTCTACATAACGCACACCCGCACCGGCACGCACGTCGTCATTGATGGCCTTGCTCAGCCACAGGTTGGCGGTGCGACGCGGCACGTCGGTGGGGCGGTTACCGTCGCGGGACACGGACTGGCCGTTGACCACTTCGGAGAAGTCGTCGTACTGCGCCCGCACGATCGCAGCGTTGGCTTGCAGTTGCCAGGCATCGGGCAGTTGCAGGTCGAGGCTGGCTTCCAGGCCGTTGGAGGATTGCTGGCCGACTTGTTCCTTGAGGGTGGTGCCTGGAACGCTCACCAACAGTTTCTTTTTGACGATGTGGTAGGCCGCCAGGGTCCATTCACCACGGGAATCCCAGAACGCCTGCTTGAGGCCGATCTCGGTTTGCTTGGCGGTGGACAGGCCGAACTGCTGCTGGCTCGGGCTCAGGGTGATCAGGCTGCCAACGCCGTCAGTGCTGGTGGCGTATTGGCCGTAGACCGAGGTGTCCGGGGTGATCGCGTAGACCAGGCCGGCTTTCCAGTTGTTGCCGGTAAAGGTCTTGTTGGAGTCGCTGCCATCCACCAGGGAGTCACTGTCGATGTGCAGGTAATCGCGGCGCACGCCGGTGATCAGCGACAGTTTATCGGTCAGTTGCAGGCGGTTTTCGGCGAACGCGGCCAGCTGTTTGGTGGTGCTGACGGACTGCGGGACGAAGGGGCTGGCGCTTTCAAACGGCTTCGGTACCGGGTGGTGGATGTCCACCGGTTGGCCGGCGCTCGTCAGGTCATCGAACGGCGAGTTGCTGGCCAGGCGGAAGCGAATGCGGTTGTACTCCACCCCCGTCACCGTCTGGCTGTCGAGGCCGAACAGCGTGTGCTTGAAAGTGAAGGTCTGGCGGTCGCCCACCTGTTCCTGGTTGTGCTTGATGCCCAGGTAGCTCTGGCGCACCAGGCCGCCGTCGACGTAGTTGTAGCTCTCGGCGTTCTGCCAGCGCCGCTGGTTTTTCAGGTAGGACAGTTCGTTGGTGGCGGTGACGTTGTCGTTGATCTGCCACTCGCTGGTCAGGCGCGTCCACTGGTCGTTGTAGTGCTGGATATCGTTGCTGACGTTGTAGTTCTTGTCCCGCAGGCCCTTGTGCAACTGGCCGTTGATCAGCGGTGTGCCGTAGTCGTTTTGCGGGGTCTGGTCGCCGTAGTCGGAGGCCAGGGTGAAGCTCAGGTTATCCGCCGCCTGCCAGCGCAGGGCACCGCTGACGAAGTCGCTGCCGGAGTCGCCACGGTCGATGAAGCCGTTGCTGCGCAGGCGGTTGATGTTCAGGCGATAGCTCAGGGTGTCGGTCAGCGAGCCGCCGCTGTCGAGGGCTTGCTGCTGGCGGTCATAAGAACCGTAGCCCAGGCGGATATGGTTTTCGATCTCGCCCTCGAAGGGTTTCTTCGCGATGGTGTTGATCACCGCGCCGGTGGCGCCCTGGCCGTACATCACCGAGGCCGGGCCGCGCAGTACGTCCACCCGCTCAACGGACCAGGTGTCCACCGGGAAGGTGGAAGTGCCCGCGCCATCGAACATGCGCGCGCCGTCGTACAACTGCAGCACCGAGCTCTGGCCGGTGAACCCGCGTGCCGACAACGAGGTACCACCGTCGCCCGGCGTGCCGGTGCGGCTGATGCCGGTGGCCCGGGAAATCGCGTCCTGCACCGTGGCATCGCCCCGGGCGCGAATCTGCTCGCCGGTCTGGCTTTCAACGCTGCCCGGGGTTTGCAGGGCCGTGAGGTTCAGGCGTGAACCTGCCGTGGTCGGGGTGTTCAGGTCGACGCGCTCGTCGTCGACGGCGGGGGCTGAGACGGCACTGGCGGGAAGCGTCAGGGCCTGGGCAGTGTTTTGCAGGGCGAGCAGGCACAGGCCGGACGCAAGGTACTTGTTCATCGGACGATAAATCGCTTCTTCGAGACGGTACTCGCCGCAGGGCGCGGCGAGTGGGAAAACACATTAAGTGTTACAACATAACACTTTGTGCGGCGTGGGCGAAAGCCCGCGTAAGACTACATAACGCCTCTAGGTAGGGCATCTCGTCTGTTTCACGCTGAACCTGAGGCAGATTCACGTTGGCCAAACCACCGTGAAAGCACCAGGCGATCCAGTGCCCAGACCACGATCAGCGAGGCGCCCACCAGCGGAAAGACAATCGCCAGCCCGAGCATGATCACCATCGCGGTTTTCCATTTCGGCAGGTCATGGCGCAACGGTGGAACCCCCAGGCTGCCCTGTGGCCGACGCTTCCACCAGATCACCACACCGCTGACGGCGCTGAGCAGGATCATCAGGCAAATCAGCAGCACGATGATCTGATTGACCACGCCAAACATCTTGCCTTCGTGCAGCATCACGCCCGATTCGGTAACCCGCGCCACGCTGTTGTAGTGCTCCCAGCGCACATCGGCCAGGACCTTGCCGGAGTATTGGTCCACATGCAGGGTGGCGTCATTGCGCGGGTCGTTGGCGAACACCGCGAGGGTGAACACGCCTTCGGCAGTGGTGGGGAAGGTGATGCTGTAGCCGGGCTCGACCTTGCGTGAGTTGGCGAGGTCGACCACCTGTTGCAGGCGGATACTCGGGGCTGCCGGGCCCTGGCTCATGCCGGCGAGCTTCATGTGCTCGGCATGCTCGCCAGACATCGGCATCGGCGTGTTTTCCATGGCCCACGGCACGGTTTGTTGGCTCGCGGTGTTGAGGCTGCGGGCCTGCTGGTCGGACTGCGGCACGTTGTTCCACATGGCCGCCGGGAATTTATTCCACAGCTCGGCGTATTGCTTGCCCCAGAAGCCGGTCCAGGTCATGCCGCTGAGCAGCATCACCAGCAGGAACGCCGCGCCCCAGAAACCGGCAACCGCGTGCAAATCGCGCCAGAACAAGCGGCCGCGACTGCCCAGCCGCGGCCACAGAATGCCCGCCGCCGACTTGCCTCGCGGCCACCACAGATACACGCCCGAAATCACCAGCATCACGCCCCAGCCGGCGGCCAGTTCCACCAGGCGATCACCGACGGTGCCGATCATCAACTCGCCATGCAGCGCGCGGGCGATGGCTTGCAGGTTGTACTTGGCGTCCTGTTCGCCGAGCACGGTGCCGCGATACGGGTCGACGAATACAGTCACTTCGCGCCCGTCGTTGTGCATCACGAATTGCGCGCTGCTGGTGGCGTCGGCAGGTGGCAGGTACTTGCTGATCTTGCCTTGTGGATAGGCAGCCTGGGCACGTTGCAGTTGCTCGTCGGCACTCAGCGCGTGTTCGGCGCTTTGCACGGTCAGCAGGTTGCCGTACATCAGCGGGTCGAGTTGGGGTTTGAACAGGTAGATGATGCCGGTCAGGGCCAGCAGCACCATGAACGGCGCGACAAACAGCCCGGCGTAGAAATGCCAGCGCCAGGCCAGGTTGTAGAAGGAAATCTTCGGTGGGTTCATCAGGGTGCTCCGCAAAGGCTTGGATTTTTTGTGTTATCGAGGACGCCATCGCGGGCAAGCCCGCTCCCACAAGGGAATGCATTGCAACTGTGGGAGCTGGCTTGCCTGCGATGCGCTTAGAAGCTCATGTCCACCTTGGTCCAGAGCGTGCGCCCCGGTTCCTTGATGGCTTGCGGGTCATTGGCCGGGTAGCCGAACCCGGCGTTGCCGGCCAGGTTCAGGTGCTCGGCGTACGCCTTGCCGAACAGGTTGTCGACGCCGGTGCTGACCTTGAAATTCTTGTTGATGCGATACGCCGCGTTCAGCGAGAACACGCCAAACCCCGAGCTTTTGTCGAAGTCCTTGCCCACCACGTTGCCCTTGTTCTGGTCGATGCGGTTTTGCGCCGCGACCACCCGCCACAAAGCACCGGCACTCCAGTCGTCCTGGCTGTAGGTCAGCCCGAAGCGCGCATCCAGCGGCGGGATTTGCGGCAGCGGTTTGCCGTCGCTGCTGTTCTTGCCCCAGGCGTAGGCGAAGGTGGCATCGGCCTTCCAGTTGGCGGTCAGCTTGTAGGCTGCGCCCAATTCACCGCCCATGATTCGCGCGTCCACATTGCGCGCCTGGGAGGTGGTGCCCATCATTCCCGGCTGGTAGTCGAACAGGATGAAATCACGCACCTGGCCGACGTAGCCCGAGGCCCAGGCGTCGAGATCGGCGGATTTGTATTGCAGGCCAAAATCCAGCTGGGTGGTTTTTTCAGGCTTCACACCGTCGAAGGCATTCACGGAACCGACCGACCCGGTGTCGGGAGAAAACAGCTCCCAGTAATCAGGGAAACGCTCCGAATGCCCAAGCCCTGCGTACAGGGTGGCAGGGCTGTCCGCCAGATCGTGCTCGTAGCGCACAAAGCCCGACGGCAGCGTATCGGCGCGGGTTTTACCGGCGGTGGGGTTGGGGCTGCTCATCATCCCGGAGCTGATGGTTTGCCGGAAATCCTTGGCCGAGGCGCGGTCGACGCGGGCGCCGGTGATCAGCCGGTCGCGGTCGGCGGCGTACCAGGTCAGTTCGCCGAACACCCCGTAGTTGTGGAAGTTGGCGTCCTTGCTGCGGGGCAGGTCCTTGTAGGTGTCGACGCCCATGGCGCTGCGTTCGCGGTGTTCGTTGGTTTGTGCATCAATGCCGCTGATCAACTGCACATCGGCCCAGCGCCAGGTGGCCTTGATACGGGCGCCGAGGGTGCGGCGGTCGACGTTGGCCGCCATGGGACCGGCCATCATCCCGGTGCCCGACGGGACGCGCAGGGTGTAGTTGTCCATCACGTGGTCGGCGTAGTTGTAGTAGACCTGCGCTTCGACCTTATCCAGCACCTCGCCGATGTTCGATTTCTCGAAGCGCAATCCGAGGCTCTCGCGCAAAAACTGCGAACCGTCCATGCCACGCCCGGCGTAGCGGGCTTCGCCATCGCCACGGCCGGCGCTGAGTTCCAGCAGGGTGTCGGCGTCCGGGGTCCAGCCCACGGCCACGTCGCCGTTCCACTTGTCGTAGCGCGAGGCGACGGTGTCGTTGTTGCCGTCCTTGTAGTCATCGGCGTGGGCCTGGTTGCCGATCACCCGCACATAACCCAGCGGCCCGCCGGCTGCTGCGTCGACGACTTTGTCGAAACGCCCGTTGGAGCCCGCCAGGATGCTGGCGTTGACCCGCGTGCCCAGCTCGCCGAATTGCTCGGGCTCGCGCTCGAACAGGACCGTGCCGGCTGAAGCGCCCGGGCCCCAGAGCACGGTTTGCGGGCCTTTGATCACGGTGAGCTTGTCGTAGGTTTCCGGTGAGATATAGGAGGTGGGCGCATCCATCCGGCCGGGGCAGGCGCCGAGCATCATGCTGCCGTTGGTGAGGATGTTCAGGCGTGAGCCGAACATGCCCCGCAGCACCGGGTCGCCGTTGGTGCCGCCGTTGCGCACCAGGGCGAAGCCGGGGATGGTCTTGAGGTAGTCGCCGCCATCGCTGGCGGGCACCGGTTGGCGCGGGTCTTTCGGGTTGGTGACGACGGTCAGTGGTGAGCTGGGGGCAATGGCGGTGATCACCGTCGGGCTCAGTTCGTTCTGGTCGGCAGGCTCGTCGGCGTGGACCTGAGGAACCAGCAGCGCGCCACACAGAACGGCGAAAACGGGAGTACATCCCAAACGGGTGTCAGCAGAAAACCTGGACATGAAAAATTCCATCATTCATTCGTAAACAACACGGCCAGCAGCCTGCGGCTGTCTGTCTAAAGTCGGCCGGGGTGAAGTAACGGTGTGAAGTGCTTACGCGATGATGGGCGGGGCGCGGCTGCGGGCACCGGGGAACACGGTTTGCCGGGCATGGCCCAGGCGTGGGGCGGGGGTCAGGGCGTTGGCGGGCGGCGGGCTGCCGAGGGTGACAAACGACACGCTGCCAGGCAGCGCCGGGCAACTGAAGAGCAGGCTGCAATAGCCGCACTTTTCCCAGAGCACGTGGTGTTCGTCGGGTGCTTTGTGGTGATCGGTCGCAGGCTTGGCGGCGCCATGGCAGCTCGGCGCGTCCATGGACATTTCCATCGACATGCCGGCGTGATGATCCATCGGCATCGCTTGGGAAATCAGCGGACCGATAAAGATCATCAGCATGGCGAACAGGCTGATCCAGCTGCCGCGCATAAGGCCTACAGGCTTACGGCGGTGCGGGGACAACCTGGCGCGTGGGGCGCCCATCAAGGTTTATCTATTGGGCGTGCATGTGTTCGTGGCCGGCCATGGGCGGCTGCTTCTGCACTGACACTTCCACCTTCACTGGCCCGGCCTTTTCAAAGTTCAGGGTCAGCGGAAAATGCTGGCCGTCGTGCAAAACGCTGCGGTCCTTCAGGTCCAGCAGCATCACGTGGTAGGCCATGGGCGCGAACGTCAGGTCACCTTTGGCCGGCACCGCGACGCTGGTCACCTGCTGCATCTTCATCAGATCGCCCTGCATCACATGCTCATGCAGTTCGGCCTTGGCGGCCACGGGCGTGTCGACGCTGAGCAAGCGATCCGCATGCTCGCCCTGGTTATGAATCACGAAATACGCCGCGACGGTCGGCGCATTGGGCGGCAGTTCCTGGGACCAGGGTTCGCTGACCACCAGTTCGCCGACCTTGAAGTCTTCGGCATTGGCAGCAGCACACACCGGCAGCAACAACGCAGCCAGAAGCAGGGAAGATTTGAGCATGGCAGTTCTCCAGAACGGTTCTAAACGCAGTTCACTTGCGAAGAAATCAGACCGTTGGAGAGGCGCGGGGGTTAAGGCTCGGCCATTGCTGGCGCGGGGTGGGGGATTGCAATGACGGCGGCGGCAGGTCTTGCACCGCGTCGAATCTTGCGAAATACAGTGTTGGTGAATGCCCCGGCAACGCCACTAATGGCGCCGAGCCCGAGCAGCACCAGCAATGCTGCATGGTGGAGTGATCGTCTTGCTGCGGCGCCGGAATCTCCAGCTTGCCCAGGGCAATGGCCGTCAGCTTGTTGGCATTGGAGGAGCAGAAACTGCCCCAGAGCAGTTGGTCGAGGGAATTGTTCGAGCGCTGCATCGCTCCGGCCATCGGCATGGCAAACGCATTGAACAGCACTGCAAAGCAGGCGATCCAGGCAATTGCAAAGCGTTGACGGGCCATGGCGGACAATCCGTAGGGTTAAGCGATCAGGTGGGTATTTAGCCTGATCGGGGAGGATAAGTAAAAAGGGGCGGTGTGGTTTGGTGTCGCAGTGCTATCAACCAGCTGTGGCGTGCAGCTTCAGGCCGAGCGCTTTCATGACCTTCATGATAGTCGCGAACTCGGGATTGCCAGTGCTGGAGAGGGCTTTATATAAACTTTCGCGTCCGAGGCCTGCGTCGCGGGCTACTTGAGTCATGCCTTGGGCGCGGGCGATGTTGTTGAGGGCTGAACGAATAAGCAGTCCGTCACCGGCATCCTCCTCGAAGCACGCTTCAAGATACTCAGCCATATCTTCAGGAGTCTTGAGGTGTTCCGCTATGTCGAAGTCTGTAAATTCAGTCATGGCTTACTCCTTTTTTTTCAAAGTCTGCTGCAATTTGCTTAGCGCGCTGGATATCGCGTTTCTGCGTTGATTTATCGCCGCCTATCAACAACAGGTAAACCACCTCCTCTCTACGAGTGAAATAAACCCGGTATCCAGGACCGTAGTGGATGCGCATTTCCGAAACGCCATTTCCTACTGTCTCACAGTCTCCGAAGTTGCCTGATTGTGCGTTATTCAACCTTGCCAGTACGCGTGCACGGGCCGGTTTATTGTTTAACGAATCAAGCCACTCCAGGAAATGCTTGGATTTCTTGAAGTGAATCATCTTGGATCGTATTCCTTGGGATACAGAATGACAAGTCACGATGCTCCGCAAAAGCAGTGCATCCCCATCGCAGACTCTGGTGCAAAACTGCGGGAGGGGAGCTTAGGGCGAGGGCTTTTGGCTGAACCAGCCGGCTGGTTCGGAGGGGGGTGTAAGGCGAATCAGTTTTTAAAGCGAGGTTGTCAAAAGGATGTCGATGATTGAGGCGCTTTCCTACGAGGTCATTGCACCTTGCGATACAGGCGACTCGGTCTTCCTGCTGGAACGAGGTGATGCTATCGCAGGCAAGCCAGCTCCCACAGTTTGGATTGTGTTCGATTCGAATGTGGAGGCCCTCCACAGAAATTTCCGACAGTGATTGGCGGTTGTCTCTAGGAAACTCAATCTCTAGTCTCCGAACACCACTGCAAACTCAGTGGTCGGGCGTCGCGGCCCGGATTTCTTCAGACGCAAAAGCGTCATCGTGTCCTTTCAGTTGGCGCTTTTTTATCGTCTACTGTGCGGCGCTATGGTGGCTGTGCGCGGGATACCTTCGGGTATGCCGGTGTTCTGGAGAGCCGGTCCGCGAACCCGCGTTCAGCTACCACCCCCATCGCATCGCGGCGATCAGTGGTAGCTCCTTTGTACTTCTCCGGAGCTTCACAATGATTAAACCTACCCCCAATCCCCCTTTTCGGCTGTTCACCGTAGCCGACGGAATCAGCACCGAAGACCTGTTGGTCAACCTCATTGAAACACTCGCCTCGGCCAATGCGCTGAGTTGCGACTTGGCGTTTAGCCTGGAAGGATCGAAGCGAGAGGAGTTGTTGGGCGTCGCTCAGTTGATCGAGCTGGCGGAGTTACTGGCTGATCGGGTGCACGATGCAGCCGGACAGACGGCTGCCGCGCGGAGCTAACAGCGCGACGCAGGTTAGTGTGGGAGCTGGCTTGCCTGCGATAGCATCGCCGCGGTGTATCTGAATGACCGTGTCGTTTGCATCGCAGGCAAGCCAGCTCCCACCTTTGTTTCGTGTTGCGTCATACAGACTGGAATGCTTCCAGTACCGAGTTGACTGTCGTGAATGCCCTATCCACCTGCGCCAACACCGGCCGCCTCAACACCAACACCGGCACCCTCCGCTCCCGCGCCACTTCCAGCTTCGGCTCGGTAGCCGTACTGCCGCTGTTCTTGCTGATCAGCACATCAATCTGCCGCCGCTCAAACAGCGCCCGTTCATCCTCGATCAAAAACGGCCCACGGGCGCCAATCACTTCGCAGCGTTCATTGCCGGGGTACACATCCAGTGCGCGCAGTGTCCAGAACTGCTCGGCGGGGATTTCGTCGAGGTGTTGTAACGGTTCACGGCCCAGCGTGAACAGTGGTCGCTTGAAGGGTTTCAGAGCTTCAATCAACTCCGCCCAGTCACCGACTTCGCGCCAGTCATCATCCGCCTGTGGCTGCCACGCCGGGCGGCGCAGGGCCCAGCAGGGAATGCCACACACACCCGCAGCACGGGCGGCATTGGCGCTGATCTGTGCGGCATACGGATGAGTCGCGTCCAGCACCAGCTCGATACCTTCATCGCGAATGAACTGCGCCAAACCTTCCGCGCCGCCATAGCCACCGACGCGCACCTGGCACGTAAGGTCGGTGGGAACGCGGCCAACACCCGCCAGGCTGTAGATATGTTCGGGCCCCAGTGTGCGGGCGATGGCCAGGGCTTCCGTCACGCCGCCCAACAGCAGGATGCGTTTCATAGCGGCTTGATCACTTCCAGCAGGGTGATCGGCAGCGCCTGGCGCCAGGTATCAAAGCCCCCCAGTGGCTGGGCCTGGGCCACATGAATGCGGGTCAGCTCGCCGCCGTGTTGTTCGCGCCAGGCCATCAGGGTCATTTCACTTTGCAGGGTCACGGCGTTGGCCAACAGCCGGCCGCCCGGGCGCAGGTGTTGCCAGCAAGTGTCGAGCACGCCGTCGCGGGTGACGCCGCCGCCGATGAAGATGGCGTCCGGCGCTTCCAGCCCGTTCAGGGCGTGGGGCGCGGTGCCGCGAATCAGTTGCAGGCCGGGGACGCCAAGGGCATCACGGTTATGTTCGATCAACAGTTGCCGGCCTTCATCGGCCTCGATGGCCAAGGCGCGGCAGCTGGGGTGGGCGCGCATCCATTCGATCCCGATGGAGCCGCTGCCCGCGCCCACGTCCCACAGCAGTTCGCCGGGCATCGGCGCGAGGCGGGCGAGGGTCATGGCGCGCACGTCGCGCTTGGTCAGTTGGCCGTCGTGCCTGAAGGCCGAGTCCGGCAGCCCTGCCAGGCGTGACAGGCGCGCTGTGTTGGCGTCGGCCACGCAGTCGATGGCCAGCAGATTCAACGCGGCAATCGGTTCGCCAGGCCAATCCCGGGCGATGCCGTCGATGCGCCGCTCATCCGGCCCGCCGAGGTGTTCAAACACACTCAGGCGACTTGCGCCAAACCCGCGCTCGGCCAATTGTGTGGCAATCGCCGCCGGGCTCTGGCCGTCATTGCTCAGCACCAGCAAACGCACGCCGCTGGCCAGGTGCGCATTCAGCGCCGCCATCGGCCGGGCAACCACCGACAGCGTCACTACCTCTTGCAACGGCCAGCCCAAACGCGCCGCCGCCAGGGACACGGAAGAGGGCGCCGGCAGAATCAGCAGCTCATCGGCCGGCACCTGCCGCGCCAGGCTCGCACCCACGCCATAGAACATCGGGTCGCCGCTGGCCAGCACGCACACCGCTTCACCACGCCTGGCCAGCACCGGCTCCAGGGAAAACGGGCTGGGCCACACCTGGCGTTCGCCACGGATGCACACCGGCAACAAGTCCAGCTGGCGTTGCCCGCCAATAATGCGCGAGGCGCGCAACAGGGCGTGCCGGGCGTTTCTGCCCAGGCCCTTGAAGCCGTCTTCACCGATGCCTACTACCGTCAGCCAGGGCGACATATGAATTCCTTGAACGACATCCGACGGGCAGGCTTTTCATGCCGCCGGACAAAGCAGGCATAATACCGCGCCTTTACCCGTGAACCGGTAGCCCCGTGAAACCAATACCACCGTCCAATACCTTGCGCCCCTCGGCCTGTCCGGGGTTGCTGCGTATTGTCCAGGCGTTGGATGGCGGGATTTGCCGCATCAAACTGGCGGGCGGTTCGATCCGCGCCGAGCAGGCGTTTGCCGTGGCCGACGCCGCCCAGGCCCATGCCGGCGGGGTGATCGAGGCAACCAACCGCGCCAACCTGCAGATTCGCGGGATCGGCGCCGAACAGGATGCATTGATCGCCGCCTTGCTGGCCGCCGACCTGGGCCCCAAGCGTGCCGCCGGTGATGATGTGCGCAACCTGATGCTCAGCCCCAGTGCCGGCATTGACCGCGAGATGCTGTTCGATACCCGACCGTTGGCCGACCAGATCCTCACCACCCTGGAAACCCACCCGCGTTTCCATGAGCTGTCGGCCAAGTTCGCCGTGCAACTGGACGGCGGTGAAGCCCTGGCCATGCTCGAGCATCATCACGACCTGTGGCTGTCAGCCTTCGATGCCAATGGCAACACGCTGTTGGCATTCGGCCTGGCAGGCTGCCCGGCGCGGGATGCGCCCTTGGCGGCGGTACCTTTGGCGCAAGGGCATGCACTGGTGGTGGCGGTGCTGGAACGGTTCCTTGAACTGGCCCGGCCTGATCAGACCCGTATGCGCCACCTGCTGGCTGAAACCGCTGTGGATAACTTTTTGCGGCAGCTGAATATGCCATTGCAGCCGGTTGATGGCTTTTCAAGGCACTCCAACTCCGCGTCGCTGCACCTGGGAAGTTATCCACAGCGCCAAAAAAACCAGGTCTACGTCGCCGCCGTCGCACCCTTGGGCCGCCTGGATTCGGCGATGCTCGGGGGCGCTGCGCAACTGGCCGTCGACCATGGCGACGCCACCTTGCGTGTCACGCCATGGCAAGGCCTGCTGCTGCCCAATATCCAGGATGCGGCGGCTGTCACCGAACGCCTCGAACAGCTTGGCTTTTTGTGTTCGGTGGACCAACCCCTCGCACGGATGATCGCCTGCACCGGCGCCAGCGGTTGCGCCAAAGGCCTGTCCGACACCAAGGCCGACGCCGTGCAACTGGCCGCGCTAGCGCCCGGCCACAGCGTGCACCTGTCCGGCTGCCCGCGTTCCTGCGCGGCCGCACACACCGCGCCGGTCACCCTGCTGGCGGTAAGTCCCGGCCACTACGACCTCTATTTTCGCGACGCAGGCCTGCCCGGTTTCGGCCGCCTGCACGCGCGCACTCTTTCTATTGAAGCGGCGGGCGCCTTGTTGCGCGCTCACCCACGGAGCAACACCGATGATTGATTACATCCGCGACGGTCAGGAGATCTATCGCAACTCCTTCGCGATCATTCGCGCAGAAGCCCGGCTTGATCGCATCCCTGCCGACCTGGAAAAACTCGCGGTGCGGGTGATTCATGCCTGCGGCATGGTCGACGCCATCGACGGCCTGCAATTTTCCGAAGGTGCCGGCAAGGCCGGGCGCGAAGCCCTGGCCGCTGGCGCGCCGATCCTGTGTGATGCGCGGATGGTCTCCGAAGGCGTGACCCGTACGCGCCTGCCGGCCAACAATCAGGTGATCTGCACCCTGCGCGACGACAGCGTGCCGGAGTTGGCCCGTGAGCTGGGCAACACCCGTTCCGCTGCCGCCCTGGAGCTGTGGCGCCCGCACCTGGAAGGCAGTGTGGTGGTGATCGGCAATGCGCCGACAGCGCTGTTTTACCTGCTGGAAATGCTCGACGCCGGCGCGCCAAAACCTGCACTGATCCTCGGGTTCCCGGTGGGTTTTGTCGGCGCCGCCGAATCCAAGGCGATGCTGGCGGCAGACAGCCGCGGCGTACCGTTTGTGATCATGCAGGGCCGCCTGGGCGGCAGTGCGATGGCCGCCGCCGCGGTCAACGCCTTGGCCACGGAGGTCGAATAATGCCGGCACGCGGACGTTTGATCGGCCTGGGCGTAGGCCCCGGCGATCCGGAACTGATTACCCTCAAAGCCCTGCGCCTGCTGCGCGAATCGCCGGTGGTGGCGTACTTCGTGGCCAAGGGCAAGAAGGGCAACGCCTTCGGCATCATCGAAGACCATTTGGTGCCCCAGCAAACCCTGATGCCGCTGGTGTACCCGGTGACCACTGAAGTGTTGCCGGCGCCGCTGTCCTACGAGCAAGTGATCAGCGATTTCTACGACGCCGCCAGTGTCGACGTTGCGGCACACCTGGACGCGGGGCGCGATGTGGCGGTGATCTGTGAAGGCGACCCGTTCTTCTACGGCTCCTACATGTATTTGCACGACCGCCTGGCCGAGCGCTACGAAGCCCAGGTGATCCCGGGTGTGTGCTCGATGCTCGGTGGCGCCTCTGTACTGGGCGCACCGTTGGTGTATCGCAACCAGAGCCTGTCGGTGCTTTCCGGCGTGCTGCCCCATGACGAACTCAAGCGTCGCCTGGCGGATGCCGACGCGGCGGTGATCATGAAGCTGGGACGCAACTTCACCAAGGTGCGTCAGGTACTGGAAGAATTGGGATTGGCGAGCCGGGCGTTGTACGTCGAGCGCGCGACCATGGCCAATCAGAAAATCGTCGCTTTGGATCAGGTCGATCCGACGTCCTCGCCGTATTTCTCGTTGATCATCGTTCCCGGTGAAAGGTGGCAAGGCTGATGACGGCTCCCGCGATTGTCATCCTGGGGCAGGGCAGCCTCGCCACGGCCCGCGCTATCCAGCAGGTGTATCCCGACGCACTGATCCACGGCCTGGCCGGGCGGGTCGAGGGCGCAGATCAGGCCTATAACGAATTCGGCGCCACAGTGCGCCAGTTGTATCAACAGGGCACGCCGATCATCGCGCTGTGCGCCGCCGGGATTGTGATCCGCACCCTGGCGCCGCTGCTGCTGGAGAAGGGCATCGAGCCTGCTGTGCTGGCCGTCGCCGAAGACGGCAGCGCGGTGGTGCCGTTGCTCGGTGGCCTCGGTGGCGTAAACGTGATGGCGCGGGAAATCGCCGCTGCCCTGAACGTTGCCGCCGCGATCACCACCAGTGGCGAGCTGCGTTTTGGTACCTGCCTGCTTAACCCGCCCCATGGTTATCAGCTGGGGGACCTGGAACTGGGCAAACGCTTTGTCTCGGATTTGCTGGCTGGCGAATCAGTACGCATTGAAGGCGCGGCGCCGTGGCTGGATCAGGCCAACTTGCCCCAGGATCAACAGGCGCGCCTGGCGATTCACGTCGGCAGTGCCGAGCGCACACCTGCGGCCAATGAGTTGCTGATTTATCCGAAGACGGTGCTGGTTACCTGCCAGCCGGGGCCGCAACTGGCCGGGCGAATTCGTGCGGCGTTGCAGGATGCCGGGCTCGCCGTGCAGTCCCTGGCTTGCCTGCTGGCGGCTGAAACGGAGATGGCCGATTCGTCATTGCACGAAGCGGCGTTGGAGCTGGGCGTGCCATTACGCTTCGCCGATCTGGCGCCTCAGGCGGACATCGCGATCACGGTGGCCGAGGTCCCTCTGGACCTGTCCCTGATCGGTCGTCCCCGTGGCCGCCTCGCGGTGATCGGCTTGGGCCCCGGCGCTGCCGAACTGATGGTACCGGCAGTAAAAGCCGAGCTGGCCCGCTGCACCGACGTGCTGGGTTACGAAACCTATGTGCGCATGGCCGGGCCGTTCCGCGCGGACCAGATCCAGCATTGCACCGACAATCGCGAAGAGATGCAGCGTGCGCGTCATGCTTTTGAGCTGGCGGCGCAGGGGCGTTCGGTGGTGGTGGTTTCCTCGGGTGACCCGGGTGTATTCGCCATGGCCGCCGCGGTGATCGAAGCCTTGCACGAGTCCGGCGACCCGGCCTGGCATCAGGTCGACCTGGAGATTTTGCCGGGCGTGTCGGCATCCCTCGCCACGGCGGCCCAGGCAGGTGCACCGCTGGGGCATGACTTCTGTGTGATGTCACTGTCGGACAACCTCAAACCCTGGTCGATCATCGAGAAGCGCCTGGACCTGGCGTCCCAGGCCGACCTGGCGCTGGCGTTCTATAACCCGATCTCCCGTGCGCGGCCCTGGCAGTTGGGACGCGCCCTGGAAATCGTCGCGCAGCACCGCACGCCTGAAACACCGGTGGTCTTGGGCCGTGACATCGGTCGCCCGGGCCAGACCCTGCGAGTCACCACCCTGGGGCAACTGACGCCGGAGCAGGTGGACATGCGCACCATGGTGCTGATCGGTTCGTCCACCACCTGCGTCTTTGCGCGGGCAGGTGGTGGCGAGTGGGTCTACACGCCACGTTGGTACGGCGAGAAACCCGCCTCCTGAAAACAACGGCGGCCCCGCCATGGGGCCGCCTTGAAACGTCAGTCATTGATGCCGGAAAGATCTGCTTGCCGAGGTTTTTTTGCATCGGCTCAAGTCATACCTTTCTCTACGGCTTGAAGAAAAGCACGGCGCTTTTGTGTGCCGCCGCCTCATCCCCAGCGTTTACTCAGCTGCGCCGCCTGCAGTGATTTTTCCTGCGGGTCGCGGCGCGTCCCGTGGTCAATTTCCAGCAGCTCAAAATCCCCGGCAAGTCGACTAGTGTTGGCGTTGAGCCCCATGTTGGGGGTTATGGAGAAATGGCTATGGAGCGAAACAACAAACGGATCAACAGCGCAAAAAGGAGGAAGCTGATTGCCGCTTACCGGCTTCCGGGCGCGCCCGGCCTGGCGTCGGGGTTGAGCGCGCCGGTGAAGCCCGAGGCGGATGATGAGCTGGACGCGGCGGTGGTGAACAACAGCGTCATGTCGTTTGTGCAAGGCATGACCAGCCTCAACAAGGAGTACACCCGCAAAAGCTATTTGCTGGCGAGCAGCTACGTCAGCGATGTGCTGCGGGTCGCCCGGGGCACAGAGGCCTGGTACAACGAATTCATCAAGGTCATGAGCAGCCTCGGCTGGATGCCGGTCAGGAGCAGTTTCGAGCGGGTGTACACCTCTCGCAAGGGGCTGTCGGTACAGCTGGCGGCGCTGAACCTGATGGCGGCCACCGTGGCCTCGACGTTTCTGTCGGGGCCGCTGATCAGTGTATTGCCCAAACGGGTGGCGGAGGCGGTTGAAGCCTTGAAGCAGCTCCCGGCCTCATTTGAGTTATTCAAGCGAAATACCACCACGCGTGACGGTGGCGATTTCGGCTTGGCGTCCTGCTCGGAAATCGCCGGGGAAGTTTCGATGGTGCTGGTGACGTACAGCTCCCACGGCGTCAGCAAGCAACTGGGCATACCGTTTCTGGAGTGGGACAGTGCATCCGTCGAGGCCTTCAGTGGCCGCACGTGCCTGGTGCTGAACAGCTCGGTGGTCAACGAAGACACGATTCAACTGCTGCGGGACAGCGCAGGGGACAAGGTCCGCCTGGCTATCGCCAACTACAGGATTTGATCTACGGCACCAGGTAACCGCGTACACCGGTGAAGATGATTTGTGCGGCCAGGGCGCACACGAACAGCCCCATCAACCGGCTGACAATCTGCAAGCCCTGGTCGCCGAGGATGCGTTCGATACGGTTGGACAGGTACAGCACCACGCCCACCGTCAGGCTGGCCAGGGCGATACTGAGGATCGCGGTGATCTTGTCGTCCCAGTGCGGCTGGCTGACGCCCATCACCAGCAGTGCACCGATGGTGCCGGGGCCGACGGTCAGGGGAATGGTCAGCGGCACGATGGTCACGTCCTGCTGCACGTTGTCGGTCTGCACCGCCGACTTGCCCTGGGCCATGCCCAGGGCCGAGATGAACAGCACACTGCCGGCGCCGATGCGGAAGGCGTCGACGGTGATGCCGAACACACTGAAAATCACCCGGCCGAACAGGTAGAGCAACACGCTCGATACCAGGGTGGCGAGGGCCACTTTCCAGGCCAGGCGCCGCCGCTCCTTGCTGGAGTACCCGCGAGTCAGGCTGATAAAGCAGGAGAGCACGAAGAAGGGGCTGTAGAGCACCAGCATCTTCAGGTAAACGCTGAATAGCACGTGGAGCATGGTGGGAGCTCGCAGCGAAGGAGGGCGAGCGGGAGTTTATCAGGCCTGTGGCAGAGCGCTATCTGTGAAGCGACAACAATCCAGTGTGGGAGCGGGCTTGCTCGCGAAAGCGGTGTGTCAGCCAATACATGTTTGACTGACACACCGCTTTCGCGAGCAAGTCGAATCGTCGCACCGCCGCTCCCACATATTGATCTGCGTCATGCATGGGTCAGGTGGGAGCGTGCTCAGGGCGCTGTTGGCGCTGTGCCACCCAGTACTCCACCAACTCGCGTAATTGCGACAACTCCACCGGCTTGGCCATGTGCCCGTCCATCCCGGCCTGGCGTGCACGCTCTTTATGTTCCGAAAGAATGTGCGCGGTGAGTGCCACGATTGGCGTACGAATCCGCTGGTTGCTGACCTCCCACGCGCGCAGTTGCTGGGTGGCGGAGAAGCCGTCGAGGATCGGCATTTCACAGTCCATCAACACCAGGTCGTAGCGCTGGGCCTTCATTGCCTGCAGGGCTTCTTCGCCGTTGCTGGCGGTGTCCGGCTGCAGGTTGAGCTTGCCGAGCATGCCGCGAATCACCTTGGTGGAGATGCTGTTGTCCTCCGCCACCAGGATCCGGAAGTCACTCGGCACGGTCACCGGGGCCGGCGCGCTGATCGCCGGCTGGCGTGGTTGCACGGAGCCCTTGCTGCGCTGGGTCAACTCATCGGCAAGGGTGGTCTTGAGGGTATAGCCGGCCACGGGTTTGGCGAGGATGCGCTTGATCCCGCAGTTGCGCGCGATGATCTTGCTCGGCGCATTGCTGATGCCGGTGAGCATGATCAGCAGGATGTCGTGGTTCAGGCTCGGGTCTTCCTTGATCTTCGCCGCCAGTTGCATGCCGGTCATGCCGGGCATGTTCTGGTCCAGCAGCACCACGTCGAAATAGTCCCGCAGGTGCGCCTTGGTGCGCAGCAGCGCCAGGGCTTCCTTGCCCGAAGGCACGGCACTCACGTTCAGGCCCCAGGCCGTGCATTGCTGCACCAGCACTTTGCGGCAGGTGTCGTTGTCGTCCACCACCAGCACGCGCGCGCCCTTGAGCGGGCCGTCGAGGTCGGAGGTCGGGTGCTCCAGGCGTTCCGGGTCCAGCGGCAAGGTCAGCCACAGGGTGCTGCCTTGCTGGCTGCCACTCTTGATGCCGAATTCGCCGTTCATCAACAGGATCAGCTGGCGGGCAATGACCAGGCCCAGATGGCCGCTCAGGCGGGTGGCAGAGAGGAAGTTCTTGCTGTGCAACTCGCTGTGCAGCAGGGCGTCGCGCTCGGCGGGTTCCATCGGCAGGCCGCTGTCTTGCACGGCAATGCGCAGGCGCGGTTTGCTGCTGCGCTCGTCCAGTGCGACGACGATCAGTACTTCGCCTTCATCGGTTTTTTGCAGGGCATTTTCCAGCAGGCTCAACAGTGCCTGGCGCAGCCGCGTCGGGTCGCCGCTGATCACCCGGGGTACCTGGGGCTGGATAAAGCTGATCAGCTCGACGTTCTGCTGCTCGGCCTTGGCGCGGAAAATACTCAGGCAGTCTTCGATCAGCGCGTTGAGGTCGAACTGCACATCGTCCAATTCGATCTGCCCGGATTCCAGCTTGGAGATGTCGAGAATCTCGTTGATCAGGGTGAGCAGTTCGTTGCCGGCGCTGTGGATGGTTTGCACGTAGTCGCGTTGCTTGACTGAAAGCGGGGTGCCCAGCAGCAGTTCGGTCATGCCCAGCACGCCGTTCATGGGGGTGCGAATTTCGTGGCTGATCTTCGCCAGGAATTCGGCCTTGGCGGCGATTTCGGCGTTGCTGGCCGCCAGGTCGCGGCTGAGGCTGAAGTTGTCTTCGGTGATGGCGCGCTGGCGTTCGCCCAGGGCCAGGCTCATCAACAGGCCACTGAGGCAGATAAAGCCGAGCAGGGTGATGATCAAGCCTTGTGGCGGCACCAGCGTCAGGCCCAGCAAGGCCGGGAGAATAATCAGCGTGCCGATGTTGAAGATCACCATCGCCAGCATGAACAGGCGCGCCGGGCGGTAGCCCTTTTGCCAGTGATAGGCCGAGACGAACAACATGCTCAGGCCGGCCAGCGCCACCAGGGCGTAGGTGATGATGTTCAGGGGCAAGGTGTTGACGAACAGCAGCAACAGGCCGGTCAGGACGATCAGCAGGATGTCGGCCATCAACAGCTTGTTCAGCGGATGCGGGCCCAGTGGCGCAAAGAAGCGGTAGGCAAACATCAGCCCGCATGGCGCGGTCAGCAGCAGGGCGAGGTAGGCACCGGGGGTTTGTACCGCGTGCCAGTTCGGCAACCACGGGCCCAGCACGTTGAGCAGCAGCGCAAGGCTGAGCAGCAACAGCAATTCGCAGGCGGCGAGCCACAGGCTGCTGCGGGAGCGATGGTAGGCGTAGCGGGTGAGGTTGTGCAGGATCAGCATCACCAGGCAACCGAACAGCAGCCCGTAGATCAGCGTCTGGTTCTGGTTGGCCGCAGCCAGCACGGCCGGCTCAAGGGTGATGTAGGGGCGCAGCTCGTGTTCCGAGACCATGCGCAGGTACACGTCCAGCGGCTTCTGGCTTTGCGGCATCGGCAGCATGAAGTCGCTGCTGGGCAGCGGGCGCTCGGCCTGGGGCTGGCGGGTGCCGGTAGCTTCCTGCTCCACCAGGGTGTCGCCGTCGAGTACATACAGGTTCAGGTGTGACAGGTCAGGGGCGAATACCCGCAGCACTTGCTCGTGTTTGCCGGGTTGCAGCCTGAAGCGTACCCACAACGCACCGTCCGGTTGCGCGGCGGTAATCCGGTCCAGTTCGATGGGGCTGAATTGATTGATGTAGCGGGGCGAGCGGATGTCGCTCAGTTGCAGATCGGCCTGTTCATCAAGCAATACTGCCCAGCCACTGCCTTGTGCGGCGGCCTGGGCCGGGAGCAAGCAGAGCAAGGTCAGCAGACTGACAGTGAAACCTATGGCGATCCTGAGCCAGCGCACGGCGAAATCCCTTCGTAGGTTGATGCATGGGTATAACTATGCGCGGGGCCACAAGCGTAGGGCAAGGGCCAGAGGCCCCTGCCTAACCGAACGGATAGCTGTTTACTGACTTTCGCCACGCTCACGGGCAATGGCGCGGTAGCCAATGTCGGTGCGGTAGAAGCAGCCTTTCCAGTCGATCTTCGCCGCCAGCTTGTAAGCCTGTTGCTGGGCGGCATCTACGCTGCTGCCCATGGCGGTTGCGCACAGTACGCGACCACCGGCGGTGACGACCTTGCCATCCTTGAGCGCGGTGCCCGCGTGGAACACCTTGCCTTCCAGCGTAGCAGCCGCGTCCAGACCTTCAATCACATCGCCCTTGGCGTAGTCGGCCGGGTAGCCGCCGGCGGCCAGCACGATGCCGACGCTCGGGCGCGGGTCCCACTGGGCTTCGACCTTGTCCAGGGCCTGGGCCAGCGCAGCTTCAACCAACAGCACCAGGCTCGATTGCAGGCGCAGCATCACCGGTTGGGTTTCCGGGTCGCCGAAGCGGCAGTTGAACTCGATGACTTTCGGGTTACCGGCCTTGTCGATCATCAAGCCGGCGTACAGGAAACCGGTGTACACATTGCCTTCGTCGGCCATGCCGCGCACGGTTGGCCAGATGACCAGGTCCATCACGCGCTTGTGCACTTCGGCGGTGACCACTGGCGCCGGGGAGTAGGCGCCCATGCCGCCGGTGTTCGGGCCGCTGTCGCCGTCACCCACACGTTTGTGGTCCTGGCTGGTGGCCATCGGCAGTACGTTCTTGCCGTCGACCATCACGATGAAGCTGGCTTCTTCGCCGTCGAGGAACTCTTCGATCACCACGCGCGAACCGGCTTCACCGAAAGCGTTGCCGGCGAGCATGTCGCGCACGGCGTCTTCGGCTTCAGCCAGGGTCATTGCGACGATCACGCCTTTACCGGCGGCCAGGCCGTCGGCCTTGATCACGATCGGTGCACCGACTTCACGCAGGTAGGCCAGGGCCGGCTCGATCTCGGTGAAGTTCTGGTAGTCGGCGGTCGGGATCTTGTGGCGCGCCAGGAAATCCTTGGTGAAGGCTTTCGAGCCTTCCAGCTGGGCAGCGCCGGCGGTTGGGCCGAAGCAGTCCAGGCCGCGGCTGCGGAACAGGTCCACAACGCCAGCTACCAAGGGCACTTCCGGGCCGACGATGGTCAGGGAAACGTTTTTCTCGGCAAAGTCCGCCAGTTGCTCAAGGGCCAACACGTCGATGGCGACGTTTTCGCACTTGGCTTCAATGGCGGTACCGGCGTTGCCGGGGGCGACGAAAACTTTCTGGACACGTGGGTCCTGGGCAACTTTCCAGGCCAGGGCGTGTTCACGGCCACCGCTGCCAATGATCAAAACATTCATTTCAAAAACCTCGGATGACGCTGAATTCTGACCGTTCCCACGCTCTGCGTGGGAATGCCTCTTGTGACGCTCTGCGTCACGCTTTGGGACGCGGAGCGTCCCGGGCTGCATTCCCACGCAGAGCGTGGGAACGAGCAATCAGTGACGGAAGTGGCGCATGCCGGTGAAGACCATGGCAATGCCGGCTTCATCAGCCGCTGCAATCACTTCTGCGTCACGCATCGAGCCGCCCGGTTGGATCACGGCGGTAACACCGGCTTTCGCGGCGTTGTCCAGGCCATCACGGAACGGGAAGAATGCGTCGGACGCCATCACCGAACCGGCGACCTGCAGGCCGGCATGTTCTGCCTTGATCGCAGCGATGCGTGCCGAATTCACGCGGCTCATCTGGCCCGCGCCGACACCGATGGTCTGGCGGTTCTTGGCGTAGACGATGGCGTTGGATTTAACGTACTTGGCGACTTTCCAGGCGAAGATCAGGTCGTTGATTTCCTGTTCGGTCGGGGCGCGCTTGGTCACCACTTTCAGATCGGCGCTGCCGATCATGCCGATGTCGCGGCTCTGTACCAGCAAGCCGCCGTTGACGCGCTTGTAGTCCCAGGCAGCGGCACGTTCGGCCGACCACTCGCCGCACGCCAGCAGGCGCACATTGGCCTTAGCGGCAACGATGGCGCGAGCCTCTTCACTGACGGATGGCGCGATGATCACTTCAACGAACTGACGCTCGACGATCGCCTTGGCGGTCTCGGCGTCCAGCTCACGGTTGAAGGCGATGATGCCGCCGAAGGCCGACTCGGTGTCGGTGGCGTAGGCCAGTTCGTAGGCCTGGCGGATACCGCCTTCAGCGTCCGGGCTCACGGCCACGCCGCACGGGTTGGCGTGCTTGACGATCACGCAGGCTGGCTTGACGAAGCTCTTCACACATTCCAGCGCGGCGTCGGTGTCGGCCACGTTGTTGTACGACAGCTCTTTGCCTTGCAGTTGGGTCGCGGTGGCGATGCCGACTTCAGCAGGCTTGGCCTCAACGTAGAACGCCGCGCTCTGGTGCGGGTTCTCGCCGTAGCGCATTTCCTGGGCCTTGATGAACTGGCTGTTGAAGGTGCGCGGGAACTGGCTGCGACCTTCAGTGCTCAGGGTTTCAGCCGCCTGGTTCACGGTGCCCATGTAGTTGGCGATCATGCCGTCGTAGGCAGCGGTGTGTTCGAAGGCCTTGAGCATCAGGTCGAAGCGCTGGGCGTAGGTCAGGCCGCCGGCTTTCAGGCTTTCCAGTACGTTGGCGTAGTCGCTGGCGTTCACCACGATGGCCACGTCTTTGTGGTTCTTGGCTGCCGAGCGAACCATGGTCGGGCCGCCGATATCGATGTTTTCGATGGCGGTCGGCAGGTCGCAGCCTGGCTTGTTGATGGTGGCTTCGAACGGGTACAGGTTAACGGCCACCAGGTCGATCGGCTTGATGCCGTGCTCGCTCATGATGGCGTCGTCGATACCGCGACGACCGAGGATCCCGCCGTGGATTTTCGGGTGCAGGGTCTTGACCCGACCGTCCATCATTTCTGCGAAACCGGTGTAGTCCGCCACTTCCACTGCGGCCACGCCGTTGTCCTGCAGCAGTTTGAAGGTCCCGCCGGTGGAGAGAATCTCCACGCCCAGGGCTTCCAGCTCCCGGGCAAATTCGAGGATCCCGGTCTTGTCGGAGACACTGATCAAGGCACGGCGGATCGGCAGGCGGGTAGTCTGGTCGGTCATTTCAATTTCCATCAAAAGCAAAGGAGTCAGCAAAAAAGGCGTCCGTTTTTACGCGGGCGCCTTTCTGGTTTGATTGAATGCTTACAGCAAATCGTACTGCTTGAGTTTCTTGCGCAGCGTGCCACGGTTCAGACCGAGCAGCTCACTGGCCTTGGTCTGGTTGCCCTTGACGTAGTTCATCACGCTTTCGAGCAACGGCGCTTCGACTTCGGAGAGCACCAGGTTGTACACGTCCGTGACGGCAGCGCCCTCAAGGTGGGCGAAATAATTGTGCAGCGCCAACTCGACACTCCCGCGAAGGGTCTGGCCTTCTTCGCTCGGCGTGTTGAGGTGCTGTTTCAAATTGACGTTGTCGCTCACGGGTGTTGTTCCACTCACTAAAGTCTCGGTCATCATCGTCATGCGGCCACCCCTTCTCCGTCCCCTGTCACCAGGCTCTTGTAACGCTCGGAGAAGAACTCACGAACGTTGGCGCACTGTGCTTCCGTATCATCCAAACGATTGAAGTGGGCGCGAAACTCCCTGGCGCCCGGCAAGGTTGCGAGATACCAGCCCACATGCTTGCGAGCAATGCGTACTCCCATCACGTCTCCGTAGAAGGCGTGCAGGGCGGCCAGATGCTCTAGCAGAATACGTTCCACCTCGATCAGCTCCGGTGCCGGCAAGGTTTCGCCGGTACGCAGAAAATGCTCGATCTCACGAAAAATCCACGGCCGCCCCTGGGCAGCCCGGCCAATCAACAGGCCATCGGCGCCGGTCGCGTGCAGCACGCGCCGGGCTTTCTCGGCTGAGTCGATGTCGCCGTTGGCAAAGACGGGAATCGACACCGCCTGCTTGATCGCGGCAATGGTGTCGTACTCGGCTTCACCGGTGTAAAGGTCGGCGCGGGTGCGGCCATGCACCGCCAGCGCTGTAATGCCCGCCTGCTCGGCGATCTTCGCCACCGTCAGGCCATTCTTGTTGTCCCGGTCCCAACCGGTGCGGATCTTCAGGGTGACCGGCACATCCACTGCAGCGACAACGGCATGCAGGATCTCGCTCACCAACTGCTCATCCTTCAACAGGGCAGAACCTGCGGCCTTGTTGCAGACCTTCTTGGCCGGGCAACCCATGTTGATATCAATAATCTGCGCCCCCAACTCCACGTTGGCCCGGGCCGCATCCGCCAGCATCTGCGCATCACCGCCGGCGATCTGTACCGAGCGGGGCTCGGGATCACCTTCGTGGATCATGCGCATCCGCGATTTGCGGGTGTTCCATAGGCTCATGTCGCTGGTGACCATTTCCGAGACTACAAGCCCTGCGCCCAAACGCTTGCAAAGCTGACGAAAGGGCTGGTCGGTGACGCCCGCCATCGGGGCGAGGATCAAGCCGTTGTGCAATGTGTATGGGCCGATGCGTACCGCCGACATAGGACTTCCCTGTTGTGGGGCCGGATCATTAGAGTTCGAAAAAGGGTTGGCATGATACCCGCTCTCGATGACTGGATAAAGGCTGAATTGGATAAAATCTGAGCAGTTATTTTCTTATCGCCGCAGGTTTGGTCAAAGGCGATGCAGTCAATAATCTGCCGTCAAGCACCGGCCAGGCAGCCGTTTCACTCGGGGGAGTGGAAGCTCAGGCTGTAATTCACCGCTTTGTTGCCCGGGTCGAGGATGTCCAGGGCAATGTGGATCGGCGTCTGGGAGGGCATCTCGGTCACGCCTGCCAACTCGCCGCTGAGGTATTCGGCGGGTTTGAAGCGACGACTGGCGATCATATTCCCGTTCATGTCGGCAAAGCGTAGCTCCAGCAGCGGGAACGGTTGGGAGAATGTCGCGCGGTTATAGATGATCGCGTCCACCACCAGGGCACCGGCAAACTCCGGGTGGCTGCGCACCACCAGGTTGCTGCTCTTGATGTGGGCGATATCGACCCGGGATGGCACGGTGCAGCCCAGTTTCGGGCACAGTTCCTGGAACCATGGGCGGTAGGCGTCCTGGCGTGCCAGGTCGTCGAATTGGTAGGCGACGTATTGTCCCGCCAGGCCGGCGGCGGCCAGCAGCACCAGCAAGCCCCAGAACAGGCGGCGGCCCCAGCCGGAGGAACGCTTCTGGGAATACAGGTGCAGCGGGTCGTCTTCCAGGTCCGAAAGCAGGTCGTCGTGGGCGCCAGCCTCGGGGCGAGGGCGCTTGCGTTTGGGCTGCGGGCGTTCCGGTTGTTCGGGTTCCGGCTCGTCTGCTACGGCGGTTACCGGTGGGTCGAGTTCGTCATCGGTGGGGCTTGTGTGCAGCGGTGGTTCGTCGTCCGGCTCGACCGCTTCAAACGACATCGACGGTTCGGTGCGCTTGGGTTTGCCTGGGCTTGCCTTGGCCGGTTGCGGTTCGTCGTCGGCCGTTTGCGGGGCTTGGGCCCGTTCATCCCGGGGTTCGCTGAACAGGCTGGAGGCCCATTGCTCTTCCTCGGCCTTGGCCGTATCACGGCTGGCGCTGAGGGCATCTTCCTTTTGCCGACGATCGGCGCCGGGCTGGCGACGGTCGGCACCCACGGGTTGGGTGTGCTGGATCTCGCGGCGTTCCAGCTTGGCCAGTTCTACGTCGAGGTCCAGGTTATCCAGGTCCAGCTCTTCGGCGGTCCATTGCTTCTGGCTGATGGCTCGCGGCGCTTGGGGTGGCGGTTCTACGGCTGCCGGCGGCTCTGCCGCAGGTGGTGCCTGGGGCGCGGGCGCATTGGCGCGCTGCTCCAGCAGTTGGCGAGCGGCATTGAACACTTGCAGGCACGACCCACAGCGCACCACGCCACGGGCCACGCTCAATTGAGCGTGGTTGACGCGAAAGCGTGCTTGGCAGTGTGGGCACTGGGTGACGAAACTGTCGGTCATGCGGCCATCCGATTCATGCAGGCGCTCATTCTAGCGCCGACGACCACTGATGCGTACCCAGCCATCGCGGTTGGCGATCGGATCCAGCTCAAAATCCTGGGCGTAGGCGGCGGCAACGTCTTCGCCCTGTTCGGCGAGGATGCCCGACAGCGCCAGGCGGCCGCCCGGCTTGACCAGGCTCGACAGCTGCGGCGCCAGGGAAACCAGCGGCCCGGCGAGGATATTGGCCACCAGCACGTCGGCCTGCACCTGGGGCAATTGCTCCGGCAGGTACAGCGGGAATTTCTCTTCGGCGATGTTATTGCGCCCGGCGTTATCGCGGGAGGCTTCCAGGGCTTGCACGTCGATATCGGTGCCGACCGCTTCCTTGGCGCCCAGCAGCAGGGCGGCGATCGCCAGGATCCCCGAACCGCAGCCGAAGTCCAGCACGTTGCAGTCTTTCAGGTCCTGGCCATCGAGCCATTCCAGGCACAGCGCGGTGGTGGGGTGGGTGCCGGTGCCGAACGCCAGGCCCGGGTCCAGCAGCAGGTTCACGGCGTCAGGCTCGGGGGCGGCATGCCAGCTCGGCACGATCCACAGGCGCTGGCCAAAACGCATTGGCTGGAAGTTGTCCATCCAACTGCGTTCCCAGTCCTGGTCTTCGATGATTTCGCTGTGATGCTCCGGCAGCGGGCCGCCGGTGAGCAGTTCCATGTGGGCCAGGACGCTGGCGGCATCGGTGCCGTCTTCGAACAGGGCCAGCAGATGGGTGTGGGACCACAGCGGGGTGGTGTTGAGCTCGGGTTCGAAGATCGGCTGGTCTTCGGCGTCCATGAAGGTCACCGACACGGCGCCCACTTCGAGGAACGCGTCTTCGTAGGTTTCGGCTTGTTCTGGGCTGATGGCGAGACGGACTTGCAGCCAAGGCATGGCGGGCACCTTTGAAAAAATGAGTGTGCAGCGGGGTAGGGCTGCGAAAGACGCGCAAGTTTACGCGAGCGAACAGCAGAAGACGACTGTACTGCTGGTGTACACAGAACAAAATGTGGGAGCGGGCTTGCTCGCGAATGCGGTGTGTCAGTAATGGATGTGTTGACTGGCACACCGCATTCGCGAGCAAGCCCGCTCCCACAAGGGGAATGTATCCATCCAGAAAAATCGGGTGGGCAGAAACAACAAAACCGCCCGAAGGCGGCTTTGTTGGGTGGAGCACTTCGCTTACTGATTAGCCAGCTTGTGTTCCAGGTAGTGAATGTTCACACCACCTTCGCAGAAGCCTTCATCGCGAACCAGGTCCCGATGCAGCGGGATGTTGGTCTTGATGCCGTCTACCACGATTTCGTCCAGGGCGTTGCGCATACGGGCCATGGCCTCGTCGCGGGTGGCGCCCCAGGTGATCAGCTTGCCGATCAGCGAGTCGTAGTTGGACGGAACCTTGTAGCCGCTGTACAGGTGCGAATCCACACGTACGCCGTTGCCGCCGGGCGCGTGGAAATGCTTGACCAGGCCAGGGCTTGGGATAAAGGTTTTCGGGTCTTCGGCGTTGATCCGGCACTCCAGGGAGTGGCCGTGGATCTTCACATCATCCTGGGTAAACGACAGCTTGTTGCCAGCGGCGATGCTCAGCATCTCCTTGACGATGTCGATACCGGTGACCATCTCCGAAACCGGATGCTCTACCTGCACACGAGTGTTCATCTCGATGAAGTAGAAACGGCCGTTTTCGTACAGGAACTCGAAAGTGCCCGCGCCACGGTAGTTGATGTCGATGCACGCCTTGACGCAGCGAGCCAGTACTTCCTGGCGAGCTGTTTCGTCCAGGCCCGGTGCCGGCGCTTCTTCCAGTACCTTCTGGTGACGGCGTTGCAGCGAGCAATCGCGGTCGCCCAGGTGGATGGCGTGGCCCTGGCCGTCGGACAGTACCTGCACTTCCACGTGACGTGGGTTGGTCAGGTACTTTTCCAGGTAGACCATCGGGTTGCCGAACCAGGCGGCAGCTTCCGAGCGAGTCTGCTTGGCGGCTTCGATCAGTTCTTCTTCCTTGTGCACCACACGCATGCCGCGACCACCACCGCCACCGGCGGCCTTGATGATCACCGGGTAACCGACTTCGCGACCAATGCGCAGGGCGGTTGCCTCGTCTTCAGGCAGCGGGCCGTCGGAACCTGGAACGGTAGGTACGCCGGCCGCGATCATGGCGTCCTTGGCCGATACCTTGTCGCCCATCAGGCGAATGGTTTCGGCTTTCGGGCCGATGAAGGCAAACCCGGATTTCTCCACCTGTTCGGCGAAATCGGCGTTTTCCGCGAGGAAGCCGTAGCCGGGGTGGATGCCATCAGCGCCGGTCACTTCAGCGGCGGCGATGATGTTCGAGACTTTCAGGTACGAGTTCGTGGCCAGTGGCGGGCCGATGCAGATGCTTTCGTCAAATCGGA
>NZ_JBIUVK010000018.1:0-108139 GCF_044742865.1 Pseudomonas sp. NPDC087814 | reverse complement strand
CTGTTTCCTTGTCTGCACGAACAATAACGATGCCGGTGTCGACAGGTGCGGGCTTGAGGGTCAGGTATACCTTCTCCCCGGAGTGCAGACCTACACCTGTGGCACGGATAATATTCTTCAGGGTGCGTTGTTTAATCATGGCTTGGACCGCTTCAGCGCAAATTGCGAACTGGTATCAACAAAGGCTGGCGATAATAGCAGACCAGACCTTAGCTGAACACCAATCACCTTCAAAGCCCTGATACAAACCATTAATCGGCCTGACGACGCAGGAAAGCCGGGATGTCCAGGTAGTCCAGGTCATCTTGCGGATTCGGGCTGCGGGATGCAGCAGCACCGGCCTGAGCCTGGTTGCGCATCACGGTCGGACGATCCAGGTCACGATAGTTCACAGACGGCAGTTCCTGGCGCGAAGGCGCTGGAGCGGCAGCTTGCTGGCTGGCGTGGCTGGTATGGACGGTGTTGTCGATGACCTTTACAGGCTTCTCGATTTTCGCACCCAGGCCGGTCGCAACAACGGTCACGTGCAGTTCGTCGCGCATGTCCGGATCGATAACGGTACCGACCTTGACCATGGCGTGCTCGGAAGCGAAGGCTTCGATGATGCTACCCACGTCGGAGTACTCACCCAGGGACAGGTCAGGACCGGCGGTGATGTTCACCAGGATGCCGCGTGCGCCTTGCAGGTTCACGTCTTCCAGCAATGGGTTGCGGATGGCCGCTTCGGTAGCTTCACGTGCACGGTTCGGACCGCTGGCGCAGCCAGTGCCCATCATCGCCATGCCCATTTCGCTCATCACGGTACGTACGTCGGCAAAGTCGACGTTGATCATGCCCGGACGCTTGATGATGTCGGAGATACCGCGAACGGCACCGGCCAGTACATCGTCAGCCTTGGCAAACGCGGACAGCAGGCTTGCGTCCTTGCCGAGGATGGTCAGCAGCTTCTCGTTGGGAATGGTGATCAACGAGTCGACGCTTTCGGACAGCAGACGGATGCCTTCATCGGCGATCTGCATGCGCTTGCGACCTTCGAACGGGAATGGACGGGTCACGACGGCAACCGTCAGGATCCCCATTTCCTTGGCCACTTCGGCAATGATCGGCGCAGCACCGGTACCGGTACCACCGCCCATGCCCGTGGTGATGAACACCATGTTGGTGCCTTGCAGCACTTCAGCGATGCGCTCGCGGTCTTCCAGGGCGGCTTGACGGCCGACTTCCGGATTCGCGCCGGCACCCAGGCCCTTGGTCACGGCTGTGCCCAATTGCAGGATGGTGCGTGCACCGATGCTTTTGAGGGCCTGGGCGTCAGTGTTGGCGCAGATGAATTCAACGCCTTCAATGTTGCTCTTGACCATGTGGTTGACAGCGTTGCCGCCGCCACCGCCGACGCCGATCACTTTGATGACCGGGCTTGCGGGGATGTTGTCTACGAGTTCGAACATTTTCCCTCTCCTTTCATTTCTCTAGTTTTTTCGCCTACTACTTGAAACGGTGTTGCGGTAAATCTTTAGAAATTGCCTTTCACCCAAGCCTGCAACCGCTCGAACAACGGCGCTTTCGCTTCGTCGTCGCTTCTGTAGCTGTCGCGGTTGCTCGGGCCCGACAGGGAAATGCCGTCGGTCTGCTTTTGCAGCCCGTACAACAGCAAGCCCACACCGGTGGAATAAATCGGGTTGCGCACTACGTCGCCCAGGCCTTTCACGCCATGGGGCACGCCCAGGCGGACCGGCATGTGGAAGATTTCCTCGGCCAGTTCGACCGCGCCTTCCATCTTCGAGGTGCCACCGGTCAGCACGATGCCGGCCGGGATCAAATCTTCGTAGCCGCTGCGACGCAGTTCAGCCTGGATCAGGGTGAACAGTTCGTCGTAGCGCGGCTCGACCACTTCGGCCAATGCCTGGCGCGACAGTTCGCGCGGTGGACGGTCGCCCACGCTTGGCACCTTGATGGTTTCACCAGCACCGGCCAGCTTGGCCAGGGCGCAGGCGTAACGGATCTTGATTTCTTCGGCGTACTGGGTCGGTGTGCGCAACGCCATGGCGATGTCGTTGGTCACCTGGTCACCGGCAATCGGGATCACCGCGGTGTGACGAATCGCACCCTCGGTGAAGATCGCGATGTCCGTGGTGCCGCCGCCGATGTCCACCAGGCACACGCCCAGTTCTTTTTCGTCGTCGGTCAGTACCGAGTAAGCCGAAGCCAACTGCTCGAGAATGATGTCGTCGATTTCCAGGCCGCAGCGGCGCACGCATTTTTCAATGTTCTGTGCAGCGTTGACGGCGCAGGTCACTACGTGAACCTTGGCTTCCAGACGTACGCCCGACATGCCCAGGGGCTCGCGAACGCCTTCCTGGTTATCGATCACGTAGTCCTGCGGCAGGGTGTGCAGCACGCGCTGGTCAGCCGGGATCGCCACGGCTTGCGCTGCGTCGAGTACCCGCTCCAGGTCGGCCGAGCTGACTTCGCGGTCGCGAATCGCCACGATGCCGTGGGAATTCAGGCTGCGGATGTGGTTGCCGGCAACGCCGACAAATGCCGAGTGAATCCGGCAACCGGCCATCAGCTGCGCTTCTTCGATCGCGCGCTGGATCGATTGCACGGTGGATTCAATATTCACCACCACGCCCTTCTTCAGGCCCCGGGACGGATGCGTGCCGATTCCGACGATTTCCAGCGTGCCGTCGTCCGCGACCTCGCCTACCAGCGCCACCACCTTGGAGGTGCCGATATCCAGACCGACGATCATTTTGCCGCTTTGCACGTTTGCCATGGGTCCTGCCTCTTCTTAATTCTTCGCGACAGCAGGTTGCGCTGCCGTGGGCGCCGCAGGGGCCCGCCAGCCGACGGCAAGGCCGTTGGCGTAACGCAGGTCGATGCTCGCAATGTTCGTAATCTGTTCTTTCAAGGTCTTTTCATAGATGGCGATAAAACGGCGCATCTTTTCCACCAGGTTGCCGCGTCCCAGCAACAACTCGATGCCCGGGCCGGAACTGCCTGCACCCGTGGTCAAAAACCAGCTGCCCCGCTCGCGCAATTCCAGTCGCGCAATCGAGAAGCCCAACGGCCGCAGCATCTGGCTCAACGCCTGGTACTGCTGCATCACTTGCTGCTGCGCCCGCTGCGGTCCGAACAACTGCGGCAGGTGCTCGTAATTCGCCACTTCGCGAGGTGCAAACGCCTGGCCCTGGTTGTTCAACAGCGCACCATCACCCCAACGGGCCACGGGCAGTTGTTCTTCCAGGCGGATCGTCACTTGATCCGGCCACACGCGACGTACTTCGGCGTGGGCAATCCATGGCATCTGTTCCAGCTCGGAGCGCATGCCTGCCAGGTCGATGGTGAAGAAGCTCGACGCCACAAACGGGGCGATTCGCTGCTGCACGGCTTGCTGGCTGATGTAGCTCAAGTCACCCTGCACGCTGATCTTGGTGATCGGCCGGTCGGCATACGGCAGCAGGCGCTGGGCGCCTTCATACGTACCGAACCCCAGGGCCACCAGGATCACCGGCCAGAACAGCGCCTTGAGAAAACCAAAGTTGGCTTTCGGCATGCGCGCCGACATCGGCTCTTTAGCCACCATTCGGCTGGCACCACGCGGCACCGGCTTGCGGCCGGGAGCGGGTTGCTGATGACGAAGCGATGCGCCGTTCATGGTCTTAGCCTCGTGGCTCTATGCTTGCTGCCAGGATCGCCAGCACCAACTGCTGGAAATCCAGGCCGGCGGCACGAGCGGCCATGGGTACCAGGCTGTGGTCGGTCATCCCGGGTGCAGTGTTGACTTCCAGGAACCAGAAGTTCCCCTGGTCATCCTGCATCACGTCTGCCCGCGCCCAACCGGCGATACCCAGCGCCTCACAGGCTTTCGCCGTGAGGTCCATCAATTCCTGTTCCTTGGCTGCGTCGAGGCCGCACGGGATCCGGTACTGGGTATCGGAGGCCACATACTTGGCGTCGTAGTCGTAAAAGGTGTGGGGCGTGCCCAATGCGATGGGCGGCAATACCTGGCCACGCAGAGTAGCGATGGTGAACTCGGGACCTTGAATCCACTGTTCCACCAACACTTGCGAATCGTAGGTACTGGCCGCTTTCCATGCGTCAATCAATTCGGCGGCTGAGTTCACTTTAGCCATGCCGATACTGGAGCCTTCATGGGCTGGTTTGACGATCAAAGGCAGGCCCAGTTCCTTGGCTGCAGAAATACAATCGTCTTCGCTGCACAGCACGCTGTGACGCGGGGTCGGAATACCCAGGCTGTGCCACACCTGCTTGGTGCGCAACTTGTCCATGGCCAGGGCCGAAGCGAGGATGCCGCTGCCGGTATACGGAATGCCCAGGCACTCCAGCAGGCCCTGCATGCTGCCGTCTTCACCGCCACGGCCGTGAAGAATGATGAAGGCGCGGTCGATCTTCTCGGCCTGCAGGCGCGACAGGAAGTCATCACCCACGTCGATGCCGAACGCATTCACACCGGCACTTTGCAGCGCTTCCAGCACGGCATTGCCGGACTTCAGCGACACTTCACGCTCAGCGCTCTTGCCACCGAACAGCACCGCAACCCGGCCGAATTCGGCAGGTTGAATGGTCGAGAACAGGGAGCCGTAGTCAGTGGTCATTTCGACTTCCCCTGTGCGGCGGCAAACAGCGGGCTTGCCAGCAATTTAGGGGCGAGGCCACCGATGTCACCGGCACCCTGGCACAGCAGGATGTCGCCGGCACGCAGCAGCGGCTTGACGATCGGCGCCAGGTCCACACCACGCTCGATGTAGATCGGGTCCAACTGGCCGCGTTGACGGATGCTGTTGCACAGCTTGCGGCTGTCGGCACCCGGGATCGGTTCTTCACCGGCCGGGTAGACTTCCATCAGCAGCAACACGTTGGCATCCGCCAGTACATTGACGAAATCGTCGTACAGGTCGCGGGTACGGCTGTAGCGGTGCGGCTGGTACACCATCACCAGGCGGCGTTCCGGCCAGCCACCGCGTACGGCCTTGATCACCGCTGCCACTTCGGTCGGGTGGTGACCGTAGTCGTCCACCAGCATCACGTTGCCGCCGTCCACCGGCAGTTCGCCGTAGACCTGGAAGCGACGACCCACGCCGGCAAAACCCGACAGGCCTTCGACGATGGCTTCATCGCTGACGCCTTCGTCGGAGGCGATGCAGATGGTCGCCAGGGAGTTGAGTACGTTGTGGTTGCCCGGCATGTTCACCGAGACATCCAGCGGCTCGCGGTCAGGACGCAGCACGGTGAAGAAAGTCTGCATGCCTTGCTGGCGCACATTGATCGCGCGCACGTCGCAGTCTTCGCTGAAGCCGTAGGTCACGGTCGGACGCTTCACCAGCGGCAGGATTTCGCGCACCACCGGATCGTCCAGGCACACCACGGCCAGACCGTAGAACGGCAGGTTGTGCAGGAACTCGACGAAGGTTTTCTTCAGTTTGTTGAAGTCACCGTCGTAGGTCGCCATGTGGTCGGCGTCGATGTTGGTCACCACGGCCACCAGCGGTTGCAGGTGCAGGAAGCTGGCGTCGCTTTCATCGGCTTCGGCGATCAGGTAACGGCTGGTCCCCAGTTGTGCATTGGTGCCGGCTGCATTCAGGCGGCCACCGATGACGAACGTCGGGTCCAGGCCACCGGCGGCGAATACCGAGGCGATCAGGCTGGTGGTGGTCGTCTTGCCGTGGGTACCGGCGACGGCGATGCCGTGGCGGTAGCGCATCAGCTCAGCCAGCATTTCGGCACGCGGCACTACGGGAATGCGGCGCTCAAGGGCTGTGGCCACTTCCGGGTTGGAGGTGTTCACGGCACTGGAGACCACCAGCACATCGGCTTCGGCGGCGTTCTCGGCGCGGTGGCCGATAAAGATTTTTGCGCCAAACGATTCCAGGCGCTCGGTGACCGGCGACATTTTCAGGTCGGAGCCGGACACCTGATAACC
The DNA here is from genome assembly GCF_044742865.1 of Pseudomonas sp. NPDC087814. NCBI lineage: Bacteria > Pseudomonadati > Pseudomonadota > Gammaproteobacteria > Pseudomonadales > Pseudomonadaceae > Pseudomonas > Pseudomonas sp. NPDC087814. The sequence goes on along the minus strand of NZ_JBIUVK010000018.1, from coordinate 102,195 downwards.
CAGGTTCAGCAACACTTCGGCGATCCCGCACATGCCCACGCCGCCGATACCGACGAAGTGGATGCGACGGATGCGGCGCATTTCCGGTTGCGGCATGGCTTTCTGATTCTCAACCATGGGCCACCTCCAGGCAGATATCGACCACGGTGCGGGTTGCGTCAGGTTTGGCCAGGCGGCTTGCGGTGCTCGCCATGCTGTTCAGTCGTTCCGGTTGCATCAAAACCTCGGTCAGGCGTGCGGCCAAATCGGCGGCGCCAGTCGTTCTTTGCGGCAGCAGGAAGGCAGCGCCCTCCCCGGCCAAATATTCGGCGTTGCGGGTCTGGTGATCGTCGATCGCGTGGGGCAAAGGCACCAGCAAGGACGGCAGACCGGCGGCAGCCAGTTCACTGACGGTCAACGCACCTGCGCGACAGACCACCAGGTCGGCCCAGCCATAGGCTTGGGCCATGTCTTTGATGAAGGGCTGCACATTCGCCTCCACACCCGCTTCGCGGTAGCGCGTGGCGGTCACTTCATCGTGGTTCTTGCCGGCCTGATGGAAGATCTCGGGGCGCAGCTCCACGGGGAGTTGCGACACCGCTTCAGGCAGCAATTTGTTCAACGGTTCGGCGCCCAGGCTTCCGCCCAGGATCAAGAGGTGCGCCTTGCGACCGGCCAATGGCTGGCGGGCGATGTCCATGAACAGTTCGGTACGCACCGGGTTGCCGGTGGTACGCAACTTGTCCGCGGCACCAAAGGTCTTCGGAAACGCCTCGCATACCCGTGCAGCCAAGGGCACCAGCAGGCGATTGGCAGTGCCGGCCACGGCATTCTGCTCGTGGACGATCACTGGCACGCCGGCGAGTCTTGCCGCAACACCGCCCGGGCCGGTCACGTAGCCACCAAAGCCCAGCACGCATACCGGCTTCACTTCGCGGATCACCTTGCGCGCTTGCCACACGGCCTTGAGCAACACGAACGGCGCCTTCAGCAGGGACAATTTGCCCTTGCCACGCAAGCCGGTGACGTTGATCAAATGCAGCGGCAAGCCGGCATTCGGTACCAGATCGTTTTCGATGCCGCGCGGCGTACCGAGCCAATGCACGGTGTAGCCACGATTCTGGAACTCACGGGCACAGGCCAGCGCCGGGAACACGTGGCCACCGGTGCCGCCTGCCATGATCAGCACGTTAGCGCCCATGGTTCGGCTCCTCGGCGAAGTCGCTTTCGCTGAACTCCATCTCTTCGCTGCCCAGGTGGGTCCGACTCTCCCACTCGATACGCAGCAACAACCCGAGACAGGCGCAACAAATCACCAACGAACTGCCGCCGTAACTTAGGAACGGCAAGGTCAGGCCCTTGGTCGGCAGCAGGCCGACGTTCACCCCGATGTTGATCAGGAACTGGCCGATCCACAGGAACGACAAGCCGTACGCCACGTAGGCGGCGAAATATTGCTTGGCCTTTTCGGCCCACAAGCCGATGTACATGCCGCGAACACACACGAACACGAACAGCGCGACGGTGCACAGCGAACCGACCACACCCAGCTCTTCGGCGAGTACCGAGAACACGAAGTCGGTGTGGGCTTCCGGCAGGTAGAACTGCTTCTGCACGCTATTGCCCAGGCCCACGCCCAGCCACTCACCGCGACCGAAGGCGATCAACGCCTGGGTCAACTGGTAGCCGGAACCGAACTGATCGGACCACGGGTCGGTAAAGGTAATCAGACGGGCCATCCGGTAGGGTTGCGCCTGCACCAGAATGGTCACGGCGGCCACCGCCAGCACCACCATCAAGGTGAAGCGGAACAGGCCGACGCCGCCGAGGAACAGCATCGCCGCCGCCGCCCCCATCATTACGACGGTGGCACCGAAGTCCGGCTCCATCAGCAACAGGCCGGCCATGGGCAGCAGCACGATGAATGGCTTGAAGAAGCCCATCCAGCTTTCGCGTACTTCTTTCTGGCGCCGCACCAGGTAGCCGGCGAGGTAGATCACCACGAACACCTTGGCGATTTCCGAGGGCTGCACGTTGAACGCACCGAAGCCGATCCAGCGCATCGAACCGTTCACCTCACGCCCGATGCCGGGCAGGATCACCATCACCAACAGGCCGAAGGCGCCCACCAGCATCAGCCAACCCAGGCGCTGCCAGGTGGCGATCGGGATCATCATGGTGACGATGCATGCGCCAAGGCCAATCACCAGGTACACCAGGTGACGGATCATCATGTACAGGGTGTTGCCCGATTGCACCGCAGCCACTTCCGAGGAGGCCGAGGTGATCATCACCAGGCCCAGGCCCAGCAGCGCGAGGCAACCGGCGAGCATCGGGAAGTCCAGGTCGATACCGCGCCCGGTAATGATCGGCGACGGGTACGGCTTGATGATGTTACGGAAATTGATACTCATGCCAAGGCCTCCACGGCGCGGGCGAACAGCTGGCCGCGCTCTTCGTAGTTCTTGAACATGTCGAAACTGGCGCAGGCAGGCGACAGCAGCACCACGTCGCCCGGCTGAGCCAAGGCTTTGGATTGGGCGATGGCATCGTCCAGGGACTGCGCGCGCACCTGCGGTACGGCGTCGCCCAGGGCATCGGCGATCAGGCCGGAATCACGGCCCATCAACACCACGGCGCGGCAGTTGGCGGCGACCGGGCCTTTAAGGTCCTTGAAGTCGGCACCCTTGCCGTCGCCACCGGCGATCAGCACGACCTTGCCCTGAATGTCGGCACCCAAGCCTTCGATGGCAGCGAGTGCCGCACCGACGTTGGTGGCCTTGGAATCGTTGTAATAGCCAACACCAGCCAACTCGCGAACCCATTGGCAGCGATGCTCAAGGCCGGCAAAGCTGCGCAGGGCCGAGAGCATGGCGTCGAACGGCAAGCCGACGGCGTGACCGAGCGCCAGCGCCGCCAGGGCGTTGGCCTGGTTGTGGGCACCACGGATTTTCAGTTCGCGCACCGGCATCAGGTTCTGGAATTCGAAGGCCAGGTATTTCTCGCCGTTCTCTTCCCGAAGGCCGAAGGCCTTGAAGTCAGGCTTGTTCAGGCCGAAGGTCCAGCACGGCAGACCTTCGCCGATCAGCGGACGGCTCAGGGCATCCTGACGGTTCACCACCACTTGCCGCGCGCCACGGAAGATCCGGTGCTTGGCCAGGTGATACGCCGGCAGGCCGCTGTAGCGGTCCATGTGGTCCTCGCTGACGTTGAGCACGGTGGCCACCTCGGCGTTGAGCTGGTCAGTGGTTTCCAGCTGGAAGCTCGACAGCTCCATCACGTACAGCTCGACGTCGTCGTTGAGCAGGTCCAGCGCCGGCGTGCCGAGGTTGCCGCCCACGGCCACGCGCTTGCCGGCCGCAGCCGCCATCTCGCCCACCAGGGTGGTCACGGTGCTTTTTGCATTGGAACCGCTGATGGCCACGATCGGCGCCTTCGCGTTACGCGCGAACAGCTCGATATCGCCGGACAACTTCACGCCACGGGCCGCCGCCGCTTGCAGGGCCGGGGTCGCCAGGGCCAGGCCGGGGCTCACGTAGAGCTCATCGGCACGGCACAGAAACTCGACATCCAGCTCGCCACAACGCACTTCCACGTGCGGGTAGTCACGGCGCAGCGTGACCAGCTCCGGTGGATTTTCCCGCGTATCGGCCACGGCAAACGACGTGCCCCGGTTCGCCAGGAAGCGAACCAGGGACATGCCGCTCTTGCCGAGGCCGACAACGATGCGGAAGTGGTCTGAAGCGATCAGGGACACTCGTTTCTACCTCAGTTTCAGGGTGGCAAGGCCGAACAGAACCAGAATCACGGTGATAATCCAGAAACGGACAATCACCCGCGGCTCAGGCCAGCCCTTGAGTTCAAAGTGGTGGTGAATCGGCGCCATGCGGAATACTCGGCGCCCGGTCAATTTGAAGGAGGCAACCTGGATCACCACCGACAGGGTTTCCATCACGAACACACCGCCCATGATGAACAGGACGATTTCCTGGCGGACGATCACCGCGATGGTGCCCAGGGCCGCGCCCAGCGCCAGTGCGCCAACGTCGCCCATGAAGACTTGTGCGGGGTAGGTGTTGAACCACAGGAAGCCCAGGCCCGCACCGATCAACGCGCCGCAGAACACAATCAGTTCGCCTGCGCCCGGTACATACGGGATCAGCAGGTATTCAGCGAATTTCACGTTACCCGACAGGTAGCAGAAGATGCCGAGGGCACCGCCCACCATCACCGTCGGCATGATCGCCAGGCCGTCGAGGCCGTCCGTCAGGTTGACCGCGTTGCTGGAGCCGACGATCACGAAGTAGGTCAGCACCACGAAGCCGACGCCCAGTGGAATGCTGGCGTCCTTGAGCATCGGGATGATCAGGGTGGTTTCCACCGCGCTTGGCGCAGTCATGAACAGGAAGATCGCCGCGCCGAGGCCGAACACCGACTGCCAGAAATACTTCCAGCGGCTAGGCAGCCCCTTGGAGTTCTTCTCGATCACCTTGCGGTAGTCATCTACCCAACCGATGGCGCCGAACAGCAGGGTCACCAGCAGCACGGTCCAGACATAACGGTTATGCAGGTCAGCCCACAGCAGCGTACTGATGCCGATGGACGACAGGATCAACGCACCGCCCATGGTCGGGGTGCCGGACTTGGACAGGTGCGACTGCGGGCCGTCGTTGCGCACGGACTGGCCGATTTGCAGGTTTTGCAGGGTACGGATCATCCATGGCCCGAGGAACAGCGACAACGACAGCGCGGTCAGCACACCCAGGATCCCGCGCAGGGTCAGGTACTGAAAGACCGCGAAGCCTTTGTGGAACTGTTGCAGATACTCAGCCAGCAGCAGCAGCATTAATGTTTCTCCGTACTTGAGCCACACAAGGCCGCGACGACGTTTTCCATCACCGCGCTGCGCGATCCCTTGATCAAAATAGTGGTGTGTTTGTCTTGTTCAGCCGCACTCAGTGCCTGGATCAGTTCGGCCTGGCTGGCGAAATGCCTGGCGCCCGGCCCGAAGGTGTCCACGGCGTGCAGCATGTTCGGGCCAACGGCGTACAGGGCATCGACCTTGCCAGTTGCGTACGCGCCGACTTCACGGTGAGACTGTTCGGCCCACTCGCCCAGCTCGGCGATATCCCCCAGCACCAGCACCTTGCGACCGTCGAAGCTGGTCAGCAGGTCGATGGCGGCACAGATCGAGGACTGGTTGGCGTTGTAGGTGTCATCAATCACGCGCATGCCGTTGCTGGCCAGTTGCGCGACGGTGCGGCCCTTGACCGGTTGCACGGCGCCAAGGCCGGTGGCGATGCCAAACAACGACACGCCCAGCACGTGGGCGGCGGCGGCGGCAGCCAGGGCATTGGCGACGTTGTGGTTGCCCAGCAGGTTCAGTTGTACGTGCTCGTCACCTTGCGGGGTATGCAGGGTGAAGGACGGGCAGCCACGGGCGTCGGCCTTGATATTCGAGGCATGGAAATCGGCAGCGGCGTTGTGCACCGCGAAGCTCAACACCTTGCGACCGGCGGCACGTACACGCCAGGTTTCGAAGGCCTTGTCATCGAGGTTCAGCACGGCAGTGCCGGATGCGTCGAGGCCTTCGATGATTTCGCCCTTGGCTTCGACGATCTTTTCAGGGCCGCCAAACTCGCCGACGTGGGCAGTACCGGCGTTGCTGATCACCGCGACATGAGGCTTGGTCATGGCCACGGTGTAGGCGATTTCGCCGATGCGCGAAGCACCCAGCTCAATGACGGCCGCCGTGTGTTCCGGGGCCAGTTCGAGCAGGGTCAGCGGAGCGCCGAAGTCATTGTTCAGGTTGCCACGGGTCGCCAGGACCGGGCCGCGCGTGCGCAGGATGCCGGCCAGCAGTTCCTTGACCGTGGTCTTGCCGCTGGAACCGGTGATCGCCGCAACAGGCTTGGTGAAGGCGGCACGGTTCAGCGCCCCCAGTTGGCCGAGGGCCAGGCGCGTGTCGGCGACCAGCAATTGTGGCAGCGTAGAGTCAGCGACTTCGCGCTGCACCAGAGCGCCGACAGCGCCTTTGGCAGCGACGTCATTCAGGTAGTCATGGCCATCGAAGCTCGGGCCGGCCAAGGCGACAAACAGTTGCCCGGGCTTGATCGTCCGGCTGTCGATGCTGACGCCATCAAAGCTGCAATCAGCCGACAGCACGCGGGCCGACAAGGCCTGGGTCAGTTCGCTGAATTTAAGCGGCTTAAGCATGGGCCACCTCCCACGCGGTCAGGGCGTGATCAGCCTCGACCAGATCGGAGAAGGCGTGGCGTTCGCCGTTGATTTCCTGATAGTCCTCGTGACCTTTACCGGCCAGCACCACCACGTCGTCAGCACTTGCGCCGGCGATCAATTGGGCGATGGCTGCACCGCGACCGGCAACGAACGTCGCCTTGGACGCATCTTTAAAGCCGACACGAATGTCATCGAAAATCTGGCTTGGGTCTTCGCTGCGCGGGTTGTCGTCAGTGACGAGCACACCGTCGGCCAGTCGCTCGACGATTTCCGCCATCAACGGGCGCTTGCCGCGATCGCGGTCACCGCCACAGCCGAACAGGCACAGCAACTTGCCCTTGGCGTGGGGACGCAGGGCCTGCAGGATTTTTTCCAGGGCGTCCGGCGTGTGGGCGTAATCGACCACCACCAGCGGCTGGGTGCCGCCGCCGAGGCGTTGCATGCGACCGGCCGGGCCTTCCAGCTTCGGCAACACCCGCAGGATTTCGTCGAGGGCGTAATCCAGGCCAAGCAAGGCACCGACGGCGGCCAATACGTTGCTCAGGTTGAAACGCCCGAGCAAGGTGCTGCGCAAATGGTGCTCGCCCTGTGGCGTAACCAGCGTGGCGCGCACGCCTTCGTCATCAAAGGTGGCTTCACGGCAATACAGGTAGGCGCTGGAGTCTTCCAGGCTGTAGCTGATCAGGCGACCGTCGCCTTGGGCGGCGGCCAGTTGGCGACCGAATTCGTCGTCCAGGTTGACCACCCGGCACTTCAGGTCATTCCAGGCAAACAGCCGGGCCTTGGTGGCGGCGTAGGCCTCCATGGTCCCGTGGTAATCCAGGTGATCGCGGGACAGGTTGGTCATCACCGCCACGTCGAACGCCAGGGCAGTCACGCGCCCCTGGTCCAGACCGTGGGACGAGACTTCCATGGCAACCGCCTTGGCACCGGCCTTTTTCAGGTCGGCCAGGGTCGCTTGCACGGCAATCGGGTTAGGCGTGGTGTGCAGCCCGCTTTGCAGCGCGCCGTAGAAACCGGTGCCCAGGGTGCCGACGATGCCGCAATGCTGACCCAGCAGGTCAAGCGCCTGGGCAACCAATTGGGTCACGCTGGTCTTGCCGTTGGTACCGGTCACGCCCACCAGGTTCAGGGTGCGGCTCGGGTCGCCATAAAAGCGCCCGGCGATGTCCGACAACTGCGCAGCCAGGCCCTTGACCGGAATCAAAGGCACGTCGGTGATCGGCAGCACGGTGGCGCCTTCCACTTCATAGGCTACTGCCGCAGCGCCGCGTTGCAGCGCGTCGGCGATATGGTCACGGCCGTCGAACTTGCCACCCGGCACTGCCAGGAACAGGTCGCCGGCACGCACATTACGGCTGTCCAGGGTCAACTCGCGAATCAGCAGATCGCGGCCGGCGTGGGCAAAAATCTTGTTCAGGCTCAGAGACATCAGCCGCGCCCTCCATTGGCTTTTACAGCAGCGGCCGGCGGGCCGGCGTTCGCTTGTTGGGTAGCCGGCAGGTTGTCCGGCGTGATGTTCATCAGGCGCAACGTCCCGGACATCACCTTGCTGAACACCGGCGCCGATACCAGGCCACCGAAGTAACCGGCTTTGCTCGGCTCATCGATCACCACGACGATGGCGTAGCGCGGATCGCTCATCGGGCCGAAGCCTGCGAACAGCGAGCGGTAGGAGTTTTCGGCGTAGCCCTTGGTACCCACGGCGGTTTTACGCGCGGTACCGGACTTGCCTGCCACGTGATACGCCGGCACCTGGGCACGGAACACGCCACGTGGTGCTTCGATCACTTGTTGCAGCATGCCTTGCATGGTCTTGGCGACGTTTTCCGGGATCACCTGGGTCGCAGGCGGCGCCTCGTCCAGGTGGATCAGGCTCAGCGGCACCATGCGGCCGTTGTTGGCCAGCACCGAGAAGGCGTGGGCCAGTTGGATGGCTGTTACCGACAGGCCATAACCGTAGGAAAGCGTGGCGGTCTCGGCTTTTTTCCAGTCACGGTAGTTCGGCAGGTTGCCCACACGTTCGCCCGGGAAGTCCAGGCCGGTGGGTTGCCCCAGGCCGACTTTCTGCGCGAGGTGGTAGATGGCTTCGCCGCCGATATCGAAGGCGACCTTACTCATGCCCACGTTACTGGAGTTGATCAGGATACCTGTCAAATCCAGCACCGGACCTTCGGTGCGCGACACGTCACGAATGGTGTATTTGCCCAGCTGCAATGTGCCCGGGTAAACCTCGACCTTGTCGGCCGGTTTCCAGCGCCCGGTTTCCAGGGCGGCACTCATGGAAATGGCTTTCATGGTCGAACCCGGCTCGAACACGTCGATCATGGCGCGGTTGCGCATCATCGCCGGCTGCAGGTTGCGACGGTTATTCGGGTTGTAGGTCGGCTGGTTGACCATGGCGAGAATCTCGCCGGTCTTCACGTCCATGATCACCAGGCTGCCGGCTTTCGCACCGTTCTCGATGATCGCGTTACGCAGCTCACGGTTGGCCAGGTATTGCAGGCGCAGGTCAATCGACAACGCCAAGGGCTTACCGGCCTTGGCGTTTTTGGTGACCTGGACATCCTTGATCAGTCTGCCGCGCCGATCCTTGATGACCTGTCGTTTGCCGGGAACCCCGGCCAGCCATTCGTCGTAGGCGAGTTCCACGCCTTCGCGACCGTGATCATCAATGTCGGTGAAACCCACCATATGGGCGGTGGTTTCGCCGGCCGGGTAGAAACGCCGAAATTCCTCGATGCCGTAGACACCGGGGACTTTAAGGTCGAGTACTTGCTGGCCTTGTTCGGGGGTGAGCCCGCGAACCAGGTAGATGAATTCTTTATTGGCCTGGGCTTCGAGGCGTTCGCTCAGGGCTTTCGGGTCCTGGCCCAGGGCGGCAGCCAGTTCCGGCCATTTGTCCTTGGCGGTCTGCATTTCCTTGGCATTGGCCCACAGGGTGGTCACCGGGGTACTGACGGCCAGGGGCTCGCCGTTACGGTCGGTGATCAGGCCGCGGTGTGCAGGAATCGGGATATGCCGCAGGCTACGGGCATCGCCCTGGCCGATCAGGAAGTCACGGTCCACCACTTGCAGGTCGATAATCCGCCAGGCAATCGCGCCCACCATCAGTGCCAGCAACCCCAGCACTACGCGGAAACGCCACGGGTAGAGTGCGCCCTCGAGTTTCATCATGGCGCCACCATGCGAACTTCTGCAGCGCCCGGGATGTGCATCTTCAGTTGTTCAGTGGCCAGCACTTCGATGCGGCTGTGGGCCGTCCAGGTACTTTGCTCGAGGATCAACCGGCCCCACTCCGCCTGCGCCTTGTCGCGCACGCTCAACTCCCCGTACAGGGTATTGAGCAGTTGGCGGTTGTAATGGGCGCTGTAGGACACCGCAATCGCGGACACCAGCACGCCAACAAATAGCAGCAACATAAAGAAGCTGCCGCCCGGGAGGGGCTTGGCGAAAAGCTTGCTCACCGCAACTTCTCCGCAACGCGCATGACAGCGCTACGGGCACGTGGGTTGGCCTTGAGTTCGGCTTCGGAAGCGAACTGCGCTTTGCCATGGATTTTGATTTTCGGCACAAAAGCTTCGTAACGCACCGGCAGGTTGCGCGGCAGGTTGTCGGACTCGCCCTTGACCAGGCGACGCATGAACAATTTGACGATGCGGTCTTCCAGGGAGTGGAAGCTGATCACCACCAGGCGACCGCCCACTTCCAGGGCTTCCAGGGCGGCTTCGAGGCCGGCTTCCAAGTCACCCAATTCGTTGTTGACGTGAATACGCAGACCCTGGAACGCACGGGTTGCCGGGTTCTTGCCCTTTTCCCATGCAGGGTTGGCGACTTTCAGCACTTCAGCCAGGTCGGCCGTGCGCTCGAACGGCTGGATTTCCCGGCGTTCGACCACGGCACGCGCCATGCGGCCAGCGAAGCGCTCTTCGCCGTATTCCTTGAACACGCGGGTGATTTCTTCGTGGGGAGCGGTAGCGATGAACTGCGCGGCGCTGATGCCACGGCTTGGGTCCATGCGCATGTCCAGCGGGCCGTCGTTCATGAAACTGAAGCCGCGCTCAGGGTCGTCCAGCTGCGGGGAAGACACGCCCAGGTCCAGCAGAACCCCGGCCACCTTGCCCGCCATGCCACGTTCGGCGACTTCTGCACCGAGCTCGGCAAAGCTGCGCTGCACAACGACAAAGCGGCCGTCTTCGGCCGCTAGCGCTTGCCCGGTGGCAATCGCTTGAGGGTCTTTGTCGAACCCGAGGAGCTTACCGTCCGGACCCAGCTGGCTGAGGATCAGCCGACTGTGCCCGCCCCTGCCGAAGGTGCCATCCAAATAGCAGCCATCCGCGCGTACGGCGAGAGCCTCAACGGCTTCGTCAAGCAGTACGGTGATGTGGTTAAAGCCGCTATCAATAGTCACAGGATCAAATCACGCAGTTCATCAGGCATGGCGCCCGGTTGTTGAATAGCAGCCAGGTCAGCTGCAGAAACAGCATCCCAGGCATCTTCGTCCCACAATTGGAACTTGTTCAGTTGGCCTACCAGCATCGCGCGCTTGTCCAATTTGGCGTATTCGCGCAGACGCGGTGGAACCAGGAAACGACCACTGCCATCGAGTTCGAGGTCGACGGCATTACCAATCAGCAAGCGTTGCAGGCGGCGGTTCTCTTCACGCAGTGAAGGCAGTGCACGCAACTTGGTTTCAATCAGCTCCCACTCATCGAGCGGGTACACACATAAACAGGGATCAACGGCATCGATGGTGATGATTAATTGCCCGGAACTTCGCGAAATGAGCTCGTCACGATACCGGCTCGGCATGGCGAGACGGCCTTTTGCATCGAGACTGATAGCGTTAGCTCCGCGAAACACAGATGCGTTTCTCCAAATTTTAGCGTTTTACGTTCAAAAAACCCACTTTGTGCCACTTTCCGCCACTTGCGCACACTATAGGAATGCGCCCACCACACCGTCAAGGCGCGGATTCAAGGAAAAGCCTTACAGAACGGAGATTTAGGAAGGTAAAGGGAGGAGAAACGAGAGTTTGACGGCGATTTTGACTCAACAACACCAAATAGCTCAAAGAGCTAAGGCTTAAAGTTAAAGTAATTTATTAAGAGTAAGATTTTTTCGGTATTACGAAGACGCATCTGCTGACGATTCAGCAGGGAGGGATTCTCGCGTTACTACCAGGTTCCTGCCCGAGATTCGGACAGAAGGAAAAAAGGTGGAGAGTCGATCTGTAAGCCGGGTTCTGTCTTGAACAGTCATTCGTCTACGATGGCCATCACTGGACATCTTTAGCAACCTACCCGGTCCCAGCGCGGGCCACGCCTTGGGACCCTATTTGGTCTTGCTCCAAGTGGGGTTTACCTAGCCACGAACTGTTGCCAGTCGTGCGGTGCGCTCTTACCGCACCTTTTCACCCTTACCGGTACCGAAGTACTTAGGCGGTTATTTTCTGTGGCACTTTCCGTAGGCTCACGCCTCCCAGGCATTACCTGGCACTTCGCCCTATGGAGCCCGGACTTTCCTCCCCCCTCTAATTTTCATAGAAGGCAGCGACTGTCCAATCGACTCTCCGCCGCGCAGGTTAACGGCACGGCGGCGTTAGAACAAGTATTAAAAGACACTAATGCCATCATGTTCAGACGGAGTGCAGGTTAGAACCCGGAACTATTCGCCCTTTTGTTTATCCAGCGCCACTTGATACAGGACGTTCTTGCGTACGCCGGTTATTTCCGCGGCCAATGCAGCGGCGCGCTTCAATGGCATCTCCTTGAGCAGCAGGTCAAGAATGCGCATTGCCTCGCTGCCCACGGCATCTTCGCTTTCCGGCGCCGACCAGCCGGCTACCAGCACCACGCACTCGCCGCGCTGCTGATTGCTGTCGCCCTCGACAAATTCGCGCAGTTCCTGCAGCGGCAAGCCCTTGAGGGTTTCGAAGGTCTTGGTGATTTCTCGCGCCAGCAGTGCCAGGCGATCGCCGCCGAACACCAGCTCCATATCTTGCAGGCACTCAAGGATGCGGTGCGGGGCTTCGTAGAAGATCAGCGTGCGTGGCTCTTCCTTTACCAGTTCCAGGCGCGCCCGGCGCCCGACGGCCTTGGCGGGCAGGAAGCCTTCGAAGATAAACCGGTCCGACGGCAAGCCGGCAGCAGACAATGCAGCAATCAGCGCGCACGCTCCCGGAACAGGCACTACATTGATACCAGCCGCCCGCGCCTGGCGAACCAGATGATAGCCAGGGTCGGAAATCAGCGGCGTACCCGCATCCGAGATCAACGCCACGTCATCACCCGCCAACAAACGAGTGATAAAACGACTGCCTTCTTCACGCTCGTTGTGTTCGTGACAGGCGGCCAAGGGGGTCGGAATACCGAAATGCTGCATCAACCGCTGGGAGTGCCGAGTGTCTTCAGCCGCGATCAGTTTTACGTCGCGCAACACTTTCAGCGCACGCGCACTGATGTCGTCCAGGTTGCCAATGGGCGTCGCCACGACAAAAAGCGAGCCTGCAGTGGAATTCAAAGGACCTGGAGCAGTCAAAACGCACACCTCGATGGTTGGCAAAAGCCACATTGTAGCGCGTAGACGCCTTGAATATATGCCCTCGGGGCGGGTTCGATTTCAGCCGCCTATTGGGTCCTGCAACATTTACACGACCTAAATAGACGGTTTCACGCCAGTAACATCGCGCCCCGGCCAGTGCTTGGGTACAATTCCACGCTAATTTGATCGGTATCAGGAACACTTACATGATCGCTTGCCTGCGGCTGTTCTCTGCCCTCTGCCTCGCTGCCCTGTTGGCGGCTTGCGCCAGCTCGCCCTCGTCCAGCCTTGGCGACCTCCCCCGGACTCCGGATGCCAGCATCGAGCAACTGCTCGAACAGGCGACTTCGGCCAAGACTCCGGAAAAAGCCGCGCTGTTGCGCTTGAGTGCGGCTGACCTGGCGTTCCACCAAAACAATCCGGGACGCTCGGCGCAGATTCTTGCCCAGGTGCCACTGGACGTCCTGAAACCGGCGGCGCAGGTATTTGCTAGCACCCTGTCGGCTGAACTGGCGATGGCCCGCAACCAGCCCAAGGCAGCGTTGACGGCCTTGAATCACCCGAGCCTGCAAAGCCTCAAGGAACTGCCGCCTGAACAGCAGATCCGCACGGGCACCGTGCATGCCCGTGCCTATGAGGCCGACGGCCAGACCCTGGCCGCCGCCCGCGAGCGCGTCGCCATGGCCCCGCTGCTGACGGGCGATGCCTACAACAGTAACCACGAAGCCATCTGGACACTGATTGCCGCCTTGCCTGCCGATCAGCTGCAAGCCAGCGGCAACCCGACGCTGGACGGCTGGATCAGCCTGGCCCAGGCAGTCAAGGGCGCCGGCACTCTGGAGCAACAGCAGGCGGCCATCGACACCTGGCGCGCCCAGAACCCTGGCCACCCGGCAGCTTCGCAATTGCCGCAGCCGCTGACCAAGCTCAAGGAACTGGCCAGCCAGCCGCTGAACAAGATCGCCCTGCTGCTACCGCAGGAAGGTCCGCTGGCCGGCGTTGCCAAGGCGCTGCGCGAAGGCTTCATGGCCGCGCACTACCAGGCTGAACAAGCCGGGCAGAAGCCGCCGGTGATCGAGTTCTACGACAGCTCGCGCCTGACCTCCATCGACGACTTCTACGCCAAGGCCCAGGCCTCCGGCGTGCAACTGGTGGTCGGCCCGTTGGAGAAACCGCTGGTCAAGCAACTCAGCGCACGCCCGCAATTGCCGATCACCACCCTGGCCCTGAACTACAGCGAAGCCGACCAGAACCCGGCGCAACTGTTCCAGTTTGGCCTGGCCGCTGAAGACGAAGCACGTGAAGTGTCCCGTCGTGCTCGCGCCGATGGCCTGCACCGCGCCGCCGCCATGGTGCCGAAAGGCGAATGGGGCGAGCGCGTCTACAAGGCATTCCGTCAGGATTGGGAAGCCAATGGCGGCACCGTGGTGGGCGTCGAGTACGTTGACCAGCCGGTAGCCCTGGCCCAGCAGATTGCCGACCTGTTCCAGCTGCGCAAGAGCGAAGGCCGCGCCAAGAGCCTGCAAAGCACGGTAGGTTCGGACGTTTCCGCCCAGCCATCGCGCCGCCAGGACATCGAGTTCATCTTCCTGGCCGTGACTCCGCAACTGGCCCAGCAGATCAAGCCGACCCTGAACTTCCAATACGCTGGCGACGTGCCGGTGTATGCGACGTCCCACGTGTTCAGCGCCAGTGGCGACAAGAACCAGTACCTGGACATGACCAACGTGATGTTCTGCGAAACCCCTTGGCTGCTGAACACCACCGACCCGCTGCGCAACCAGGTCGCTGCCCAATGGCCACAAGCCAACGGCAGCCTTGGCCGTCTTTATGCGATGGGTGTGGATGCCTACCGCCTGGCGCCGCGCCTGGGGCAGCTCAAGGCACTGCCGGACACTCGTGTCGACGGCCTGTCGGGCAACCTGGGCGTCAGCGCCAGCCAGCGTGTCGACCGCCAGATGCCATGGGCGAAGTTCGTCGGTGGCGAGATCCAGCGCCTGCCTGATACCCCGCGCTGATGCCCGAGCGGTCAAGCGCACAAAGCGGCAAGGACGCCGAACTTCAAGCTCTCGAGTACCTGCAACGACAAGGTCTGCGCCTCCTGGCGCAGAACTGGTTATGCAAACGCGGCGAGCTTGATCTGGTCATGCTTGACGGCGATACAGTAGTATTTGTCGAAGTCCGCTACAGAAAACACGCACAATGGGGTGGCGCGCTCGCCAGTATCGACGGGCGCAAGCGCCAGAAGTTGATACTCGCCGCGCAGTTTTTCCTGCTCAAGGAGCGTCGCTGGGCCGATCATCCCTGCCGTTTCGATGTGGTTGCCATAGAAAGCACTCCCCGGGGAACAGCCGATCTGAACTGGCTGCAAGATGCCTTTGACAGCTGATTCGCCGGACATCTACACCGCACACTTTTGCTCTTTGCTTTGCGGGCTGCACATTCCTGTGCCAAACAGCCGCGCTACTTAAGGTCACACAGATGGACATGCAATCCCGAATTCGCCAGCTTTTCCAGGCCAGTATCGATACCAAGCAACAGGCGATGGACGTACTTGCACCGCACATCGAGCAAGCCAGTCAGGTCATGGTCAACGCCTTGCTCAACGAAGGCAAAATGCTTTCGTGCGGCAACGGCGGTTCGGCCGGCGATGCCCAGCATTTCTCCTCCGAGCTGCTCAACCGCTTCGAGCGTGAGCGCCCGAGCCTGCCGGCCATCGCCCTGACCACCGACACCTCGACGATCACCTCGATCGCCAACGACTACAGCTACAACGAAATCTTCTCCAAACAGATTCGCGCCCTTGGCCAGCCGGGGGACGTCCTGCTGGCGATCTCCACCAGCGGTAACTCGGCGAATATTATTCAAGCGATCCAGGCCGCACATGATCGTGAAATGATTGTCGTAGCATTGACCGGACGCGACGGCGGCGGCATGGCCTCGCTGCTGTTGCCCGAAGACGTGGAAATCCGCGTCCCGGCCAATGTCACCGCACGTATCCAGGAAGTCCACCTGCTGGCGATCCACTGCCTGTGCGATCTGATCGACAGCCAACTGTTCGGGAGTGAAGAATGACCGTTAAACGCCTTAGCCTATTGGCAATCACGCTGTGCCTAGGCATCAGCGGCTGCAGCTCGGTAATCGAAGCGAGCCGCGACACGCCCATCCAGGACGATAAAGGCACCCGCACTTTCGGCAGCAAAATCGATGACTCACTGATCGAGACCAAGGTTTCCGTCAACGTGTCCAAGGCCGCTCCAGACCTGGGCAACGGCGCATCGCGCATCGTGGTCGTCAGCTTCAACGGCGTGGTGCTGCTCACCGGCCAAACCCCGCGCGCCGACTTGAAGGCCCAGGCTGAACAAGCTGCCGCCACTGTGCAGCGGGTCAAGAAGGTTCACAACGAACTGCAGGTGATGGACCCGATCACCCTGCTGGCAATCAGCAACGACGCCCTGCTGACCACCAAGATCAAGACGCAGATGCTGACCGACAGCGCCATTCCCGGCTCTCGGATCAAGATCGTCACCGACAACGGCATCGTCTACATGATGGGCCTGCTGACCCAGGCAGAAGCCACCCGCGCCGCCAACCTGGTACAAAGTGTGTCCGGCGTACAGAAGATCGTGAAGCTGTTCGAATACATCGACTGATTTATCGTCAGCCACAAAAAAGGGCGCCGTGCATGGATTGCACGGCGCCCTTTTTATTGACTACAGGTTACTGGTACTGCTGGTACGGGTTGCCCTGGAACTGGTTGTTCTGCTGCGGCGCCTGTTGCTGCTGGGCGGCAGGCTGACCGTACTGCTGGCCCGGGATCGGGCCCAGGTTGACCTCCACACGACGGTTCTGGGCACGGCCATTGACATCGGCGTTGCTGGCGATCGGGTTATCCGGGCCGGCACCGCGGGCACTCAGGTTGGTCGGGCTGACACCTTGGGAGGTCAGGTAATTGGCCACGCTCTGCGCACGACGCTGGGACAGGTCCATGTTGAGCTGACGGCTGCCGGTGCTGTCGGTGTAGCCAACGATCTGGATGGTGTTCTGGTTGAACTGCTTCAGCGAGTTCGCCAGGTTGTTCAGCGGCGTGTAGAAGCTGCTGGAGATCGCATCCGAGTTGGTGGCGAAGGTGATGTTACCCGGCATGATCAGCTTGATCTGGTCGCCCTGGCGCTGCACTTCGACACCGGTGTTGGCCATGCTGGCGCGCAGTTTCTTTTCCTGCTGGTCGGCGTAGTAGCCGTAGCCCGCACCACCGATACCGGCGACGGCAGCGCCGATCAGCGCACCCTTGCCGCGGTTGTTGTGGTCGATGGCTGCACCCGCCAACGCACCGGCCAGGGCGCCCAGGCCACCATACTTGGCGGTGTTGCTCACACCGGAAGAGCCACCACCCTGTGCCTGGCTGCCGTCATAAGGATTAGGTGAAGCGCAGCCCGACAACAGGGCTACGGCAGTAGCAACAACAAGCAGACGACGAGAAGTGAACATGAAGGAAGCTCCTACTTTTGCATTCGGTGATGCAGAGGACATTGGCATTGGACCTGTGCCGAGCTTGGAACACGACAAACGGTAAAAATTCCATCTCCACACAAGCCCGGCCACACTCAAACCCTAGCAGAGACTTCCTGAACGGTGATTGTCATTTTCTCTATATGTTTCGTCTGATAGTTGCCACTTGGTATCCGAAAAACTACCCACATTGTGCTTCACGCGCGGACAAACGGATTCTCACGCATTTCATCTCCCAGGCGCGTGTCCGGACCGTGCCCTGTCACCACCACCGCCGCCTCATCCAGGGTGTAGAGCCGTTGCTTGATCGAGCGCACGATGGTCGCCTGGTCACCGCCCCACAAATCCGTACGGCCCACGCCCCGCCGAAACAGGGTGTCGCCGGCAATCAGCAACTTCGCATCGGCGAACCAGAAACTCATCGAGCCGGGTGTGTGTCCAGGTGTATGCAAGGCAACCCCGCAACCACAGGCCAGCTCTTCTTCATCCTCCAGCCAACGATCCGGCGACGGCACTGGCGTGTAAGGCACGCGGAACATCTGGCACTGCATTTCCAGGTTGTCCCACAGAAACTGGTCTTCCTTGTGCAAGTGCAGGGTAGCGCCGGTTTTTTCCTTCAACTGCCCGGAGGCCAGGAAGTGATCAAGATGGGCGTGGGTGTGAATAATGCTGACCACTTTCAGGCCCAGCGCATCGAGGCGCGCCAGGATCAGCTCATGGTTGCCGCCCGGGTCGACGACGATGGCTTTTTTGGTGACAGGGTCGCCGATGATCGTGCAGTTGCACTGCAACGGGCCTACCGGGAACGTTTCGCGGATCAGCGCGGGAGACTGAATATTCATGGGTATTCCTGCAAATTCAAAGGCACACTCTTTTGTACTGCATTCTGGCGCACAGTATGTTCGACCCTGCACCCGATCCGAAAGCGCTCGCGAGCGCACGGCTGTCAAACCCGGCAACTGCTAAGCTACTCTGGCGCCAGTCATACAACGCGCAACGTATAGCGCATGGAGTGGGACTTATGGCGACCCTCAGCCCATTGATCATCTGCGAACACTGCGATTGCGTGTACGAAAAAGTCGCGCTCGCCAAGCATCAGAAGACCCTTTGCACCCGCTGCGCAGGCGTACTCCAGCGTTATAACGGGCTGTCGGTGGAACAACGCCTGGCCCTGACCCTGACCGCCACCGTGCTGTGGATTTTCGCCAACTTCTACCCGGTGATGAGCATCAGCCTGCAAGGCCTGAAAAGCAGCGCCACGTTATGGGATTCGGTGGTCGCACTGGCCCAGGGCCCGATCACCTTCATCGCGCTGGTGGCGGCGATTTCCATCATCATCGCGCCGGTGTTCCAGTTGCTGCTGTTGATCTGGGTGCTGGGCTTTGCGATGAAGGGCAAACGCTCGCCGGCGTTCAAGCTGTGCATGCGCTGGCTCGAAGCGCTTCGGCCCTGGAGCATGCTCGAAGTCTGCCTGCTGGGCGCCATGGTGGCGGTGTTCAAACTCGCCGGCATGCTGGATGTATTGCCCGGCACCGGCCTGTTTGCCCTGGCCGCCCTCAGCCTGTTGCTGATCCGCATTGCCGGGCGTGATATTCGCGACCTGTGGGACATTTTATGAGCCGTCCACCGACCGCCAGCGAGCTGAACCTGTGCCTGTGCCACAGCTGCGGCCAGGCTTGCGACGTCAGCACCGCGCCCGACGAATGCGAGCGTTGCGGCGCGCCGCTGCACCGGCGCAAGGTCCATTCGCTGACCCGTACCTGGGCCTATATGCTGACGGCGCTGGCGTTTTACGTGCCCGCCAACTTACTGCCGGTGATGAACACCTCGATGCTCGGCTCGGGCGCCGACAGCACCATCATGAGCGGCGTGCTGGAGTTCTGGCAGCACGGCGCCTGGGACATCGCCCTGATCATTTTCATCGCCAGCATCGCGGTGCCGGGTATCAAGTTCGTCGCATTGACGTTGCTGCTGGTCACCGTGCAGCGCAATAACCAGTGGGCGCGCAAGGAGCGCTCGAAGCTGTTTCGCTTCGTCGAAGTGATTGGCTACTGGTCGATGCTGGATGTGATCGTGGTGGCCTTGGTGGCCGCCCTGGTGCGGTTCCAGGCCCTGGGCACCATCGAGCCACGCCTGGGCATTCTGTTCTTTGGCCTGGTGGTGGTTTTCACCATGCTCTCGGCAATGAGTTTCGACCCGCGCCTGATCTGGGAAAACCCACACAACGAGGAGATGCCGGATGGCGTCGCAAACCACTGACAAACCGCAGCCTGCGGGCTCGCCTGCGATCAAGACGCGGCGCTTCAGCGTCTCGCTGGTGTGGATCGTGCCGATTGTCGCGGTGCTGGTGGGCATTTCGCTGGTGGTGCACAGCATCCTTCAGCAAGGGCCGAGCATTACCATTACCTTCAAGACCGGCAGCGGCCTGACCGCCAACAAGACCGACGTGAAATACCGCAACGTGGTGATCGGCCAGGTGACTGACGTGGAGTTGAGCGACGATCAGAAAAGCGTCAACGCCACGATCAAACTGTCCAAGCAGGCTGAAAGCTTCACCCGTGAAGACTCGCAGTTCTGGGTGGTGCGCCCACGTATCGGCGCCGGTGGCGTTTCCGGTATCGACACGCTGCTCTCCGGGGATTACATCGGCGCCGATATCGGCCAGTCCGATACCCGCGCCAACCGGTTCACCGGCCTGGAAAACCCGCCGCCCATTACCTATGGCGAACCGGGCAAGCGCTTCACGCTGCACACCCAGGATCTGGGTTCGCTGGATATCGGCTCCCCCGTGTACTACCGCAAGATTCCCGTTGGCCAGGTGGTGGCCTATGCCCTGGACGCTGACGGCAAGGGCGTGAACATCGACGTGTTCGTGCATGCACCCAATGACGCCTACGTCACCGAGAACACCCGGTTCTGGAACGCCAGCGGGATTGATGTGAGTGTCGGCGCCAACGGGTTTGCGCTGAAAACCGAATCCTTGTCGTCCATGCTGGTGGGCGGCATCGCCTTCCTCGCCCCGCCCTACAGCCCCAACGACAAGCCGGCCGACGAAGAACACTCCTACGAACTGTTCGCCGACCAGCAAACCGCGCTGGCCCCGCCCAATGGCAAGGCGCAATACCTGAACCTGCGGTTCGACCAGGCCTTGCGCGGGCTTACGGTGGGTGCGCCAGTGGAGTTCCTGGGTATCGAATTCGGCAAAGTGGTGTCGATCAACCTGGATTTCGACGAGAAAAAACGCAGCTTCCCGGTCAACGTCGGCATCGTGATCTACCCGCAGCGCCTCGGCGAAGCCAACACCAAAATGCTCACGGTCTTGAAGCATGACCCCAACGACGAAGCCGGCGGTGTGCGCCTGATGGGCAGCTTCATCGAACACGGCCTGCGCGCCCAGGCCCGCAGCGGCAACCTGCTCACTGGCCAGCTGTATATCGCCCTGGACTTCTTCCCCAAGGCCGACAAAGTCGTGTTTGACCCGAACCTGCGCCCCGTCAGTATTCCGACCATCCCCGGCAACCTGGAACAACTGCAGGAAAAACTCGAAGGCATCGTCAACAAGATCAACCAGCTGCCGATCGAGCGAATTGCCGGCAACCTCGACGGCAGCCTGGTGGAACTGCGCAAGGGTCTCGGCCAGTTCAACGCCAAGACACTGCCGGGGGTGCAAAACACGCTGGCCGACGTGAGTAAAACCCTGCAATCCGCCAGTTCGACCCTGGCCGAGGATTCGCCGCAACGGGAACAGTTGACCCAGACCCTGGACGAACTGAGCCGCATGTCGCGCTCCCTGCGAGAGCTGTCGGACTACCTGGCACGCCATCCCGAATCGCTGATTCGCGGTCGCCCCGACAACGCCGCGCCCTCCGACCTGCAAGGGCCACCGCGCAAATGACCACAGGAGCAACCACCATGGCTTTGCCGCTGAAGATCACGCTGCTCACCGGGTTGCTGCTGCTGACGGCGTGCCGCAGTGAGCCCATTCAATTTCATACCCTGACGCCGGTGCAGCGCAGCAATGCGTCATTGGCCGCGGGGGGCGAGATCCGGATTGAAAGCATCACGGTCCCGCCACAGGTCGACCGGCCACAGATTGTCATCCGCCAGGGTGACAGCGGCGTGGCCATTCTCGAGACGCAATGGTGGGCTGCCAGCCTGGTGGATGAGTTGCGCAGCGCGCTGGTGGATCAACTCGCCAGCAGCCGGAAAAACCTGGCGGTGCGCATTGAGGTCCAGCGCTTTGACTCGATCCCCGGGCAGTACGCCCTGCTCGACGTCAAATGGCGGCTTCGCCAGACGGGCACGGACGAACGCACGCCGCTGACGTGTCGCACGGTGGTGCAGTCGCCATCCGGCCCGACCATTGATGACCTGGTGATCGCGCAGCAAAACAACGTCAAGCGGTTTGCCGCACTGCTCAGCCAGGCCGCCGACAAGTCATCGAGTGAGTGCCCCGCCGTGCGGTAAACATTGATCCAGGGGATCGAGCCATGCGCACATTCTGGAAGTGGTATCAGCAACTGCTGGAGAATGACTTCAGCACCCAGGTCTTCGACAATGTGAAGAACCTGCTGGTATGCGCGCTGTTGTTTGCTGCGGGCACCAACGCACTGGCCGGGAAACATGAGCTGTTCCTCGGCATCCTGGCGTCAAGCGTGGCCGGGTGGGGCTTGATCGTCGTTTCAAGCTTGCTGATGGTGCTGAATGTGAGCGATGGCATCCGCCGGCTCGCCAAGCTGCGTTATCACCTGGTCCTTCAGCTGCTGCTTATCCTGATCTATGTGCTGGTGGCAGCCCGCGTGGTGGAAATCGTCTGGGGCTTTCGATCCCATTGATCCAGGTTTCTACCCCAGCAATCCCATCTCCTGCGCCCGCGCCACCGCTTGTGTGCGCCGCTCCACCCCGAGCTTGCTGTTGATATGGCTGGCGTGGGTTTTCACGGTGTGCAGGGAGATAAACAGCTGATTGCTGATCTCCTGGTTTGAACAACCCTGTGCGATCAGGTGCAGCACCGCCAGTTCACGGGTGCTCAGGGTCTCCAGTGTGTGTGGGGTTTCAACTACTGCAACATCCGGCAAGAGTGCCAGCAGGCCCTGGTTCATCAGTCCATGGGGATCCCGAGACAGCTGCTCCCGCGTCCACTCGGGATAGCGTTCCAACAGGCGCTGGAAAGGTTGCATCGCGCCACCGGCAGCCGCTTCGAGTGCGCGGGCAAACACCGGGCGGGCCTGGGCTTCCTGGCCACCGTCCAGCAGTAACAGTGCCTGCTGGGTCAGCGCCATCAGGCTGATCATCTGCCGGCCGCTGTTATGGGCCTGGCGTGCGAGTTCATCGAGCCGTTGCAGTGAAGCCGCCGGCTGATGACGGATGGCGTCGAGTGCCGCCTGTTGCAACTCGATATGTTGCGGCAGGTGCGGGTGGAACTCCGGTGCGGCAGCGGCCTGTTCACCGTTGTAGGTTTGCCCCAGCCGCGTCAGCCAGGCATCGGCCAGGTCGGTGCGCCCCTGAGCCAGCCATAGCTCGCATTTGACCAGGGTGATCATCGCCAGATAGAAAATCGGCGGCACGTCCCAGATATGCATCAGGCGCTCGGCCTCGGCCAGTTCGGCAAAGGCCACGGAGAAGTCGCCACGGCGACCTTCGAAGCTGGCGATCACACAGTGGCCGATCAACACGCTGATATCCCGACAGGCTCGCGCCTCCGTCAACCCGGCACGCAGCCGAGCGAGCCCGGCTTCAGGCTGGCAGCGCATCAGCAGCAAATAGCCTTCGTACAACGCCAGGCGCGCGCGCACTGCGTAAAGGCGTTGCGGCGCCAGGCCTTGCAAACGTTGCAGGCCCTGGCGCACCTCATCCAGCGACCGCAGGATCTCGCCACGGGCCTGCAGTACACGGGCTCGGTCGTAATGGGCCAGCGCTTCAAACAATGGATTGCCGACCCGCTGCGCCAACTCCAGGGATTCGCGGTTCAGGCCGCGGGCGCGCCACAGGTCGGCGTCGACAATGGCCAGGTTGGACAGGGTCGACAGGCACATCAACCGCTGGCCATAGCGTTTGTGCGGCAGGCTTTCCAGGGCCTCGCTGCAATACGACTGGGTCAGCTCACGATCACCACGGCCCCGGGCAATAATCCCGCTGAGGGCCAGCCATTGCGCCAGCATCGACTTTTGCGCGGTGGCCGACGGGGCCGGTAAAAAACGGCTGAGGTGGCTGGCCAGTTCCTGCGCCGCATCCAGCTGGCAGGCCAGGCCCAACGCCCAGCTGTAGAGCACGATCAGGCGTGGCGTACTCATCAGCAAACTGTCGGGCAAGTCCATTTTCCAGCGCAGCAGCATGCCGACATTCTGCTCCGCCAGCAGTTGCTCTTCGGACAGGTTCTGCACCAGGTTTGCCGCCACATCCAGGTGACCCGCACGCAGCGCCTGCTCCACTGCCTCGTCGATCAAGCCCTGGGCATTGAACCAGCGGCAGGCCCGCAGGTGCAGACTGGCTGCCGGCAACACGGCATTGCTCGCGCGCCGGGTGCGCAGCAGGTCGGAAAACAGATGGTGATAACGGTACCAATGGCCCTGCTCGTCCAGCGGCACCAGGAATACCTGGTGGGCTTGCAGGTAGCGCAGGATTTCCGTGCTGTCGTGGGCCTCGCGCACGGCGTCGCACAGCTCGCTGCAAAAGCGCTCCTGGGACGCGGTGTCGTAGAGGAACGCCTGGACTTCCGAGGGCAGGCAGTCGATGACTTCTTCGAGCAGGTAATCGCGGATCAGCCCTTCCCCGCCGTGCAAACCCTGGGGCAGCGTACCTTCGCTGCCGGCCTCGGAAGCCGCCAGCAGCCAGAAACGCAGGCCGGCCACCCAGCCTTCGCTGCGCCGGATCAGGTTATCCAGGGCTTCACCACGCAATGAACTGCTGTGGCGATCCAGCAGCGCCAGGGATTCGCCGTGAGTCAGGCGCAGGTCCTGCTCGTGCAGTTCCAGCAAATGCCGGGACAGGCGCAGGCGGGCCAGGTGCCAGTCGGGACGCTGGCGGCTGGTGACCAGCACCAGCAGGCCGTCGGGCAGGTGATTGAGGAAAAATTGCAGGCAGCGGTCGAGTACCGGGCCCTGGGCCAGATGGTAGTCATCCAGCACCAGCAACAGCGGCGCCTGGGTCGACAGGTGCACCGTCAGTTCATCCAGCAGGCCGTCGAGCCATTCTTCAAAGGCGAAGGGTTGGTGACGCTGGCGCATTTTCAGCAGGCCCAGGGATTGGGCGCCCAACTGCGGGAAGTATTGCTGCAAGCCGTCGAGCAGGCGTTCAAGAAAACGTCCCGGGTCGTTGTCCCGGGGACTTAGCCCCAACCACAGGCTTTGCCAGTGGGCCGGCAGGCTCTGGCAGAACTCCACCGCCAGCGAACTCTTGCCGAACCCGGCCGGGGCGCTGACCAGCAACAGACGCCCGGCCAACCCTTCACTCAGCCGTTCGCACAGGCGCGGTCGCAACACGTAGCCGTCAGGCAGTGGGGGTCGATAGAAGCGCCCTTCCAGGGTCGGAATTACCGCGCTGGCAGGCCCTTGAATTCGGGACAGATCAGTCATCGCCGGGCTCTTGTAGAAGGCTGTTGTCGGCATTGCAGATGTCCGCAGACTAGCGGTAAAAGCGGCAGCTTTGTAGATCTTTGCAACATTTGTCTGAAAAAGACTACAACAAAAAATATCCGGACTTCTTCTGTAACGACCGACACTCTGTGGCGAGGGAGCTTGCTCCCGCTGGAGTGCGCAGCGCTCCCGTTTTTGTGGCTGCTACGCATCCCTGCGGGAGCAAGCTCCCTCGCCACAGTGGTCGCGCAAAAAAAAGCCCCGAACCAGTCGGGGCTTCTTCGAGGATGCGGCCTCGTTTACAGCAAGTTAGCGAACACCATCCTGGCGCAGAGCCGCCGGGGTGAAGTCGCTGGTGGTGGCGGTGAAACCGAAGTCATAGGCCTGTTTCTCTTCGTTCTTCATGCCCAGTGCCAGGTAGCGGCCGGACTGCAGGTCGTAGAGGGTTTCGAGGGCGTACCACGGCACTTGCTTGTCGTAGTAGTTCTCGGCATGGGCTTCCGCCACGCGCCACAGCTGGCCACGACCGTCGTAGTGGTCGATGACCGCGGCTTGCCAAGTGTCTTCGTCAATGAAGAAGTCACGCTTGGCGTAGATATGGCGCTGGCCTTCCTTCAGGGTTGCAACCACATGCCACACGCGGCGCAGCTCGTAGCGCGCCAGGTCCTGGTTGATGTGGCCGGCCTTGATGATGTCGACATACTTGAGCTTCGGATCGTCGAGTTTGTAGCTGTTTTCGGCGATGTAGAGCTCTTTCTTGCCTTCCAGTTTCCAGTCGTAGCGGTCCGGTGCACCGTTGAACATGTCGAGGTTGTCGGAGGTACGCAGGCCGTCGGCGGCGGTACCCGGGCCGTCATACGACACTTGCGGTGCCCGGCGCACACGACGCTGGCCGGCGTTGTAGACCCACGCCGAACGCGGCTCTTTCACCTGGTCGAGGGTTTCGTGCACCAGCAGCACACCACCGGCCAGACGTGCCGGCGCAGTCACTTGCTGCTTGAAGTAGAACAGGATGTTGCCCGGGTTTTTCGGGTCGTAGTCCTTCATCTTGTCGCGGAACACGAACTGATCACGGAAATACACCAGGCTGAACGAGCCGTTGGTTTGCGGCGTGGCCTGGGTCACCAGGCGGGTCACGCTGCCGCCGCGATAGCGGGTGATGTGGTTCCAGATCACTTCAACGCCGCTTTTCGGAATCGGGAACGGTACGGCGGTTTCAAAGTTTTCCAGGCCGTTGCCGCCGGACACCAGGTTGGTGCTGGTGGCGTTTTTCTTGATGGCGGCGAACACATCAGCCGGCACCGTGGCGCCGCGATGGGTCGGGTAGACCGGCATCTTGAAGGTGTCGGGGTAGCGCTTGAACATCGCGTACTGCCCCGGCGCCAGCTTGTCCTTGTACTGCTCGACGTTCTGCGCGGTGATGGTGAATTGCGGTTGTTCGTTGGCGTATGGGTTGGCGAGGAAGCCACGGGCATCCACGGCACCGGCGTTGGTTGGCAGCGGCGACCATTTAGGGATGGTGCCGGCCGCGTTACCGGCCATTTCGGCGCCCATCGGGGTCAGGGTCGTGCCGAGCTTGGCGGCTTCATCCGCCGAGACCGCCGCCATAACGCTACCCGCCATGATCGACAGCCCCAGCACACCCACCTGCAACAGATTTTTAGTTATTTTCATGTTCTGGTTCTTCCTTAAAACATACTGCTTAAAGAGAGTGTGCTTAGAAGTTCACGCCGACGCTCAAGGCGACAAAGTCGCGGTCGTCCACGGTGCTGTAGTCGCCACCAAAGAAGTTGGTGTAGGCCAGGCTCGCGGTGTAAGTGTTCTGGTACTCGGCGTCCAGCCCGAGGCTGATCGCCTTGCGGCCTTCCTCGAAGTTACCGCCAGGGCCAGGCGAGTAACCCTTAACGTCATGGGACCAGGCCACGTTGGGTTTGAGGTTGACGCCGGCAAACACATCCGGGTATTCCCAGATCGCACGGCCACGGTAGCCCCACGAAGTTGCAGTAGTGAAGCCGTCGTTGTTGCAACTGGTGTTCAGGCCGTTGGCATTGGGAAGGCCAGCACCTTGGGCGGTAGAGTTGTTCAACGCCGCACACGCGCCGTTAGGCAGGGTACCCGGGCCAAACACCGGATCACGGCCATAGCGAACCTTGGACTTGCTCTCCAACCCGCCGACATAGGTCATACCGACTTCGCCCACCAGCGTCAGGCGGCTGGCGCCCATGACCTGGTCAAAGAAGTGGGTGAAGGTGGTTTGGAGTTGAGTGATTTCCTTACGGCGATAACCATGCAAATCCTGGCCTGGTACACCGCTTAACAACGAAGCATCCTTGAGCACCGGGAAGCCCAGAGGGCGAACGCCGGCAAACAGGATGTCGGTGGAGTTCAACTGCACAGGCGCGTTGGGCCGGTAGCTCAACTCGCCGCTCCATGCCGTGCCGGTAGGCAACGTGGTGGAGAAACTCAAGCCAAAGAGGTGGATGTCTTCCGGATACTCAACGAAGTATTGCGAGTTTCCCGCCACCACCAGTGCAGCTGCCTGACCCAAAGGCCTGGCTCTGTCGTAGACCGACTGAGGCGCGCCAGTTGCACTGAAAATCGGCGCACGGCTGTGGTAGTTCATGTAGTAGGCGCCGAACTCGGTGTCCAGCGGCTCAAAGTTGTAGTGCATTGCGACGCCGTATTGGCCGCCGTCACGTGCGTTACGGTTCGGACCGCGGCGCACCAGGACGCCCTCGTCATTAACGTCGACGCCCAAGGCGGCCAAGCTCGGCAAAGCGGCCGGGTTGATCGTGGAACGCTTGTTCAACACCCGCAAATTATCGTTACAGCCGGTGGTAATGATGTCGGGCTGCGAGAAAAACGTGCCGCAGTTATCGGTCACGGTCTTGTCCCAACCGATCTGATAGAAGCCTTCAGCCGACAGGTTGTCGGTCAGCGTTTGCGACACGTAGAACATGTTGACCGGAATCAGGCCCTCCTTGATCTCGGCCCCCGGACGACGGAATGCAGCCACGTCGATCGGGTTGATGGCGTTGATACCGCCACCAATGAACGTGCTCTCACCCCAGCTCACTACCTGCTTGC
This sequence comes from Pseudomonas sp. NPDC087814, assembly GCF_044742865.1. NCBI lineage: Bacteria > Pseudomonadati > Pseudomonadota > Gammaproteobacteria > Pseudomonadales > Pseudomonadaceae > Pseudomonas > Pseudomonas sp. NPDC087814. The sequence continues at coordinate 74,260 of NZ_JBIUVK010000018.1, read as the reverse complement.
CCAACCGTACGGAACCCGGTTCATCACCAATCGAGTAGTTGTGGTAGACGAAGGCGTCGAGAATCTGCCCGCCGGAAGATCGGGCGCCTGTTGGGCGGTTGTTGTCGCTGATGTTCTTGAAATCGAGGTCGTCGTCTTTAAGCTTGAAGTCATACCAGTACTTGCCCCGGACAAACACGCCGGTGTCGCCGTATTTCAACTCAAGGTCATGAATGCCTTTGAAGATCTTCGAGAAGGAATCACCCTTGTCGAAGTTCAGGTGACCGTCATCCGAGGTTTGCGACAACCCCCTGCCACCGTTGTTGGCACCGATCAGGTCCTTGTTGCGACCCGCAGTCGACCAACTGGCCCCGACCGACAGGGACGAGTCAAAGCTGCCTTCGATTTCACCGATGTTGAAACTGACGCCGAATGCGGGCCCGGCGAGCGTAGAGGCGAGGCTGACGGCCAAAGGCAGTTTTGCCCGGCGCCAGAACTGGTGTGCTGAGATCATCGACGCTACTCCATGTGCATTATTGTTATGGCAGTGAGTCGTTTCTAAGGGCTTGTAACGGCCGGAATACAACGATTCCAATGCCGGGCGAACAGATGAACCCGCCAGGTTCACAGCACCGCACCTTGAAAAACTCTGGGATGGACTATAGCCAGCAGGGGGTAGCGCTTGATCCCTCTAAAGTGTGATTTGCATCACCAACCCGTCTGCCACAACCCTTTCGCCATGCCGGCGATAGCCAGCGCGGCAAGGATGGCTGAAAATTGGCAAATCACAAGTGAAGGCTTGGACTAGAGCGCTGCCGTGCCCGCGAGGGCACGGCAAGCAGCGTCAGAGAGTGGAAAGGAAGGTGCTGTTGTTGGCCTGCCATTCAATGATGTCGACACGGATACGTTTTTTGTCGAGCTTGCCGACGCTGGTCTTGGGAATTTCCGTAACAACGGCGATCTGGCTTGGAATCGCCCACTTGCTCAGGTGGCCCAATTCCACAAACGGCTTGAGATGTTCCTTCAGCTCTTTGGCCCCTATCACATGGCCATCACGCACCACCAGCAACGCAAACGGGCGCTCGCCCCACTGCGGGTCGGCAATCCCCACCACCGCTACTTCGCGTACCGCCGGGTGACGGCTGACCAGGTCTTCCAGCGCCAGGGAGGAGATCCACTCGCCGCCGGTCTTGATCACGTCCTTGATGCGGTCGCGGATATCGATCACGCCGAAGGCATCGAGGGTGGCCACATCGCCGGTGTGCATCCAGCCGCCGGCCCACAGCTCGGCGCCCTTCTGCGGCTCGTTGAAATAGCCTTCGCTGAGCCATGGCGCGCGCAGCACCAGCTCGCCCTGGGATTCACCGTCGGCGGGCAGGAAGTTGCCCTCGCCATCGATGATCGCCGCTTCCACCAATGGGCCGGGCACGCCGGCCTTGATGCGGTAGGTGGTGCGTTCGTCTTCGGTGCCGGCCATCAGTTCTTCATTGAGATGGGCGCAGGACACCAGCGGCCCGGTCTCGGACATGCCGTACGCCGCTGTCAGTTGGATCCCGCGGGCCTTGGAGGCTTCATACAGTGAGCGATTGAGGGCGCTGCCACCGATGACGATTTTCCAGCCGCCGAAATCCACGCCCTGGCCGGCCTTGGCGTTGAGCACCATTTGCAGGATGGTCGGCACACAATGGGAGAAGGTGACCTTCTCCTTGCGCCACAGCTCCACCAGGTATTCGGGGTCGTAGCGGCCTGGATAAACCTGCTTCAGGCCGAGCATGGTCGCCACATACGGCAGGCCCCAGGCGTGCACGTGGAACATCGGAGTGATCGGCATGTAGACGTCGTTGGTGCCCAACAGCCGCACGCTGTCGACGCTGCCCATGATGGTCGCCACGCCCATGGTGTGCAGCACCAGTTGGCGGTGGGTGAAGTACACGCCCTTGGGATTGCCCGTGGTGCCGGTGGTGTAGAAGGTGGTGGCGACGGAGTTTTCGTCGAAATCCTCGAAGTCGTAGCGGGGGCTCGCCGCCGCGAGCAATGTTTCGTACTCACCCACGAGGTTGGGCAGCTCGGCGGTTTTGTCCGCGCCATCGGTGAGCAGCAGGGTTTTGTCGACGGTGGTGAGGTGGCCGGCGATGGCCTGGTAGAGCCCCACGAACTCGCTGTTGACCAGCACAAAGCGGTCCTCGGCGTGGTTCATGGTGTACAGAATCTGTTCCGGGGACAGGCGCACGTTGATGGTGTGGATTACCGCACCAATCATCGGAATGGCAAACATGCATTCCAGGTAGCGATGGCTGTCCCAGTCCATCACGGCCACGGTATCACCGGCCTTGACCCCGGCCTCGGTCAGCACATTGGCCAGGCGGGCGACGCGCTCGATCAGGGTCGGATAGGTGTAGCGCAACTGGTCGCGGTAGACGATTTCCCGGGTCTTCTCGTAGCGTGTCCCGGACATCAACAGGCGTTTGATCAACAGCGGGTATTGGTAGGCGCCTTCGGCGGGCGGGATAACACGAGTCTGCAACATACGAATCCCTTATCTGACTGCACGGTCTTGGCTGAAACATCTGCACTTTAGAGCGCTTATGTTTCAGCCAAATCAGCCAAAGGAATGATTTGCAGAACCCAATGAATGCTAGCTTTGAGCCAGCATCCGGCTTATTTCATGCTGGTAAAGGCCAGCTTCACACCGATGGCAATCAGCACCGCGCCCATGGTGCGGTCGAACCAGTGGCCCATGCGTGCAAAACCGGCGCGTACGCGTTGCTGGCTGAACAGCATGGCCACCAGGCAAAACCAGATCGCGGTCGCCACGGCCAGGTACACGCCGTAACCGGCCTGGACCGCCAACGGCGTGTGGGGATTGATCACCACGGTGAACAGCGACAGGAAGAACAGCGTGGCCTTGGGGTTCAAGCCATTGGTGACAAACCCTGAGGTAAACGCACCACGGGCGGTGCGCTCGCCCGCTTCCAGGTGCAGGTCTTCTTCACTGGCAGGCTTGGCCGGCTGGGCGCGCAGGGCCTTGAAGCCGATGTACAGCAGGTAAGCCGCCGCCGCCCATTTCAGCGCATTGAACAGCACGATGGACTGGGACACGATCAAGCCGATGCCCAGCAGCGAATACCCCACGTGCAGGAAAATCGCCGAACCGACGCCCAACGCCGTCCAGGTGCCGGCCCGTCGGCCATGGGTCACGCTTTCACGTACCACCACGGCGAAATCCGGGCCAGGGCTGGCCACCGCCAACAGGTGAATCAGTGCCACGGTCAAGAACTCGGTGAGGTACATGCACACTCCAGGAAGTAACTGATTATTTCATCTGATAGGCTCGGCAGATTACGCCTTCGAATCCCGTCGCAAAAGGTACAGTTGATGACGAACAATCGCCGCGCCGTCTTCCTTGATCACCCTTCCCTGGACCTCGGGGACCTGGACCTCAGCGGGTTGCAGGCACTCTTCAGCGAACTGAGCCTGCACCAGCAGACCACACCCGAAAACATTATCGAACGCCTGCAAGGCGCGCAGGTGGCCATCAGCAACAAGATCGCGCTGAATGCCGAGACCCTGGCGGCCTGCCCCGAGCTGAAGCTGATCCTGGTGACCGCCACCGGCACCAACAACGTCGACCTCGCCGCCGCCCGCGCCCACGGCGTTACCGTGAGCAATTGCCAGGGTTACGGCACGCCATCGGTGGCGCAGCATACGATCATGCTGCTGCTGAACCTGGCGACGCGCCTGAACGACTATCAACGGGATGTGCAGGCGGGGCACTGGCAACAAGCCAAGCAGTTCTGCCTGCTGGACTACCCGATCGTCGAACTGGAAGGCAAAACCCTCGGGCTGCTGGGCCATGGTGAATTGGGCGGTGCCGTTGCGCGCCTGGCTGAAGCCTTTGGCATGCGCGTGATCCTGGGTGCGATTCCAGGCCGCCCGGCCCGCGCCGATCGCGTGCCGCTGGATGAGTTGCTGGCGCAGGTCGACGCGCTGACCCTGCACTGCCCGCTCAACGAACACACCCGCGACTTTATCGGTGCCCGTGAACTCGCCTTGCTCAAGCCCGGCGCGTTTATCGTCAACACCGCCCGTGGTGGCTTGATCAACGAACAGGCCCTGGCCGATGCCTTGCGCAGTGGGCACCTGGGCGGCGCGGCGACCGATGTATTGAGCGTGGAACCGCCGGTGAACGGCAACCCGCTGCTGGCTGGCGATATCCCGCGGTTGATCGTTACGCCACACAATGCATGGGGCAGTCGCGAAGCGCGGCAGCGGATCGTCGGCCAATTGATCGAAAACGCTCAGGGCTTTTTCAACGGCGCCCCGCTGCGTGTCGTCAGTTGATAAACTGCGCCCCTTTTCAAGGAGCAGACCATGGATCCGCGCAGTGAAGTACTGCTTCGCCAGGCCGAACTTTTTCAAGGCGACGTGCTGCTGGTGGGCTTGCCCGCCGATGACCTGCTGGGCCGCCTGCCCAATGCCCATGGCTGGAGCTGGCACGCCGGCGACCAGGCCGCGCTGGACGCACGTTTTGCCGAGCGCAGCCAGTTTGGTGTGAACGTGCCCGAGCGTTCGTTCGAGACCGCGGTGGTATTCCTGCCCAAGTCCAAGGACCTCACCGATTACCTGCTCAATGCCGTGGCGGCGCGTTTGCCCGGCAAGGAGTTGTACCTGGTGGGGGAGAAGAAAGGCGGCATCGAAAGCGCGGCCAAGCAACTGAACCCGTTCGGCAAACCGCGCAAGCTCGATAATGCGCGGCACTGCCAGTTGTGGCTGGTGACGGTGGCCAACGCCCCCGAGCCGGTCGAACTGGAGAGCCTGGCGCAGGTGTTCGAGGTGCCGCTGGCTGAGGGCCCGCTCAAGGTGGTGAGCCTGCCGGGCGTGTTCAGCCACGGTCGGCTGGATCGCGGTACCGCATTGCTGCTGGAGCATCTGGACAAGTTGCCGAGCGGTCACTTGCTGGATTTCGGTTGTGGCGCGGGTGTGCTCGGGGCAGCGGTCAAGCGTCGCTACCCGCATAACACGGTGACAATGCTCGACGTGGATGCCTTTGCCGCTGCCAGCAGTCGCCTGACACTGGCGGCCAATGACCTGGAAGCCGAGGTGTTGACCGGTGATGGCATCGACGCTGCTCCGATGAATCTGAACGCGATTCTGAGCAACCCGCCGTTCCACGTCGGGGTGCACACCGATTATTTCGCCACCGAGAACCTGCTACGAAAAGCGGCCAAACATCTGGCAAAAGGCGGCGAACTTCGCTTGGTTGCGAACAGTTTCCTGAAGTATCAGCCGCTGATCGAAGAGCATCTTGGCGTGTGCGCAATCAAGGCAGAAGGTCAGGGTTTTCGCATTTACCGTGCCAAGCGCGGCTGAGATCTTTTTCCAAAAGAAGGCTTGCCGAATGGATTTTGCCTAGGCAGAATCCGCTCCGTCCTAGGGGAGTAGTCTCCCACGAGCGCCACGCTCGTCCGGCATACGTCAACATACTTGGTCAACAGGCCATGGCGTATGCGACCCAGGAGTCCGCACAGACGGACCGGGGTTTGACAAGACCTATGACACGAACACCTTACCCGGGGCGGGAAGGCTGTACGTGTCATAGCCGTGTCGACCCGCCCCTGGAACTTACCTGATGCTGGATTCTCTGCTCGTCCCTACTGCAATCGTTGCCTTGGCCGAAATTGGCGACAAGACGCAACTGCTCGCACTCATTCTCGCTGCACGCTTTCGCAAACCCTGGCCGATCATCGCCGGCATCGTTGCCGCGACCCTGGCCAACCATGCGGCCGCTGGTGCCGTGGGGGCCTGGTTTGGGAGTTTCTTCTCGGATGCGGTGCTGCACTGGATCCTCGCGGCGAGCTTCTGCGCCACGGCGCTGTGGACCCTGGTGCCCGACAAGCTCGACGATGACGAAGCCAGCACTTCCCGCAAGTTCGGGCCCTTCCTGACCACGCTGATCGCATTCTTCCTCGCGGAAATCGGCGACAAGACCCAGATCGCTACCGTGATGCTCGCGGCGCAATACCCGGAACTGTGGCTGGTAATTATCGGCACCACCCTGGGCATGTTGATTGCCAACGTGCCGGTGGTGCTGGCGGGTAATTTTGCCGCGGACAAATTGCCGCTGACGCTGATTCGTCGACTGGCGGCTACGGCATTCTTCATCCTGGCCATTGTTGCGGTGTACAAGGCCATGCAGAGCAGTGGCTGGATCTAAACGTAACCCCATATGGGAGCTGGGCTTTTGTGGGAGCTGGCTTGCCTGCGATAGCATCACCTCGGTGCAACTGACACACCGAGGTGCCTGCATCGCGGGCAAGCCCGACTCCCACACAAGCCGGGCCCCCACATTCAGATTTGCATTTCAGCCTTATAAATCAGGATTTTTTCGCCTGCTGATACAACGGCATCACCTTCGGAATCGCCGCCTGCAACGAGGCGATCCGGCTGTCGGAGGCAGGGTGGGTGCTCATGAATTCAGGTGGCGAGCCTTCCGAAGCCTTGGCCATTTTGTTCCACAGGGTAATCGCCGCGTTCGGGTTGTAACCGGCACGCGCCGACAACTCCAGGCCGATCAGGTCCGCTTCGTTTTCATTGCTGCGGCTGTTGGGCAAGGTCATGCCGTAGTTGGCCACGGTATCGGCCAGCGCCAAGCTGTCCTGACCGAGGCCGAACAACGCACCGGCCCCCTGCTTCGCCATTTCGATACCGTAGGCCTTGGACATGGCTTCGCGGCCGTGTTCACGCAAGGCGTGGGCAATTTCATGGCCCATCACGGCGGCGAGTTCGTCGTCGGTCAACTTGAGATTGTCGATCAGCGCGCTGTAGACAAAGATCTTGCCGCCAGGCCCGCAGTTGGCGTTCATCTCGTCACTTTTGATCAGGTTCACTTCCCACTTCCACTGCGCCGCATCCGGACGGAAGGTGGGCGCCTGGGCGATCAGGCGGTTGGCGATCGCCTGCACGCGCTTGGCGTTGGCGCTGGTCTTGTCCACCAGGCCCTTGCCGCTGGCTTCACCCAGGGTCTGCTGGTAGGACTGCGCATACATCTGGTCGACTTCCTGGCTCGACAACATGCTGAACATGTACTGCTTGCGCTCAACCCCCACGGCGCCGCCGCTGGTGGTGTTGACCGACTGACAACCGGCGAGCAACAAAGCCGCGCCCAACGCACATACCGCCACTGTCTTTTTCATCAACCTGCTCCCTGAAAACATGGCGCGTATCGTAGTCGGCCAATTGTATCGACGCCAGATACAACAGACGTATAGCCACCTGATTTCAGATACATCCCACACTGCCGCAAAAAATTCACAAACGCTGGCAACCATTCCATTTACGACATTCGCCCATCCGGCACAGCCATTTTGAGGTAATGGCCCTCATGTCTCCCCCGCCCGCGGCCGATATACACAAGCAGCCAATCTCCCCCTGCGTTCGGAGCCGTCATGAAGTTCAAGTCGATTCAATTTTCTGTCGCGGCACTGGCCGGGGCCATTGTCCTGAGCGTGGTGGCGGTGTTGGTGCTGTATGCCTTGTTCGCCGGGGCGCGCACCCAGGAGATGGTGCAGGAACGCACCCAGGGCCAATTCGAACAAATCATCGAGCAGCGCCTGACCGCCCTGGCGCAAACCCAGGCGACGCTGATCCAGCGCGAACTCGAAGCGCCGCTGGTGACGGCCAAGGGCCTGGCCACCGCCAACGCCCTGATGGGCATGAAAGACGCCAACGGCAACCCGCAACTGGCGGTCTCCCGCGAACAGCTGATCAACCTGATCCACGAAACCGTGGTGCGTAACCCGAAGATTCTTGGCGCCTATATAGGCTGGGAAGCCAACGCCATCGACCACAACGATGCTGCCTACGTCAACAGCCCGGTGGTCGGCATCGAAACCAACGGCCGCTTCCTGCCGTGGTGGTTCCGCAATGCCGACGGCAGCCTGGGCCTGGATAAACTGGCTGACGTGGCCGACCAGACCATCCTGTCCACCGGCGTGCGCGCCAGTGAGTACTACCTGTGCTCCAAGGAAAGCAAAAAGCCCTGCGCCATCGACCCGGCCCCCTACAAGGTGGGCAACGCAATGGTGATGCTCGCTTCGTTTATCGAACCGATCATGATTGACGGCACCTTCCAGGGCATCGTCGGTGCCGACCTGTCGGTGAACTTCATCCAGGAAATGCTCACCAAGGCTGATCAGAATTTGTACAACGGCGCCGGTGAACTGGCGCTGATCTCCAGCAACGGCCGCCTGGTGGCCTACACCAAGGACGCCAGCAAGCTGGGAGAAAAAGCCAGCGATCTGCTCGACAGCAACGAGTTGGCCAACCTCGGCCAGTTGAAGATCGGCGAAGTGCGTTACGACGTGGATAAGGAACACGGGCATATCGAGTTGTTCCTGCCGTTCAACATCGGCCAGACCGATGCCCGCTGGACCCTGTTGCTGCAACTGCCCTTGAGCGCGGTGATGGCGGACTTGCAGGCGATGCAGCACGACCTCGACGCCCAGCGCAAAACCGATATTTTCGGCATGGCCGTGGCCGGGCTGCTGATCGCCGGCATCGGCTTGCTGGTGATCTGGCTGGTGGGCCACGGCATTGCCCGGCCGCTCAAGCAAATGGTGGCGATGCTCAATGACATCGCCCAGGGCGAAGGCGACCTGACCCGGCGCCTGACCAGTGATCGCGCCGACGAACTGGGGGCGATTGCCAGCGGCTTCAATACATTCCTGGCCAAGTTGCAGGGGATGATTACCCAGGTGGTGAGTTCGGTGCAGAAGGTCAGCGACTCCTCGGAGCACACCGCCAACATCGCGATTCGTACCAACCAGGGCGTGCACAAGCAAATGGTCGAGATCGACCAGGTGGCTACCGCCGTGCACGAGATGACCGCGACCGCACAGGACGTGGCGCGCAACGCCACCCAGGCCGCACAGGCCGCCAGCCACGCTGATCAAGCGGCGAGCCAGGGCATGCAGATTGTGCGCGACACCTCCACCTCCATCGGCGCCCTCGCCGAGGAAATCGGCAAGGCGGTCGGTGTGGTGCAGGCGCTGGCCAAGGACAGCGAGAACATCAATGCCATCCTCACGGCGATTCGCGGGATTGCCGAGCAGACCAACCTGCTGGCGCTCAACGCGGCAATCGAAGCCGCACGGGCCGGAGAACAGGGACGCGGGTTTGCGGTGGTGGCCGACGAGGTGCGCAACCTCGCGCAGAAGACCCAGAAGGCCACCGAAGAAATCCAGGCCATGATCCAGCAACTGCAGCAGGGCACCCGCGACGTGGTGCGAGTGATGGAAGACAGCCAGAACCGCACCGATGAAAGCGTGCAGCACGCGGCCAAGGCGGCTCAGGCGCTGGAGACCATTACCCGGGCGGTGTCGGTGATCAACGACATGAACACCCAGATCGCCAGCGCCGCCGAGGAACAGAGCGCGGTGGCCGAGGACATTAACCGTAACGTGATCAATATCGGACAGGTGGCCAATGAAGTGGCCGGCGGAGCGGATGAGTCGAGCGCGGCCAGCGCAGACCTGACCAAGCTGGCGGAGCAGCAGCGGCGGTTGATCAATCAGTTCAAGGTTTGAGTCAAGCGGCGCCCTTTCGGGCGCCTTCGCGAGCAAGCCCGCTCCCACATTCGATCGCATTCCTTCAGTTGAAATGCAATCAAATGTGGGAGCGGGCTTGCTCGCGAAGAGGCCGGCCGATTCAACACAACGCTCAACCCGGCGTCAGGCACTCCGGTCCATTCAGCTTCGGATCGTTGACCATATTGGCCAGCACCCGCTCGCGCAACGCGGTGGGTTCACTGGCCAACAAGGCCTGCAAGGTGTGCAGCGGCGTCTCGGGGTTCAGCCAGGCTGCCTGCCCCGCTGCATCCAGAATCAACGGTCGGCGCTGACTCTGCGCCGCCTGGGTCACCACCGCCGTACTCAACCAAACCTGCTCCTGCACCGGATACGCCTCCCAGATCGCCGCAAAGAACAGCGTGCTGCCCTCCCCCGGCGTCAGCCAGTACGGGCGCTTGCGCTGGGTGCCGCGCCATTCGTAGAAACCATTGGCCGGCAGCAGGCAGCGGCGCTGGCGAAACGCTTCGCGAAACATCGGCTGTTCGGCAAGGGTTTCCGCCCGGGCATGGGCCGGTGTACGAGAGAGATCGGTCAGCCAGGGCGGCGTCAGGCCCCAGCGCGCCCGCGCCAGGGTGTGCTGGCCGTCGCTCAGGCGCTGGATCAGCACCGAGTCATTGGGAGAGATGTTCCACTGGGCCTGCTGGTCGGCCGGGAAGCCCGGCAAGGCAGCAAACGCGGGGTTCCAGCGAAACAGGGCATAACGTCCACACATGGGGCAACACGACTCTTGGAGAAACTGGCCGACAGCCTAACAGACCAGCACGTCGGGAAAGCTGTCGGGTTCATCACCGGGCAGTGGTTGCGCACCGTTGTAGGCGGTGATCAGCTCGCGGGCGTAGGCGGCCTGGTCGTTCTCCACCGCCAGCGCCAGCAGGCCATAGATCGGCAGTTCGCCGGTACCCCCGAGCAAATCGCGCCCCACCAGGTGCGCGGTGATGCCCTCGCTTTCGAGCATGCCTTGCAGCAGCTCGCCTTCCATCAGGTTTTCCGGCTCGTAGATTCGCTGCATGGGCGTACCTTTATTCGTTCTCGCTGCGCACGTTGAGCATCCATTCGTCGTCATGAACCTGCAGCTCGAAAACAATGGGCCGGCAGCACACCGGGCAGTCCTCAATATATTCCTGATCGCCCGCCGACAGGTCCAGTAGCGCCGTGACTACCTCTCCACAATAAGGACATTCGTACGACTCCTCTTCCATCGCGGTCTCCAAGGTGACTTGTGCGTATAATCGCCGGTCTATTTACAGGGCTATTTTTCGTCCCGGCCAATTGCCCGGACCACGCCCTGATATTTATTGTTCCAAACCTTTACTTACCCTAGCCGTTTCTAACAAGAGAGCATGATGGGCGAATTCGATACCATCCGACCTTACAACGACAGCGAAGTCCCGGCAGTGCTGGCCCGACTGTTCAGTGACAAGGCCTTTCTGGACATCCTGACCCACTTTCGCTTCCCGCGCTTTGCCGGCGCCTTCGGCTGGCTGCTCAAGCCGATGATCGCTCATAAACTGCGCCGTGAGTTCGCCGGCGTCACCACCGTGGCCACGCTGCAGGACAAAGTCGAGTTTTACGTCGACCACACCATCGAGCGGGCAACCGACGGCGTGACCTATACCGGCGTGGAGCAGTTCAAGTCCGGCAGCGCCTACCTGTTCCTGGCCAACCACCGCGACATCGTGATGGACCCGGCCTTCGTCAACTACGCCGTGTACCACGCCGGCCTGCCGACGCCGCGCATCGCCATCGGCGACAACCTGCTGCAGAAGCCGTTTGTCAGCGACCTGATGCGCCTGAACAAGAGTTTCATCGTGCACCGCTCGATCACCGGGCGCAAAGAGAAGATGGCGGCCTATCAGTTGCTGTCGGCCTACATCAACCATTCGATTCGCAACGACTGCCAGTCGATCTGGATCGCCCAGGCCGAAGGCCGCGCCAAGGATGGGGATGATCGCACCGAGTCGGCGATCCTCAAGATGTTCCACATGAGCCGCAAGGACGAGCCGTTCGCCGAAGTCATCCAGTCACTGAACCTGACGCCGGTGTCCATCAGCTACGAATACGACCCGTGCGACGCAGCCAAGGCCCGCGAGCTGTACATCCGCGCCACCACCGGCACCTACAGCAAGGCGCCGGGGGAAGATGACGTGAGCATCGCCCTGGGCATCACCGGCTACAAGGGCCGGGTACACGTCAACTTCGCGCCGCCGATCACCGAGGCGTTCGAAGACACCAAGCTGTTGGCGATCGAAATGGACCGGCAGATCCTGGGTGGGTATCGGTTGTTCCCGGTGCATTACCTGGCGTACGCCCAATGGAGCGATGCCGATCCGCAATTGCAGGTACCGACCGCAGCCGAGGTATTCCCGGCGGACGAGTTGGCCAAGGCAAAGGCAGAGTGGGAGCGGCGCTTGAATGCGTGCCCGGCCGAGCATCGGCCGTATCTGGTATTGCAATACGCGACGCCGGTGAGGAATCAGTACCGGGTCAAGGCCGGGATTGCCCTGTAACCCGGTACCAGCAACAGCGCAAACCCAATGTGGGAGCGGGCTTGCTCGCGAAGGCGGTGGATCAGCCAATCATGTATTGACTGACACCGCGCTTTCGCGAGCAAGCCCGCTCCCACAGTTGTTTTTAGGGTGTTCCTACAATCGGGTACTAAGAAAGGACACCAGCAACGCCAGCCCCAGACAGGCAAACCCCAACCGGTAGAACAGGCGATAGGTACGCTGCGTCAACACGTCCAGATACAGCATCGGCTGATCAATGGCACGCAGTTCGCTTTGCGCGGCAAGGCGGGCCATCGCGCGCTGTTCATGCAGGCGCGTGACAAACAGCAGCCATGCCGCCGGGCAGGCCAGTAACAGGGCAAGGGAATTGAGCAGTAGTGCGGTCAGCGACATCGCAAACCTCGATGTATCAGTGTCTTGGTATCAATCCAGATACAAACCTGAATGATATGCGCCGCCTGCGCGTCATTACTCCTTCCCCATTGACGGCTAATGTATCCAGTAATTTACAGCGTCACCTGAACGTCACCTTAACAAGCCACTCTGTTGCCCTTCGAAAGCCCGGGAGCTTGTCATGTTGCACGCGCAGAACCAGGATCGGCTGTATCTGATTGCCCCAAGTGATGAGCAAGAGGCCCTGGTGGGCGGCCTCGCGTTCAATGTGCAGGACCGCCACTGGCTGGTGTATTGCGCCCTCGGCGGGCATCAACATGCCGACCTGCCGGAGCTGGACTTGCTCACTGGCGTGAGTGTGCTGGACTTTTATGTCGAAACGGCTGCATGAAAACGGCAGGCGTAAAAAAACCGGGCTCAGTGATGAGCCCGGTTTTTTGATCGTTCCCACGCGCCGCAAAGGAATGCCGACTGGGGCGCTCCGCGCCCGCCTGACGGTTACTGCGAGCTGAGCAGCGAACCGATGCTCGGGTCCTTGAACAGGCGCGTCAGGGCATCGCTCAACACGTCGCTGACCAGCTTGGTGTTGGTTTCCTGGTTCGGCGCCATGCCGAAGCGCTGGTCCAGGGATGCGCCGTAACGGCCGCTGTAGCGACGGGTACCGGCAGTCACGTCGGACTTGAAGGTCGCGCCGATGGTGGCTTCAGTCACGTACAGGCCTTCCTTGGGCGACTGATACTTCAGCTCGGCCAGGGTGATGGTCAGTTGTGGCGCACCTGGCGAGTTGGAAGGGGTGAAGCCCAACAGGCGCACGGCCGCTTCGGCCTGGGCTTGCAGCTTGGGCAGCACGTCCGCACCGGTCACCGTAATGGCGCTGGTTTCCGGGTACAGGCCGCCACGGGTGCCGAGGGTCGGCGACGGACGACCGTCAACCACACGCACCGACACCGGCTGGCCATGGCCGACAGGCGCCAGCTGGGTGGTGATTTTCGGTTGCGGGCTGAGTTGTTGCGGGCTGTGGGCGCAGCCAACCAGGGTCAAACTGGTCACAGTGATCAAACCGAACAACAGGCGTTGCAACATACTCATTTCTCCAGGACTAGATGCAAACAGGGCGCCAGTATAACGGTGAGCGCGCGCCACTCACCAGAATTCCTGAACGGCGCCTGAACTGTCGGCGAAATTACAATTTTCACACAGAACCGTCACCTCAATGTCATGCCAGACTGCCAACCTTCGCAGCATGTAACGAACCGGGTACACAGCCATGCGCCTTCTCAAATCTTTGTTCTTTTCCCACGCCAGCCATCGCCACTTCGCCCTGCTCGACGCCCAAGGCTGCTGCCAGGCTTTCAAGCAGTGCAGCCTGCCGCCCGTCGGTGAAGGCTGGGTCGAAGTCGAAGAGACCCGCCTGAGCTGGATGCACCGTCCGCTGCCCGCCAGCGCGCGCGTCAGCCCCCGGGTTTCGCAGCCACAGGCACGGCACGCGTTGGCCTCCTGACCAGACTGCTAATAAAAGTCATTAAACACGTCCATTTGCGCGCATTTCTTCGCTACAATCTCCCCCCGATTATAAGGACGTCTCCTGATCGGGCCTCGCAGCATCGCTAATGCACTTGTATTAGCTCCCCCGCACCGCCCACAGAGAGCCGCCCACACAGATCGTGTGAAGCTGGCGAGCTTGCTGTTTTCTCTGCAAACCATCGTCTTTACCCGAATCTGCCAGAGCTGCCATGCGCTCGGCCACTTGAGTTGTTTGCCCGTTTTGCCGCTTGCCGGCAGTGATTTCGGGCCAGGTGCCAGGCTGGGGCAGCCCTTTTTTGAGGTTCACGTCTTCAAAAGAGCGTGAAAAAAACGGGTTTTCACAACTTCACAAGAGTGTGGCGAGCAAATGAATAGTTTTGCGTTTGTACAAGCACCATCAGCGTCTGGAACAGCCCCACCACACAGGACCGAGCACTCCTCAAGAACCGGAGCTTGAAGCCTGTCCGCTACGGATTTGGTTGCACGATCGGACGAGCTTGACCATAAGTCGAATTGCCACAGGCGCCCTTAAATGCGTTCATACGCAGATCAGGCCCGGTCGGCAGCGTCCGCTTGCGATAAATTGCGAAGAATCGGACATGGCGATCCTGGCCATGGGTAACCTGGGGCATCACGTGAACCGCCCCGTCACTCCTGGCAGCCATGCCGTCAATTTGGTGCTGCAGATTTTGGAGACGCGTTAAATGGCGCATAACGAAGCAGTCGACGTAGTACTGGTAGGTGCGGGCATCATGAGTGCCACCCTCGCCGTACTGCTCAAAGAGCTCGACCCCGGCCTCAAGCTGGAAGTCGTTGAGCTGATGGATTCGGGTGCCGCGGAAAGTTCCAACCCGTGGAACAACGCCGGTACCGGCCACGCCGGGCTGTGTGAGCTGAACTACACACCGCAGGCCGCCGACGGCTCCATCGACATCAAGAAAGCCGTGCACATCAACACCCAATTCGAGGTGTCGAAGCAGTTCTGGGCCTACCTGACCAAGAAAGGCACCTTTGGCTCGTCCAAATCCTTTATCAGCCCCGTGCCGCACCTGAGCTTCGTACAGGGCGATAAAGGCGTGTCGTTCCTCAAGAAGCGCTTTGAAACCCTCAGCCAGCACCACGCGTTCTCGGACATGCACTACACCGAAGACCGCAGCGAGATGGCCGAGTGGATGCCGCTGATGATGCCCGGCCGCCCGCTGGACGAAAAAATCGCCGCCACCCGCGTGATGAACGGCACCGACGTCAACTTCGGCGCCCTGACCAACCAGTTGCTCTCGCACCTGACCAGCGCCCCGGATGCCCAGGTCAAGTACAGCAAGCGCGTCACCGGCCTCAAGCGCAACGGCGCCGGCTGGACCGTGAGCATCAAGGACGTCAACAGCGGCAATTCCCGTGATGTGGACGCCAAGTTCGTGTTCCTCGGCGCCGGTGGCGCGGCCCTGCCGCTGTTGCAAGCCTCGGGCATCGAGGAAAGCAAGGGCTTCGGCGGCTTCCCGGTCAGCGGCCAGTGGCTGCGTTGCGACAACCCGGAAGTGGTCAAGCACCACCAGGCCAAGGTCTACAGCCAGGCGGCCGTGGGTTCGCCACCGATGTCGGTGCCGCACCTCGACACCCGTGTGGTCGACGGCAAGAAATCCCTGCTGTTCGGGCCATACGCCGGTTTCACCACCAAGTTCCTCAAGCACGGCTCGTTCCTTGACCTGCCCATGTCGATTCGTGCCGGCAACATCGGCCCGATGCTGGCCGTGGCCCGGGACAACATGGACCTGACCAAGTACCTGGTCAGCGAGGTGCGCCAGTCCATGGAGCAGCGCCTGGAATCCCTGCGTCGCTTCTACCCTGAGGCAAAAGCCGAAGACTGGCGCCTGGAAGTGGCCGGCCAACGGGTGCAGATCATCAAGAAAGACCCGAAGAAAGGCGGCGTGCTGCAATTCGGTACCGAACTGGTTGCGGCCAAGGACGGTTCGCTGGCCGCCCTGCTCGGCGCGTCTCCAGGTGCTTCGGTGACCGTGTCGATCATGCTGGAACTGATCGAACGCTGCTTCCCGACGAAAGCGGCCGGTGAGTGGGCCGCCAAGCTGCACGAGATCTTCCCGGCTCGGGAAAAGGTCCTGGAGACCGATGCCGAGCTGTATCGCAAGATCAACACGCAGAACAACATCAGCCTGGAACTGGTTGAGCAGAGCAGCGAGACCGAAAGCTACGCTTGAGCGTCGTGACGCAGAGCGTCAGTTGATGCATTCCCACGCAGAGCGTGGGAACGAAAAACGCCCCTAACGGGGCGTTTTTTTTCGTCCGCAACAATCAACCGCGAGCTTGTTCGATCAGCTCGATGTACTCGGCGGCGTTGCGCTGGTCCTTGATCACTTCAACGAAGGTCAGGCCATGCTCGTCCTTGCCATCGAGGTCCAGGCCGGCTTCCTTGAAGAAAACCAGGAAGCGTTCGAAGTCGTCGATACGCAGGCCGCGGTAGGCCTTGATCAGTTTGTGCAGGGACGGCGAAGTGGCGTCTACCGGCTCGAAATCCAGGAACAGCTTGATTTGCTCGTCGCCGATTTCATCACCAATCACCTGTTTCTTATCTTTACGCATTACCGACTCCAGCCTGCAGACATTTACACGGGAAAAGCAGTTTACCTGCGGCACAGCGGCTTCGAAAGCTACGCGAACCAATGTGGGAGCTGGCTTGCCTGCGATAGCGGTGCATCAGTAACAGATGGGCCAACGGACCCACCGCTATCGCAGGCAAGCCAGCTCCCACATTGACTGTATTTACACCGCCGAATGCGCGTCGGCTGGATTATTTGGCGCGCACCGCCCCGGTGTGCAAATCGGCCCAGATATGGCCGTTGGCGTAAGTGAGGAATTGCACATAGACCGTGTCATTGCGCAACAAGTCGACGATCACCCGATACTGGGTCACCGGATACGACAAGGTCAGGGTTTTGCTTTTGTCGTCGAACACCGGCTTTTTCAGGCTTTTGCTTTCGGCATCGAAATTGAGAATCACCTGGGCGATGGTCGCGCCTTTGTTCAGGGACTTGCCCTTGAGGCGGATCATCAACGGCGAGGTCACCGGGATCGGCTGCTGGGTGGATTGGCGTTGGTTACCCACCACCACCGAATACTCGGTGACTTGCAGCAATTGCTGCTGGTCCGGGGTTTCGGCGCGCAGGGTCAGGTCGTCGGGCGGCAGGAATTGGCTGTGCAGCGGCGCCGGAGCAGCCGCCAGGGGCAAACTGAGGGTCAGCGCCAGGGCGGCGCAGGTGCGAATCAACAGGCTCATGAACAGCTCCAGACGCAGGGGCCAAGCACGATAGCATGACAACCCTGCGCCTGAATCCCGCTTACATCCCTTTGACGGCGTAGATCCCATTGGCGTTGCGCCAGTAGCCTTTGTAGTCCATGCCGTAACCGAAGATGTAACGGTCAATGCACGGCAGGCCCACGTAATCGGCTTTCAGGTCCGGACGGGCCTTGCGGTCGTGGTCCTTGTCGATCAGCACGGCAGTGCGCACCTTGCGCGCGCCGGCGTGTTTGCAGAAGTCGATGATCGCGCCCAGGGTGTGACCTTCGTCGAGGATGTCGTCGATGATCAGCACGTCGCGGTCGATGAACGAGACTTCCGGCTTGGCTTTCCAGAACAGGTCGCCGCCACTGGTTTCATTGCGATAGCGAGTGGCGTGCAGGTAGGACGCTTCCAGCGGGAATTGCAGGTGGGTGAGCAATTTACCGGCGAAAATCAGGCCACCGTTCATCACGCAAAAGACCACCGGGTTGGTGTCGGCCATTTCACGGGAGATGTGCGCGCCGACCTTGGCGATGGCCTCTTCGACTTGCGCTTCGGTGTACAGGCAGTCAGCCTCGCGCATGATTTGACGGATATGCTCGAGATCAGCGGACATGGCGCTCTCCAAGGGGGTGCTGTGGCAAGAAAAGCGGGCAAAGGTACGCATGTGAGGCCCAACGTTCAAGCCTTAATGGACTAACGTACTAGATGTCTATAGGACAACACCCTCGGATAGATTAATCTAGGCCGGTTTTTTTGCCCGCCGCCGGAGCCTTTCCCCATGCCCATCCGTGAGATCCGCCATCCGCTGATCCGACATAAACTCGGCCTTATGCGCCGCGCCGACATTAGCACGAAGAACTTCCGTGAGCTTGCTCAGGAAGTCGGAGCGCTGCTCACCTACGAGGCGACCAAAGACCTGCCCCTGGAAAACTACGAGATCGCCGGTTGGTGTGGTCCCGTCCAGGTCGAGAAAATCGCCGGCAAGAAGATTACCGTGGTGCCGATCCTGCGTGCCGGTATCGGCATGCTCGAAGGCGTGCTCAGCCTGATCCCGGGTGCCAAGGTCAGCGCCGTAGGCGTGGCCCGCAACGAAGAGACGCTGCAGGCCCACACCTACCTGGAAAAACTGGTACCGGAAATCGACGAGCGCCTGGCGATGATCATCGACCCGATGCTCGCCACCGGCAGCTCCATGGTTGCCACCATCGACCTGCTGAAAAAAGCCGGTTGCAAGGACATCCGCGCCATGGTGCTGGTGGCCGCTCCCGAAGGCATCGCCGCCGTCGAGAAAGCCCACCCGGACGTGTTGATCTACACCGCATCCATCGATGAACGCCTGAATGAACATGGCTACATCATCCCGGGCCTGGGCGATGCCGGCGACAAGATCTTCGGTACCAAGCAGAAGGACGCGTGACCATGCAGGATGAGTTCAACGACCCGCTTTGGCGCCAGATCCTGTCTGGCGCACAGATGCTCTTCGTAGCATTTGGCGCGCTGGTGTTGATGCCGCTGATCACCGGTCTCGATCCAAACGTCGCCCTGTTTACCGCAGGCTTGGGCACCTTGTTGTTCCAGGTGGTTACCGGGCGCCAGGTACCGGTGTTCCTGGCGTCGAGCTTTGCGTTTATCACCCCGATCATTCTCGCCAAGGGCCAGTTCGGCCTCGCGGCGACCATGGGCGGCGTGATGGCGGCCGGCTTCGTTTACACCTTCCTGGGCCTGGCCGTGAAGATCAAGGGCACCGGTTTCATCGACCGGCTGCTGCCGCCGGTGGTGATCGGGCCGGTGATCATTTCCATTGGCCTGGCCATGGCGCCGATTGCGGCCAATATGGCGATGGGCAAGGCCGGTGACGGCAGTGAGTTGATCCACTACCAGACCGCCATGCTGATCTCGATGCCGGCGCTGCTGACCACGCTGATCGTGGCGGTGTTCGGCAAAGGCATTTTCCGCCTGGTGCCGATCATCTCCGGCGTGCTGGTGGGTTTCGCCATGTCGTTCTACTTCGGCGTAGTCGACACCGCGAAGATCGCCGCCGCACCGTGGTTCGCCCTGCCCCACTTCACCGCGCCGGAATTCAACTGGCAGGCGATCCTGTTTATCGTCCCGGTGGCCCTGGCCCCGGCGATCGAACACATCGGTGGTGTGATTGCGGTGGGCAGCGTGACCGGTCGCGACTACCTGAAGAAGCCTGGCCTGCACCGCACCCTGCTGGGTGACGGGATCGCCACCACCGCTGCCGGCCTGTTCGGCGGCCCGCCCAACACGACCTACGCGGAAGTGACGGGCGCCGTGATGCTGACCAAGAACTACAACCCGAAGATCATGACCTGGGCGGCGGTGTTTGCCATCAGCCTGGCGTTTATCGGCAAGTTCGGCGCGCTGCTGCAAAGCATTCCAGTCCCGGTAATGGGCGGGATTCTGTGCCTGCTGTTCGGCTCGATTGCCGCAGTGGGGATGAACACCCTGATCCGCCACAAGATCGACCTTGGCGAAGCGCGCAACCTGGTGATTGTGTCGGTGACCCTGGTGTTCGGGATTGGCGGTGTGCTGGTAGGCACCGGCACTGGCCCGGATGACTTTGGCCTGAAGGGCATCGCCCTGTGTGCGGTGGTAGCGATTGCGTTGAATCTGCTGCTGCCGGGCAATGACGGCTGGAAGAACAGGAAGCCGGATGAGCCGCTGATCTAACTGCCAACGCAAAACCAATGTGGGAGCGGGCTTGCTCGCGAATGCAGTGTGTCATTCAGCACATCAGTGACTGAACCACCGCATTCGCAAGCAAGCCCGCTCCCACATTTTTTTGAGTTTCAGTGTGGCTTACAGCTCGCCCAACGCATCGATCAGCGCCTGGTTCTGCTCCGGCGTGCCAATACTGATCCGCAGGAACTGGGCAATCCGCTCCTGCTTGAAGTGCCGCACAATCACCCCCTGCTCCCGCACCTTGGCTGCCAGCCCGGCAGCGTCGTGCCCTGGATGCCGGGCAAAGATGAAGTTGGCCGCCGACGGCAGTACTTCAAACCCCTTGGCCTGCAGTTGCGCCACCAGCTTTTCACGGCTATCGATCACCAACTTGCAGGTGTTCCGGAAGTATTCGCGGTCTTCAAAAGCGGCGGCCGCGCCGACAATCGCCAGACGGTCCAGCGGGTAGGAGTTGAAGCTGTTCTTGACCCGCTCCAGCGCCTCGATCAGGTCCGGGTGGCCCACGGCCAGGCCCACCCGCAAACCGGCCAGGGAGCGCGACTTGGAGAGGGTCTGGGTCACCAGCAGGTTCGGGTAACGGTCCACCAGGCTGATGGCGGTCTCGCCGCCGAAGTCGATATAGGCTTCATCGACCACCACCACCGAGTCCGGGCTGGCCTTGAGGATTTGCTCCACGGCGTCCAGCGCCATCACGCAACCGGTCGGCGCGTTCGGGTTCGGGAAGATGATCCCGCCGTTGGGCCTGGCGTAGTCCGACACGCGGATCTGGAACTGTTCATCCAGCGGCACTGCGTCGAAGGCAATGCGGTACAGGCCGCAGTACACCGGGTAGAAGCTGTAGCTGATGTCCGGGAACAGCAGCGGCAGGTCGTGCTGGAACAAACCGTGGAAGATGTGCGCCAGGACTTCATCGGAGCCGTTGCCGAGGAACACCTTGCCCGCGTCGATCCCGTAGTACTTGGCCACCGCCTGCTTGAGCAGGTCGCTGTTGGGGTCCGGGTACAAACGCAGGTTGTCGTTCAGCTCGGCCTGCATGGCAGCCAGCGCCTTGGGCGATGGGCCGTAGGGGTTTTCATTGGTGTTGAGTTTTACCAGCTTGGTCAGCTTCGGTTGCTCACCGGGCACGTAAGGCACGAGATCCTTGACGAGCGGGCTCCAGAATTTGCTCATGTTTCAGTTCCCCTGCTTATCGTCAACGATGCGGTATTCGGCGCTGCGGGCGTGGGCGGTCAGCGACTCGCCACGGGCCAGCACGGAAGCGGTCTTGCCCAACTCCGACGCGCCCTCTGGCGAGCAGAAGATGATCGACGAGCGCTTCTGGAAGTCATATACGCCCAGCGGCGAGGAGAACCGCGCAGTGCCCGACGTGGGCAGCACGTGGTTGGGACCTGCGCAGTAGTCGCCCAGGGCTTCGCTGGTGTGGCGGCCCATGAAGATCGCGCCGGCGTGGCGAATCAGCGGCAGCCAGGCTTGTGGGTCGGCGACGGACAATTCCAGGTGTTCCGGGGCGATGCGGTTGGCCACTTCGATGGCCTGCTCCATGTCGCGGACCAGGATCAGGGCGCCACGGCCATTGATCGACTTCTCGATGATCTCGGCGCGCTCCATGGTCGGCAGCAGCTTGGCGATGCTGGCGGCGACCTTGTCCAGGAATTCGGCATCCGGGCTGACGAGGATCGCCTGGGCGTCTTCGTCGTGCTCGGCCTGGGAGAACAGGTCCATGGCGATCCAGTCCGGGTCGGTCTGGCCGTCACACACCACGAGGATTTCCGAAGGGCCGGCGATCATGTCGATGCCGACCTGGCCAAATACATGGCGCTTGGCCGTGGCCACGTAGATGTTGCCCGGGCCAACCACCTTGTCGACCTTCGGCACGCTTTCGGTGCCGTAGGCCAGGGCCGCTACCGCTTGGGCGCCGCCGATGGTGAAAACCCGATCAACACCCGCGATGCAGGCCGCTGCCAGCACCAGTTCGTTGATTTCGCCGCGCGGGGTAGGCACCACCATGACCACTTCGGTCACGCCGGCCACCTTGGCCGGAATCGCGTTCATCAGTACCGAGGACGGGTACGACGCTTTGCCGCCCGGTACGTACAGGCCAGCACGGTCCAGCGGCGTGACCTTCTGGCCCAGTACGGTGCCGTCGGCCTCGGTGTAGCTCCAGGAATCCTGTTTCTGTTTCTCGTGGTAGCTGCGCACCCGCGCGGCCGCCACTTCCAGGGCTTCGCGCTGGGGCGCGGTGATGCGGGTCAGCGCCAGCTCCAGGCGTTCGCGGGGCAGGATCAGGTCGGCCATGGAGGCGACGTCCAGGCCATCGAACTGCCGGGTAAAATCAACCAGCGCCGCGTCACCGCGCTCGCGCACGGCCTTGATGATGTCGAGCACCCGCTGGTTGACCGAATCGTCGGACACGCTTTCCCAGCTCAGCAGATGATCCAGATGATGGGCGAAATCCGGGTCGGCAGCGTTGAGTCGGGCAATTGCAGTGGACGTGGTCATAGCGAGGGCCTCATAGGAATGGCAAAAATGCTCAGGCGCCGAAAGTTAGCAGTCGATCCGCTTGGGCACCTGAGAATTCTGGCTATGAGGCGGATAGACGGGCGCGGCTTGGGGCCGCGCGGGTGAGTCAACCGCGGTGTCGAGACTCCACTGCCTTGCGCAGGGTGTCGATCAACGCCTGGATACGGGCGTGCTGCATTTTCATCGAAGCTTTGTTGACGATCAGCCGGGAGCTGATGTCGGCGATAAAGTCCTGGGGCTCCAGGCCGTTGGCGCGCAGGGTGTTGCCGGTGTCGACCACGTCGATGATCTTGTCGGCCAGGCCGATCAGCGGTGCCAGCTCCATGGAGCCGTAAAGCTTGATGATGTCGACCTGGCGGCCTTGCTCGGCGTAGTAACGCTTGGCAACGTTGACGAACTTGGTCGCCACCCGCAGGCGGCCTTTAGGCTCGACGTCACCGACACGGCCGGCGGTCATCAGCTTGCACAGGGCGATACGCAGGTCCAGCGGCTCGTACAGGCCCTGGCCACCGTATTCCATCAACACGTCTTTGCCCGCGACGCCGAGGTCTGCCGCGCCATGTTCAACGTAAGTTGGCACATCGGTGGCACGCACGATCAGCAGGCGAACGTCGTCCTGGGTCGTGGGGATGATCAGCTTGCGGCTCTTGTCCGGATTCTCGGTCGGCACGATGCCCGCTTCAGCCAGAAGCGGCAAAGTGTCGTCAAGGATGCGGCCCTTGGACAGTGCGATGGTCAACATGGGAAACGTCAGTCCTTCATCAGGCTATTGCTGTCCGGTCGCAATCGGCGCCAGACACAGATCGAGGCCATTACAGCCTCGACTTGAAACAAATCAGCTAACAGCATACATCGTCATGTGGCGAGGGAGCTTGCTCCGGCTGGGGCGCGAAGCGGCCCTGCTCTTTGTTTAAAAAGACTGGGACTGCTGCGCAGTCCAGCGGGAGCAAGCTCCCTCGCCACAATGAACGTGTTTGCAGTTCCTGGAACTAGCCCGGTACGCGGCGGATTTTCGCGCCGAGCATCTGCAGCTTCTCTTCGATGCACTCGTAACCACGGTCTATGTGGTAGATGCGGTCGATGAGGGTGTCGCCGTCAGCGCACAGCGCCGAGATCACCAGGCTGGCGGAGGCACGCAGGTCGGTAGCCATCACTGGCGCGCCCTTGAGCTTCTCGATGCCGGTCACGATGGCGGTGTTGCCTTCGACCTGGATCTTGGCGCCCATGCGGTGCAGCTCGTACACGTGCATGAAGCGGTTTTCGAAGATGGTCTCGATCACGGCACCGGTGCCTTCGGCAATCGCGTTCAGGGAAATGAACTGCGCCTGCATGTCGGTCGGGAACGCCGGGTACGGAGCGGTACGCACGTTAACGGCTTTTGGCCGCTTGCCATGCATGTTCAGCTCGATCCAGTCTTCACCGGTGGTGATCTCGGCGCCGGCTTCCTTGAGTTTTTCCAGGACGGCTTCGAGGATGGTCGGATCAGTGTCCTTGACCTTGACACGGCCACCGGTGACGGCAGCCGCGACCAGGTAGGTACCGGTCTCGATGCGGTCCGGCATCACCTTGTAGGTAGCCGAATGCAGGCGTTTCACGCCATCAATGGTGATGGTGTCGGTGCCGGCGCCGGTGATGTTGGCACCCATGGCGATCAGGAAGTTGGCCAGGTCGACCACTTCCGGCTCGCGCGCGGCGTTTTGCAGCACGCTGCGGCCATTGGCCAGGGCAGCGGCCATCATGATGTTCTCGGTACCGGTCACACTGACGGTATCAAAGAAGAAGTTTGCGCCACGCAGGCCGCCTTCCGGCGCCTTGGCCTTGATGTAGCCGCCTTCGACGTCAATGGTTGCACCCATGGCTTCGAGGCCACGGATGTGCAGGTCCACCGGACGCGAACCGATGGCGCAACCGCCAGGCAGTGCGACTTCGGCTTCGCCGAACCGGGCAACCATCGGGCCCAGTACCAGGATCGAGGCGCGCATGGTTTTCACCAGCTCGTACGGTGCGATCAGGGTCTTGATGGTGCGCGGGTCGATTTCGACGCTGAGTTTCTCGTCGATCACCGGCTCGATGCCCATGCGACCGAACAACTCGATCATGGTGGTGATGTCATGCAGGTGCGGCAGGTTGGCCACGGTAACCGGGCCATCGCACAGCAAGGTCGCTGCCAGGATCGGCAGGGCGGAGTTCTTCGCCCCGGAAATACGGATCTCGCCATCAAGACGAGCACCGCCGGTAATAATCAATTTATCCATAAGAATCTCGACGCCTTGGGGGCTCAGGTGCGCTCGGCCCAGGCCGCGCGGCTGAAAAATTTCATAGTGACCGCATGGATGCTGCCATCGGTGATCCACGGGTTCAAATGGGCATAGATCTGCTGCTGACGCTTGACCGGGCTCAATGCCGCCAGTTCATCGCTAATCACGTTCAGCTGGAAATTGCAGCCTTCGCCCTCAACTTCAACATTAGTTTCGGGCAGCTTTCCTTCAAGGAAGCTTTTAACTTCTAGGGCCTGCATGATCAACCTCTATGGGCGCCCAGTGCGCGCGGGTCGCACATCATACAAAAAAGCCCCGCGCCTGCGAACCCCGCATAGCAGGACTCTGACGGGGGGCTTCTTTAATAATGTGTATTAAGGATGCGCCAACAGCTCGGTCAGACCGGAAACCTCAGCGATTTCACGCATGTCTTCGGGCAATGCACGAATGCTCACCGGCTTTTTGACGGCCTGCGCATCGCGCATGAAACACAGCAGCAACGACAAGCCGACGCTGCTGGACTTCACCACCGCCGAGCAATCCAGCACCAGCGCAGGAGCGGTACTGGCATTGATCAGCGCCTGGCCCTGGTTGCGCAGGGCGGGCCCAGTGCTGTAATCCAGCACGCCGCTGAGCAACAGCTCACCGGACTCGCCAAGGCGAATGGCCGACTCGGTCATTGGGCAGGCTTCCCGGCAGCTTTGTCGGTTTCTTCCTTGGCCTTGGCCACTTCACCGGCCCAACCGTTGATGGTTTTGTCCAGGTCGTTGCCATTGCGCTGCATGGCATCCGCGAACTGGTCACGGAACAGCTTGCCAATGTTGATGCCGTTGATGATCACGTTACGCAGTTTCCACTCGCCGTTGACCTTCTCGAGCGTGTACTGCACAGGGTAGACCGCGCCGTTGTTGCCCTTGACGCTCATGTTGACGCTGGTGCGGTCACCCGACTCATCCCCGGCAGGGGCGACGGTAATCCCCTGGTTGTTGTACTCCAGCAGGGCGTTGCCATAGAACTGGAACAAGCCCTTCTTGAAGTTTTCCTGGAATGTCTGCATCTGCGCAGGCGTAGCCTTGCGCGAGTACTTGACGGTCATGATGCTTTTGGAAATACCTTCAGCATCAACAACAGGCCCGACAATCGTGTTCAGCGCGTTATAGAACTGACTCGGGTCCTGCTTGTACTTTTCCTTGTTGGCACTCAGGTCAGCCAACATCTTGTTGGTGGTGTCCTGCACCAGGTCATGCGCAGAACCGCCGGCAGCGGCGTTAGCCATCAACGGCAGTGCCGCGAGCAGTACCAACAGGCCACGTCGCAAAGTAGAGATCATGAACACATTCCTCATTTGGCGTCTTTATTGACGGTATTGAGCAGGAATTTACCGATCAAGTCCTCCAGCACCAACGACGACTGTGTGTCATGAATGGTCGAACCATCCTTGAGCAGGGCAGATTCCCCGCCGACGCTGATGCCGATGTACTTCTCGCCCAGCAGGCCAGCGGTGAGGATAGACGCAGTGGAGTCAGTCGGCAGGTTATCTACCTTCTTGTCCACCTGCATGGTCACACGGCCGGTGAAGCTGTCGCGGTCCAGATCGATTGCCGTGACCTTGCCGATGGTTACACCCGCCATGGTCACTTTAGCTCTGACAGTCAAACCGGCGATATTGTCGAAGTAGGCGTAAAGTTTATAAGTATCGGCGGTGGGGCTGGCCGATAGGCCGCTGACTCGCAGGGCGAGCAACAGTAAAGCCAGGATGCCAGCCAGCAAGAAAAGGCCGACACCGATTTCCACAGTGCGGTTTTGCATCAGAAATCTCCAAACATCAAGGCGGTCAAAATGAAGTCAAGGCCCAGTACCGCCAGCGAGGCGTACACAACGGTCTTGGTGGTGGCGCGACTGATCCCTTCTGAGGTGGGCTCACAGTCATAGCCTTGGAATACGGCGATCCAGGTCACTACAAAGGCGAAGACAATGCTTTTAATGATGCCGTTGAGCACGTCGCCGCTGAAGGTCACGCTGTTTTGCATATTGCCCCAGTAGGAGCCGTCGTAGACCCCCAGCCAGTCAACCGCGACCCAGGAACCGCCCCAGATTCCCACCACGCTGAACACCATCGCCAGCAGTGGCAGGGAAATGAAGCCAGCCCACAGGCGCGGGGCAACAATGTACTTGAGCGGATCGACACCGATCATTTCCAGGCTGGACAGCTGCTCGGTGGCCTTCATGTTGCCGATTTCGGCCGTCAGCGCCGAACCGGCACGCCCGGCAAACAGGAGAGCGGTCACCACCGGGCCCAACTCACGCAACAGCGTCAGGGCAACCATCTGCCCAACAGCCTGTTCGGACCCGTAGCTGGAGAGGATATTGAAGCCTTGCAGCGCCAGCACCATGCCGATGAACACCCCGGAGACCACGATGATCACCAGAGACATCACGCCCACGGAGTGCAGTTGCTTGATCAGCAGGCCGAAACCGCCGCCAATACCGCCGCGGCCGAGCAAGGCATGAAACAGGAAAATCGTCGAACGCCCCAGCACACCGATGATATCGATGCCGGAGCGACCGAAAAGGCGAACCTTTTCGAGTAATGATGTCTTGCGCATCAGCGCTTCCCCAGAAGATCTGAGCGGTAGTCCGCTGCCGGAAAGTGAAAAGGCACCGGGCCATCGGGATCGCCGGTCATGAATTGGCGAATGCGCGGGTTGTCTGCGTTCATCAGTTCTTCAGGCGTGCCCTGCCCCAGCACCTGGCCATCGCCCACTACATATAGGTAGTCGGCAATGCTCGCGGTCTCGGCCAGGTCGTGGGAAACCACGATACTGGTGATACCCAACGCATCATTGAGCAGGCGGATCAGGCGTACCAGCACCCCCATGGCAATCGGGTCCTGGCCAACGAAAGGCTCGTCGTACATGAGAATCTGCGGGTCGAGGGCGATGGCACGCGCCAGGGCGACACGACGCTTCATGCCTCCGGACAACTCGTCGGGCATCAAATCGATAGCACCGCGCAGCCCGACGGCCTGCAATTTCAGCAACACAATGTCACGAATCATTTCATCGGACAGCTGTGTATGCACCCGCAGCGGGAACGCCACGTTTTCGAAAACATCGAGATCGGTAAACAACGCGCCGCTCTGGAACAGGACGCCCATGTGTTTGCGGGCATCGAACAGGTCACTGCGCGAAAGGGTCGGCAGGTTCTGGCCATTGACCCAGACTTCACCGGCGGAGGGGCGCAATTGCATGCCCATCAGGCGCAGCAGCGTAGTCTTGCCGCAGCCGGAAGGCCCCATGATGCCCGTGACTTTGCCGCGGGGAATGCGAATATCCACATTATTGAAGATGCTGCGCGTACCGCGCTTGAAGGAAAGGCCCTTCAGCTCGACCGCGTAGGCGTTATCGGCACTCATCTAAACTCCTTGGGATGCAGCCTTTCACTCAGACACTTTGTTTTCGACAAATGCTTGCGCCGAATAGACAAAAAGGCCGTGCGGACCGAACTGGCCGCGAACTATATCACTGCTGGTACAGCGCCCCCAAGGCCGGAACAGAGCTTGTTCAGAAACAGGACAGCTAAAAAATCCTGGCTGAGGTTCAATCTCAACCACAGGTGGATTGAATAAAGCCTGACGAACTTGTGTGAGGGAATTGATCATTACCGTTATAATCGCCGACTTTTCGTCAGGCTATACGATTTCAGACATGAGCCAATCCAGCGACCTTATTCAATCCGCACAACGCACCATCCGCCTCGAGCTTGAAGCCGTAGAAGGCTTGCTGGCCCATATCGACGCGGATTTCGTACGCGCCTGCGAGATGATTCTGGCCAGCAAGGGCCGCGTAGTGGTGGTCGGCATGGGCAAATCCGGGCATGTCGGCAACAAGATCGCCGCCACCCTGGCGAGCACCGGGACCACCGCGTTCTTCGTGCATCCGGCCGAAGCCAGCCACGGCGACATGGGCATGATCACCCGGGACGACATCATCCTGGCACTGTCCAACTCCGGTACCACCAACGAAATCGTGACCCTGCTGCCGCTGATCAAGCGCCTGGGTATCCAGCTGATCAGCGTGACCGGCAACCCGGACTCGACGCTGGCAAAAGCCGCCGAAGTGAATTTGAACGTGCACGTTGCCCACGAGGCCTGCCCGCTGAACCTGGCACCGACCTCCTCCACTACCGCCGCCCTGGTCATGGGCGATGCGCTGGCCGTGGCATTGCTGGAAGCCCGCGGGTTTACCGCCGAAGACTTCGCGTTTTCCCACCCGGGCGGCGCCCTTGGCCGTCGCCTGCTGCTGAAAGTGGAAAACGTCATGCACGCCGGCGACGAGCTGCCACAAGTGCCACGCGGCACCTTGCTGAAAGATGCCTTGATGGAAATGACCCTCAAGCGCCTGGGCATGACCGTAATCCTGGAGTCCGACGGGCGGCTGGCCGGGGTCTTCACCGACGGCGACCTGCGCCGCACCCTGGACCGCAACCTCGACATCCAGACCGCCACCATCGACGAAGTCATGACGCCTCACGGCAAGACCGCACGCCCTGACATGCTCGCGGCCGAAGCACTGAAGATCATGGAAGACCACAAGATCCTGGCGCTGGTGGTGGTCGACAGCGACGACCGTCCGGTTGGCGCCCTGAACATGCACGACTTGCTGCGTGCGGGAGTGATGTAAATGACCACCGACCTGATGCAACGGGGCAAGCACATCAAGCTGGCGATTTTCGACGTCGACGGTGTGCTGACGGATGGCCGCCTGTACTTCCTGGAAGACGGCAGCGAATTCAAGACGTTCAACACCCTCGACGGCCAGGGCATCAAGATGCTGATGGCGGCGGGCGTGCAAACCGGCATCATCAGCGGTCGCAAGACCCCGGTTGTGGAACGCCGCGCACAAAACCTGGGTATTCCTCACCTGTATCAGGGCCGCGAGGATAAACTGGTGGTTCTGGACGAGCTTCTTGGCCAACTCAACCTAAGCTATGAGCAGGTTGCGTACCTGGGTGACGATTTACCCGACCTGCCGGTGATTCGCCGGGTCGGCCTGGGCATGGCCGTGGCCAATGCGGCGGCGTTCGTTCGCGAACACGCCCATGGTGTAACCACCGCCCGCGGCGGCGAAGGCGCCGCCCGCGAGTTCTGCGAGTTGATTCTGCGCGCCCAAGGCAGCCTTGAAGCGGCCCACGCCGCCTACCTATAGAGCGTTTTATGCTGAGTAAAAAGATTCGCAATTTCCTGATACTTGCAGTCATCGCCGCGGTTTTCCTCGCGGTCGGCTACTGGAATATCAGCCCGGAGCGCTTCCTCGACAAGCCGGTTGCACAGGTTGACGAGAGTGCTATCGACTATTACGCCATCAACGCCCACAGCATCCAGTACCTGCCCGATGGCAAGGTCCAGTATGAAATGACCTCCGACAAGGTCGAACACTTGAAGGCATCCGAGGTCACTTTGCTGACCAAGCCGGACATGAACCTGTACCGCGGCGCCGAATTTCCGTGGCACGTCACCAGCGAGCGTGGCGAGGTCAACCCGGACGGCACCCAAGTGGAACTGATTGACTCGGTGCGGGTAGCCCGCACTGACGCCAAGAACCGCGACACCATTATTACCAGCAGTCGCATGACCGTATTCCCACAGAAGCAATATGCGCAGACCGAGCAAGACGTTAGAATTGACGGCGCTGGCGGTGTATCGACTGGCAAGGGAATGAAAGCGTATTTGAAAGAAAGCAGGATACACCTGCTATCGAACGTAAGAGGACAGTATGAGGCTCGTTAAAACCCTCCCTATTTTGCTCGGCCTGGGCGCAGCACTGGGAAGCGTGAGCGCCTGGGCTCTGCCGAACGATAGCCAGCAACCGATCCACATTCAGGCTGACGATGCGCAGCTGGATGACAAGCAAGGTATCGCGACCTACACGGGCAGCGTGATCATTACCCAGGGCTCGATGAAAGTGACGGGTAACACCGTGACACTGACTCGTACCCCGGCAGGCGATATCGACGTGGTCACTTCGGTGGGCAACCTGGCGTATTTCGAACAACTGCAGAAAGTGGGCGACCCTACGCCGGTCAAAGGCTATGGCAAGACGATCCAGTACCACGCCCAGCAAAACCGCATCGTGCTGATCGACCAGGCCCGGGTCATCAATGACGGCAACACCACCGACGGCGAAAAAATCGTCTACGACACGGTGAAGCAGATCGCCCAGGCCGGCCGTGCTACCGGCTCGAAAATCAGCACGCCGAAGCCGCGTATCGACATGGTTATTCAGCCGAAGCAGAAACCGGGCGCAGCCCAGCCGGCGCCGAAACCCGACGCGAAGAAGGCGAATTAATGGCAACCCTGAAAGCCCAGCATCTGGCCAAGGCTTATAAAAGCCGTCAGGTCGTGCGTGACGTCAGCCTGTCGATCGACAGCGGCCAGATCGTCGGCTTGCTCGGCCCCAACGGTGCCGGCAAGACCACCTGCTTCTACATGATCGTCGGCCTGGTGCAGGCCGATCAAGGCCGCGTCCTGATCGACGACCTGGACGTAAGCCACCAGCCTATGCACGGCCGTGCGCAAGCGGGTATCGGCTATCTTCCCCAGGAAGCATCGATCTTCCGCAAACTGTCGGTTTCCGACAACATCATGGCCATCCTCGAGACCCGCAAGGAACTCGACCGCGCCGGGCGCAAGAAAGAGCTGGAAAGCCTGCTGCAGGAATTCCACATCAACCACATTCGCGACAACCTCGGCATGAGCCTTTCCGGCGGCGAGCGTCGTCGTGTGGAAATCGCCCGCGCGCTGGCCACGGCGCCCAAGTTCATCCTGCTGGACGAACCTTTCGCCGGTGTCGACCCGATCTCGGTCGGCGACATCAAGCAGATCATCCATCATCTCAAGGCCAAGGGCATCGGTGTATTGATCACCGACCACAACGTCCGTGAGACACTCGATATCTGCGAAACCGCCTACATCGTCAACGATGGACAGCTGATTGCCGAAGGTGACTCTGCCACTATCCTGGCCAACGAACTGGTCAAGGAAGTGTATCTGGGTCACGAGTTCCGCCTGTAAACACGGTGGTATCAGGCCATTCGCCATGGAGCGCGGTAGTCAATAAAAACCTCAGTATTTTTATTGTTACCGCGCTCTAGGCAAAGCCCCCGATATCAGGCATATAATTTGCTTATGTTTGGCGCTCACGCGCCCTGTCGTGGATGGCGCATTGCGCCGGCGAATAAGGTGTTAAGCCCCTGCCATGATACCATCTCTAGTCCTGAGAATGGGCCAGCAGCGGACGATGACACCGCAGCTGCAACAGGCCATCCGCCTGCTCCAATTGTCGACCCTGGACCTGCAACAGGAAATCCAGGAGGCCCTGGAGTCCAATCCGATGCTCGAACGCCAGGAAGAAGGCGACGACTTCGATAATGCAGACCCGCTGGCCGACAACATCGAGCAAAAGCCCAACCCCGACGTACAGGAACCCTCCTACCAGGAAACCGCCCCCACGGTGGATAACCTTGAGGAAGGCGAATGGAACGAACGCATTCCCAACGAACTTCCCGTGGATACCGCCTGGGAAGACGTCTACCAGACCAGCGCCAGCAGCCTGCCCAGCAACGATGACGACGAGTGGGACTTCACCACCCGCACATCTGCCGGCGAGAGCCTGCAAAGCCATTTGCTCTGGCAGCTGAACCTGGCACCGATGTCCGATACCGATCGCCTGATCGCCGTGACCCTGATCGATTGCATCAACAACCAGGGCTACCTGGACGAGACCCTTGAGGAGATCCTCGAGGCGTTCGACCCGGAACTGGACATCGAACTGGACGAAATCGAAGCCGTCCTGCACCGCATCCAGCAATTCGAGCCGGCCGGCATCGGCGCCCGCAACCTCAGCGAGTGCCTGCTGCTGCAACTGCGCCAATTGCCGGCCAAGACGCCTTGGCTGAGCGAAGCGCAGCGCCTGGTCACCGACTACATCGACCTGCTGGGCAGCCGCGACTACAGCCAGCTGATGCGCCGCATGAAGCTCAAGGAAGATGACCTGCGCCAGATCATCGAGCTGGTGCAGAGCCTCAACCCACGCCCGGGCTCGCAGATCGAGTCCAGCGAAGCCGAATATGTCGTGCCCGACGTGATTGTGCGCAAGGACAACGAACGCTGGCTGGTGGAGCTGAACCAGGAATCGGTGCCGCGCCTGCGGGTCAATCCGCAATACGCAGGTTTTGTGCGCCGCGCCGACACCAGCGCTGATAACACCTTCATGCGTAACCAACTGCAGGAAGCCCGCTGGTTCATCAAGAGCCTGCAAAGCCGCAACGAAACCCTGATGAAAGTCGCCACCCAGATCGTCGAGCACCAGCGCGGCTTCCTGGAATACGGCGATGAAGCGATGAAGCCGCTGGTATTGCACGACATCGCCGAGGCGGTGGGCATGCACGAATCAACTATTTCCCGGGTGACCACGCAAAAATTCATGCATACCCCACGGGGTATTTATGAGCTGAAATACTTTTTCTCCAGCCACGTCAGCACCTCCGAAGGCGGCGAATGCTCGTCCACGGCGATCCGCGCGATCATCAAAAAACTGGTTGCCGCGGAAAATCAGAAAAAGCCGTTGAGTGACAGCAAGATCGCTGGTTTACTGGAGGCACAAGGCATTCAGGTCGCCCGTCGAACCGTCGCCAAGTACCGCGAGTCCCTTGGGATCGCGCCTTCCAGCGAGCGTAAACGTTTGATGTGACGGGCGGGCCATAGCGTTCCAGTGGCGGGTATTCCTACCCGCCGCTTTATGCACTGGCAACGAAGGAGAAGCTGTATGCAAGTCAACATCAGTGGACACCATGTAGAAGTCACCCCTCCATTGCGCGAATACGTCGAGCTGAAGCTGAAGAAGCTTGAGGGCCATTTCGACAAGATCACCAACGTGCAGGTCATCATGAAGGTCGACAAGCTTCAGCAGAAAATCGAAGCGACACTTCAGATACCCGGTGGCGAAGTGGTCGCCAATGCCGAACATGAAGACATGTATGCATCAATCGACTTGCTCACAGACAAGCTTGACCGCCAACTTAAAAAGCATAAGGAAAAGCAGCAGAGCCTTCTTCAAGGCACTGGCCGCTAACACTCCCCACCCATGATCCGACTTGAAACCATCCTGACCCCCGGCCGTTCCCTCGTGAACGTGCCGGGCGGCAGTAAAAAGCGCGCCCTCGAACAAATTGCCAACCTGATCGGCCGCGAAGTGCCCGAACTGGATACGCAAGCTGTGTACGAGGCCCTGATCGCCCGTGAAAAGCTCGGCTCCACCGGCTTTGGCAACGGCATCGCCATTCCTCACTGCCGCCTGCAAGGCTGTGAGTCTCCAGTCAGCGCCCTGCTGCACCTGGACGCCCCTATCGATTTCGACGCCATCGACGGCGCGCCGGTCGACCTGCTGTTCGTACTGCTGGTCCCGCAAGCTGCCACCGATGCGCACCTGGAGCTGCTTCGGCAGATCGCCAGCATGCTCGACCGCAAGGACGTACGCGACAAACTGCGTAGTGCCTCAAGCAATGAGGCGCTCTACCAGGTTGTCCTGGATGAACAAAACGGGCATTAATCATGCGTTTGATCATCGTCAGCGGCCGTTCCGGCTCAGGTAAAAGCACGGCCCTCAATGTTCTTGAGGACAACGGCTTCTATTGCATCGACAACCTGCCCGCCGGCCTGCTACCGGAACTGGCGGAACGCGCGCTGATTCATACCGAGCTGGCGCAACCGCTGGTCGCCGTGTCGATCGACGCCCGCAACCTGCCCAGCCACCTCACACGCTTTCCTGAACTGCTCGAAGAAGTGCGGGCCAAGCATATCCATTGCGATGTGCTGTACCTGGACGCCGACGAAGAGACCCTGCTCAAGCGCTTCTCCGAAACCCGTCGCCGCCACCCGTTGAGTAGCCCTCATCGTTCCCTGGCCGAAGCCATCGAGGACGAGACCAAACTGCTGGGGCCGATCATTGACCTGGCCGACCTCAAGATCAACACCACCAGCCTGAACCTGTATCAACTGCGGGATGCGATCAAGCTGCGCCTGCTGAACCAGCCGGAGCCAGGCACGGCGTTCCTTGTCGAGTCGTTCGGTTTCAAGCGCGGCATGCCGGTAGATGCCGACCTGGTGTTCGATGTGCGCTGCCTGCCCAACCCGTACTGGAAGCCGGAACTGCGCGATCAGTCGGGGCTGGACCAACCTGTGGCCGAGTACCTGGCGGCGCAACCGGATGTCGAGGAAATGTACCAGGACATCTCCAGCTACCTGCTCAAATGGCTGCCGCGTTTTGCGGCCAGCAATCGGGCTTATGTCACCATCGCCATTGGCTGCACCGGCGGCCACCACCGATCCGTCTACCTGACCGAACGCCTGGGCAAGGTGCTGCAACAAACCCTCAAGAACGTCCAGGTTCGCCACCGCGACCTCAGCTGAAAGGAACACCCCCGCGATGCCCGCTCTGGAAATTGAAATCATCAACAAGCTGGGCCTGCACGCCCGGGCCTCGGCCAAGTTCGTCGGCGTCGCCGGGCAGTTCCCTTGCCAGATCCGCGCCGGGCGTACCCCGGAATCCATGGTCGACGGCAAAAGCATCATGGCCATGATGATGCTGGCTGCGGGCAAGGGCACGAAGATTCATTTGAAGACCGAAGGCGAGCAAGAGCAGGAAGCGATGGATGCCCTGGTAGCGTTGATCAATAATTTCTTTGATGAGGGCGAGTAGGTAATCGCCCCTCCCCTGCGTCAGTTGGACAGCAGTTTGCCGTTGAACAGAATCTTCAACGTCTTGACCGTCAGTACGGCCAGGGCGATCGTCAGGAAAGCCAGGATCAGATAGGCAATCGCTTCCAGGATCACGCCTCCTTTGGCATCGGCATATTTCAACGCAGCGTTGCTCAATGCCGCAATCGGAAAGCTGATTGCCCACCAGGCAGGAGAAAAAGGCGCGGCCTGACGGAATACTTTGAATGCCAGCACCCCAAACAGGAACAGGCCAAAGTAGAAGAGCACGCTGGCAAAGTAGTCGACGCTGCCAAAGAAGTTGGTGTAAGCCAGAAAGCCGACTTCAAAGGGGGCGATAAGTATCATCAGCGAAGGTGTCATACCTTTGGCCATCACCGGCTCGTGAACCAGACGTGAAAAAATTCGCGTGAAGAACACCAGCGCAATCACACTCCCTACCGCCATCGCGAACAGATTGAACTCGTATGCCCACGCCATGGGCATGTGGGCACCTGTCACCGCGATGTCGAGCGCCGCCACCCCCGGGATCAGCCAGGCAGGCACCGCATATTGCGACTCCTGATTACCGGACAACAGTCGCGAGAGCACAATTGCCGCCAGGATCATGGTCAGCAGGCTACCCAACATCCAAAGCCCCTGGCTGATCAGGGTGCTAGCTGAGCCTACGACTGCCGACAGCAGCAGCAACGCGATCGTCACCGTGCCAAAGAAATTTCCTGATATCGGGTGATTGAACTCGGCTTTGACCGCCGCAGGGTATTGAACCCATTTGGTGAGATACCCCGCCACCAGTGCGGTAAACACCAGAATGGCAAACCCACCAATGACCGCTCCGATCATTTGCGCGTAAGCCACATATTCACTGGCGGACTGCCAGGCCAGGCTCAGGCCGGCCAACCCCATCACGGCGCCAAACAAATTGATGGGAAGATTCTTGATGGACCCCGACCGCTCGCTCGATTCGACAGCGAAGGGGGGAAGTGGCGCGTTACAGATGCTCATGCGGGTCTCCGGTTGACGATAAAGCACGTGACGGACAGTGTCGCCTACCTCCCCTCTGTCCTATAGTGTCGCTTAACGACGATTTCAGCCATTTCCACTACGGAGACCGACACCATGCGAATTGCCCTCCTGGCATTTCCCCGCGTGCAAATGCTGGATGTCGTGGGCCCTGCCGATGTGTTCGCTGAAGCGGCCAGGCAATTGGGTAATTCCCGTGCATACAGGATCTCGGTCATCGGTACCGTCGCCGGGCAGATCAAGGGAACCAATGGGCTTCGCCTGGCCACGGATGACTCCATCGAGACGTTCAAGGGGGCTATCGATACGCTGCTGATCGCTGGAAGCCCCAGCGTGAATGACGTGGCACACGACGCCCACCTGCGGAACTGGGTACGCTACCAGGCCACGCGCGTGCGGCGGATAGGCTCGGTTTGCAGTGGCGCTTTTGTGCTGGGGGCTGCTGGCTTGCTGGTCGGGCGACGCGTCACCACGCACTGGAATTCCAGTGCATTGCTGGCCAGGCAATACCCCGATGCCGTGGTCGAACCGGACAGCATTTTTATCCGCGACGGTAACCTGTACACCTCCGCCGGTGTGACGGCCGGTATGGATCTGGCGCTCGCGTTAGTCGAGGAGGACCACGGCCGTGATTTGGCGCTCAGTGTGGCCAGGGAAATGGTGATGTACTTCAAACGGCCGGGCGGCCAGTCACAGTTCAGCGCCCAACTGGCGGCACAGACCGCAGAGCGCACGAACATTCGCCAGATACAGACCTATATCGTCGACAACCTGGCCGCAGACCTGAGCGTGGCATTGCTGGCCCAGCGCGCTGACATGAGCGAACGCAACTTTGCCCGGGTATTCAAGGCCGAGGGTGGATTCACCCCTGCCGAGTTCGTGGAGCTGGCACGTATCGACCAGGCACGGCGGCTGATCGAAGGCTCGAATGTCTCGCTCAAACGCCTGGCCGATCAGGTCGGCTATGCCAATGTTGATGGGTTCCGGCGCGCCTTCGTTCGCCGCCTGGGCGTTACCCCCAGCGACTACCGCAAGCGCTTCTTGTAGAAGCGCGACAGCCTCAGCCCAACGCCGTATCCATCACCATCATCAAGCAAAACCCGATACACAGCCCCAGGCTGGCGAGCTTGTCATGGCCATTGCGCCGCGACTCGGGAATGACTTCGTGAGTCACCACCAGCAGCATGGCCCCGGCCGCCAGCGCCAGCCCCAGCGGCAACAGCACCTGGGCCAGGCTCACCAGCCAGGCACACAGCACCGCAAAAACCGGCTCCACCAGACCTGACGCTGCGCCGATCAGGAACGCCTTGACCCGCGACATCCCTGCCCCGGCCAGCACCAACGCAATCACCAGTCCCTCCGGCACATCCTGCAAGGCGATACCCATGGCGAGGCTGTCGGCATCCGGCATGCCGCCGCCTGCCGAGACACCTACGGCCATGCCTTCGGGAATGTTGTGGGCAATGATGGCGAACACAAACAGCCAGATACGCGGCGGTATCACCGGATGCTCCGGACTGCCCACGAGCATTTCCGGGGTGGCGCCGGAGACCTTGCGATCCACCAGATACAGCCCGAACGCGCCCAGCATGATGCCGAAACTGATCAATCCACTGGCGCCCCATGGCGTCAGCCCCAGGCTTTGGGCAGCCGCAATACCCGGCACGATCAGCGAAAACGCCGTAGCGGCCAACATCACCCCGGCACCGAAGCCGAGCAGCGTGTCGCTCACCGCCAATGGCATCCGGCGGATCACCAGTACCGGCACGGCACCCAGGGCGGTGCCGAGCGCGCAGATGGCCCCGCCCTGCAAGGCACGCAGGATGCGCGGTTCCAGGTCAAGCCAGGCCAGCCCTTGGGCCACCAGCAATGCAGTTCCTGCCAATAGCAGCAGCGAGCCAAACGCATAACGAAACATTCGCACGCTGCTGATCGCCAGTGTTTCAGTGCCCATAGTCGGCCTTAGATCTTGTTATAGAGGAGTTTCAGCCCAGCGCAGCCTGGTAGCGGCCGGCAACTTCCGGCCAGTTGATGACGCTGTAGAACGCATTGATGTATTCCGGACGACGGTTCTGGTACAGCAGGTAATAAGCGTGTTCCCAGACGTCCAGGCCGAGGATTGGCGTATTGCCGTTCATCAACGGGCTGTCCTGGTTGCCGCTGCTTTCCACCACCAGGGTCTTTTGCGGCGTCACGCTCAACCACGCCCAGCCGCTGCCGAAACGGGTCAAGGCAGCTTTGGTGAAGGCCTCTTTGAAGGCGTCGAAACCGCCCAACTGCTCGTCGATGGCGTTACCCAGCGCGCCGTCTGGCTTGCCGCCGCCCTTGGGCGACATGACAGCCCAGAACAACGAGTGGTTGGCGTGGCCGCCGCCCTGGTTGATCACCGCCGCCCGGAGCTTTTCCGGCAGTTGCTGGACGCTGGACACCAGTTTCTCCACCGGCCAAGCGGCAAACTCGGTGCCTTCGACGGCTGCGTTGAGGTTGTTGATGTAGGTCTGGTGGTGCTTGGTGTAGTGGATCTCCATGGTTTGCGCGTCGATATGCGGTTCAAGGGCATCGTAGGCGTAAGGCAAGGCCGGCAAGGTGTAGGACATATCAATGAGCTCCATAAAAAGGGCTGTTGCGGGTCGACGCATCCGATGGCGCCACGTTGCTGCCCAGCAGGCGGTGGGTACGTGGGTACTCACCGTGATCGCTGATGAAATTCAGCAGTTCGACGTAGGTCTTGCTGCTCTGACGCAGGGCCGCTTCCCGCAATAGCGGGTTAAGACGGGTGTCTTGCATGGTCTGCAACAGGCGCTGGTGAATGGCGCAGAGGTATTCCGCGCTTTCTTCCGGCTGGTTCAGGCGCAAGTGCAGGTCGGCCAGGTTGTGATGGGAAATGACGCAAGCCGCCACCGCTTCGTCGGCATCCGCCCAGCGCTCAAACAACACTTGAGCCAGGGCCAGGGCTTGCAGGTAGGCCTCGCGGGCATCTACCAGCTCGCCCGCCATAAAGCAGCGATTGGCCCGTTCGATCGTGCGTTTCCAGTGCTCCATGGTGAGCCTCCAAAGCAGGGTCGGTGATTACACGCCGCCGGCCGTGAGCTTTTCCGGATCCAGCAGGATTTCCAGTTGGCTGCGGGGCAAGTCGGTATGTTCGAGCGCCACATCAATCACCGGACGGCCTTGTTGATAGGCCTTCTTGGCGATTTCGGCGGCCTTTTGGTAACCGATGATCGGGTTGAGTGCGGTCACCAGGATCGGATTGCGCGACAGCGCTTCCTTGAGCTTGGCTTCGTTGACCTTGAAGCTGGCGATGGCCTTGTCGGCCAGCAGGCGGCTGGAGTTGGCCAGCAACTCCAGGCTGCCGAGCAGGTTCTGGGCAATGATCGGCAGCATCACGTTGAGTTCGAAGTTGCCGGACTGGCCGGCGATGGTAATCACCGTGTCGTTGCCGATGACTTGTGCGGCAACCATGGCGGTGGCTTCCGGGATCACCGGGTTGACCTTGCCGGGCATGATCGAAGAGCCCGGCTGCAGGCCTTCCAGCTCGATTTCACCAAGGCCCGCCAATGGACCGGAGTTCATCCAGCGCAGGTCGTTGGCGATTTTCATCAGGGACACGGCGGTGGTCTTGAGCTGCCCGGAGACCGCGACGGCCGTGTCCTGGGAGCCGATCAGCGCGAACAGGTTCTTGCCTGGGGTGAACTGGACGTGGGTCAGGCTGCTCAGTTGCTGGCTGAAGCGCGCTGCAAACTCCGGATGCGCATTGATCCCGGTGCCGACTGCAGTGCCACCCTGGGCCAGCGCCTGCAAACTCGGCAGCAGGTCTTGCAGATGACCGATATTGGCCTTGAGCTGCTGCGCCCAGCCATTGAGCACCTGGCTCATGCGCACCGGCATGGCGTCCATCAGATGCGTCCGACCGGTCTTGACGAAACGGTGCACCTCCTCGGCCTTGTGCTCGATCACCTGGACCAGGTGCAGCAGCGCCGGCAGGGTCTGTTCGTGCAGCACCAGCGCCGCACTGACGTGAATGGTGGTCGGGATGATGTCATTGCTGCTCTGGCCGCAGTTGACGTGATCGTTAGGGTTGACCGGCTCGCCCAGCAAGCGGCTGGCGAGGGTCGCAATCACTTCGTTGGCGTTCATGTTGGAGCTGGTGCCGGAACCGGTCTGGAAGATATCCACCGGGAAATGCTGCATGAAATC
The DNA here is from genome assembly GCF_044742865.1 of Pseudomonas sp. NPDC087814. Taxonomy (NCBI): domain Bacteria; kingdom Pseudomonadati; phylum Pseudomonadota; class Gammaproteobacteria; order Pseudomonadales; family Pseudomonadaceae; genus Pseudomonas; species Pseudomonas sp. NPDC087814. Next base: position 33,458 of record NZ_JBIUVK010000018.1, on the reverse strand, counting down.
GCCTTCCAGCAAGCCTTGGGCGGCATCAACGATGGCCTTGCCCTGGGCTTCGCTCAGTTGTTTCAGCTCGACGTTGGCTTTAGCGGCGGCAGCCTTGGCCAGGATCAACGCACGAATGAACTGCGCCGGCATGCGCTGGTGGCTGATGGGAAAGTTGTTCACCGCACGCTGGGTTTGCGCGCCATACAAGGCTTCGGCGGGCACTTGCAGTTCGCCCATGCTGTCGCGTTCGATACGGGTGTTACTCATCGGAAGATCCTTGCACCAGGTCAGAGTGAGAAATCGATGGCAGCAATTCGCAGGTCGCCAATTGCCAGGCAAAGGTCTGCCAGCGCTTGAGGCGGCAGGCACAGTGGGAAAGTTTTTCCAGGTCGCGCAACGGGCGCCAGGCCTGGTCCAGGCACATGGACCGCCAGTGCCAGGGCAAGGCGATGTCGGAGGCGGTGTCCAGCAGCAGGCGGAATGAGGTTTCGCCGATGGTCCACGGGTGGGTCGCAGTGCAACAGGCGAGGTACCGGCCTTCGGCCAGATAATGTTCGATCAGGCGGGGCTCGTCGGGAGCAAGGCCGCAACGAATCTGACGACTCATCCAACGCCAGCTTTCCAGGTAGGGATCCTCATGCAGGACAGAACTCATGATCCACACTCATTCGGTAATGATATTTATTATTAAATGATATTGAGAATCAAAACAAGAGCCTGAGGGAATCACTCGGAATTCCAGGCACAAAAAAAGGCGCGCCACCCAATGGGTGGCGCGCCTTCTTTATGGCGTCTGTCGGCGGACTAGCTGCCGGCGACGGTCATCTTTTCGATCAACACCGAACCGGTGCGGATGTTGCTGCGCAGTTCCAGGTCATTACCCACCGCGACAATCTGCTTGAACATGTCACGCATGTTGCCCGCGATGGTCACTTCCTGCACGGCGAACTGGATTTCGCCGTTTTCCACCCAGAAACCCGCCGCACCACGGGAGTAATCACCCGTGACCATATTCAGGCCATGGCCCATCAACTCGGTGACCAGCAAGCCACGGCCCATGCGCCGCAACAGCGCCGCCTGGTCTTCATCGCCATGGGTGATGAACAGGTTGTGTACGCCACCGGAGTTGGCGGTGCTTGGCAGGCCGAGTTTGCGACCGGCGTAGGTGCCCAGCACATAGGACACCAGCTCACCGTTCTCGACGAATGGCTTGGCATAGGTGGCCAGGCCATCACCGTCAAACGACGAACTGCCCATGGCGCGCATCAGGTGCGGGCGCTCATCGATGGTCAGCCATTCCGGGAACAGCTTCTGGCCAATCGCGCCTTCCAGGAACGACGACTTGCGGTACAGGTTGCCGCCGGAAATCGCCCCAAGGAAACTGCCGAACAAACCACCGGCCAGTTCCGCCGAGAACAACACCGGCACTTCACAGGTCGGCACCGGGCGCGCGCCCAGGCGGCTGGCAGCACGCTGCGCGGCGCGCTGGCCGATGAGTACCGGGTCCATCAGCAATTCGCCCTGGCGGTTCACGTCGTACCAGTAATCACGCTGCATCTGGCCGTTGGCTTCGGCGATCATCACGCAACTCAGGCTGTGACGCGTCGAGGCATAACCGCCGATAAAACCGTGGCTGTTGCCGTATACGCGGCAACCCTGATGAGTACTCAAGGTGGTGCCATCGGCGTTCTTGATCCGGCTGTCGGCATCGAATGCCGCCGCTTCACAGGTCAAAGCCTGTTCAATAGCCTGTTCCGGGGTGATGTCCCAGGCATGGAACAGGTCAAAATCCTTCAAGTCCCGAGCCATCAGGGCTGCATCAGCCAGGCCGGAGCTTTCATCTTCGGAGGTGTGCTTGGCAATCGCCAGTGCTGCTGCAACGGTTTCGCGAATCGCTTCCGGGCCGCTGGCAGAAGTGCTGGCCGAGCCCTTGCGCTGGCCCACGTACAAGGTGATGCCAAACCCCTGGTCGCGGTTGAATTCGACGGTTTCCACTTCCCGCTGGCGCACCGAAGTCGACAACCCCTGCTCCAGGGACACCGCCACTTCACAGGCACTGGCCCCCTGGCGCTTGGCCTCGGCAATGATCTGCTCGACTTGTTCCTGCAGTGCCGGTAACGCTTGCGGACCGACGCTTTGGGCTGCACTCTTGTTTTTCTCCACTCAAATTCTGCTTTCGGTTAAGGCCTTCTAGCGACCGGGCCGGACAAGCGGCCCCCGACTGGTTATCATGGCGGCGTTTCTTTGCGGACTGCCACCATGGTTGATTCTTACGACGACTCCCTCGATGGGGAGAAAAGCAAATCTCAGGTCAAACGCGAGCTGCATGCTCTGGTTGACCTCGGCGAGCGCCTTACAACACTCAAGCCTGACTTGTGTGCAAAACTGCCATTGACCGACGCCCTGCGCCGGGCTCTGAACGATGCGCCCAAGCACACCGCGAATATCGCGCGTAAACGGCACCTCATGTTCATCGGCAAACTGATGCGCGACCAGGACACTGACGCCATTCTGACGTTGCTCGATCAACTCGATGCCTCCACTCGCCAGTACAACGAGCGCTTCCATAACCTGGAACGCTGGCGTGATCGCCTGATCGCTGGCGATGACGCGGTACTGGAGAAGTTCGTCATCGAGTACCCGGATGCCGATCGCCAACAATTGCGCTCCCTGATCCGTCAGGCCCAGCACGAACTGGCGCAAAGCAAGCCACCGGCCTCCAGCCGAAAAATCTTCAAATACATCCGTGAGCTGGACGATATTCAACGCGGCCTGCGCTGACCCTCTTCCCCGGGTGGCGGCCTTCGCCACCCGAAGCTCCCGTTCTTACGACCCCGTGCCACCCACGGTGATCGCATCGATTTTCAAGGTTGGCTGGCCGACACCCACCGGCACCGACTGACCATCCTTGCCGCACGTCCCCACACCGCTGTCCAGCGACAGGTCGTTACCGACCATCGACACCTTGCTCATGGCTTCCGGGCCGTTGCCAATCAACGTTGCACCCTTGACCGGCGCGGTGATCTTGCCGTCTTCGATCAAATACGCCTCGCTGGTGGAGAACACGAACTTGCCGCTGGTGATGTCCACCTGCCCACCACCGAGGTTGGCGCAGTAGATGCCGCGTTTCACCGAGGCGATGATTTCGGCCGGATCGCTTTCGCCGCCGAGCATGTAAGTGTTGGTCATGCGCGGCATCGGCAGGTGCGCGTAGGACTCGCGACGACCGTTACCGGTGCGAGCCACGCCCATCAGGCGCGCGTTGAGCTTGTCTTGCATGTAGCCCTTGAGCACACCGTTTTCGATCAGTGTGGTGCACTCGGTCGGGGTGCCTTCGTCATCGACGCTCAACGAACCGCGACGCCCGGCCAGGGTACCGTCATCGACGATGGTGCAGAGCTTGGACGCAACCATCTCGCCCATGCGCCCGCTGTAGGCGGAACTGCCCTTGCGGTTGAAATCACCTTCCAGGCCGTGGCCCACCGCTTCATGCAGCAGCACGCCGGACCAGCCAGAGCCCAATACCACCGGCAACGTACCCGCCGGGGCCGGAATTGCTTCCAGATTGACCAGGGCCTGGCGCAACGCTTCACGGGCATACCCCATGGCGCGGTCTTCGGTGAGGAAATAACGGTAGTCGGTACGCCCGCCGCCGCCGTGGCCACCGCGCTCGCGACGGCCATTCTGTTCGACGATCACGCTGACATTGAAGCGCACCAGCGGCCGCACATCCGCCGCCAGGCCGCCATCGGTGGAGGCCACGAGGATGCGTTCCCACACCCCGGCCATGCTTACGGTGACTTGCTGGATACGCGGATCCAGGGCGCGGGTCGCCGCGTCCACACGCTTGAGCAGCTCGACCTTTTCGGCGCGGCTGATCACTTCCAATGGGTTATCCGGGGCATACAGCTGGGCCACGTCCTGGGTGCTGAACGCCTGCACCGTGCCGTTTTGCCCGGCACGGGAGATCGAACGCGCTGCGCGAGCCGCCAGCCCCAGGGCTTCCAGGGTGATGGCGTTGCTGTAGGCAAAGCCGGTTTTTTCACCGGACTGCGCACGCACACCCACGCCTTGGTCGAGGTTGAAGCTGCCTTCCTTGACGATCCCGTCTTCCAGGGCCCAGGACTCGGAAATCTGCCCCTGGAAATACAGGTCCGCAGCGTCGATGCCTGGCCCGGCCAGATCGCCGAGGACCGTTTGCAAGCTTTCGATGGTCACGCCACCAGGCGCCAGGAGGTGTTCACTGACTGAGGACAACAACTCGCTCATAGGTTTGGCCTTAAATTCATCGTTCTGAAGCAGGTCGCTGTGCGCCCTGCGAGAAAAAGCGCCGGTGGCCCGCCACCGGCATGCGCGTCCGTATCGACGCCTGTTCGCTGCTATCGCGTTCGGCCAACAACACCGCCTCGCCTTGATCCTGTTGTGCCAGCACGCGCCCCCATGGGTCGATGATCGCTGCATGCCCGAAGGTTTCCCTGGGCCCCGGATGCACGCCACCCTGGGCGGCCGCCAGCAGGTAGCACTGGGTCTCGATGGCACGCGCACGGATCAGCACATCCCAGTGCGCGGCGCCGGTTACCGCTGTAAAGGCCGAGGGCGCGGTGATCAACTCGGCACCCGCAGCGCGCAATTCGCTGTATAGCTCCGGGAAGCGCAAGTCGTAACACACCGTCAGCCCCAGGCGGCCGACCGGCGTATCCGCCACGACCACCTGGCTACCATGAGCATAGTCATCGGATTCACGATAACGACCCCGGGCATCGGCCACATCGACATCGAACAGGTGCAGCTTGTCGTAGCGGGCAACGATTTCGCCCTGATCATCGATCAGCAGCGAGCAGGCATTGGACTTGGCGTTCGGCTGATCCTTTGGGGGCAGCGGCAAAGTGCCGGCCACTATCCATAAGGTGAGGTCGCGGGCGGTCTGTTTCAACCATGGCAGGATCGGACCTTCGCCCAAGGCCTCGGCGCGACCGATATCGGCCACATCGCGACGGCCCATGGCGGCGAAGTTTTCCGGGAGTACCGCAAGCCTTGCACCGCCCGCCGCCGCTTGCTCCAGCAGGCGCCGAGCCTGAGCCAGGTTGGCCAGCACATCGCTTTGGCTGACCATTTGAATTACCGCAAAGGACATGGGCCCACACTCCAGAAAAGGCATGAGGCCATGCTACTCCACAGGTACTCAGTTTGGCTTTTCAAATGGCTTGTCGAAGGTGATTTTCGGGTCCTTCCACGGGCCTTCTACCTTGTACTGCACGCTGGCGAAACGCGAAACACGGTCGCCAATCAGCTTGTCGATCAGGAACAGCGCCCCGCCAATGGCCGGGGCGCCGACGATCAAAGCAGCAATCGGCAGGTTGTTGGTGACCGGCAGCGTCACCAGCAACTTGGCATCGACGCGGTCTGCCACCAGGTCCAGGGTGCCGTTGATCTCCAGGTTACTCGACGGGCCGGTCATGGTGATCGGCTCACGGGTTACAAACACGCCGTTACTGGCGGCCAGCAAGCCCTTGACCCGGTCATAACTCAAGCCCTTGCCAAGCAAGTCCGAGAAGTCCAGGCGCAGCCGGCGACCGATGGAGTTGAAGTTCAGCAAGCCAAACACCCGCAGGGCCTGCGCACCGCCGTCCACTTCAACAAACTGGCCTTTGCGGAAACTGGCGTCCAGGCTGCCGGAGAAACGCTTGGGACCTACCCAGGCCGGCGAACCCGGCCAGCGGCCGTCCACGTCCACGTGAAAATCTTCGCTGGTCACGCTCGGCGCAAATCCCCAGCCCTTGAGCACGTCGCCAATGTTCTTGCCATCGAGGCGGCCCTTGTACCAACTGCTGCTGGCACCGGGTGCACCTTCCCAACCGCCGGCGCCCTGGAGCACCATGCCCTTGAGCCCCAGGTTCAGGCTGTTGAACGCCATGCCCCTGGTGGTCGGGCGAACTTTCAGAGACCAGGCACCTACCAGGTCCGGGCCCTGGAACAACTGGGCAATCGAGATATCCAGCGCGGGAATATCCTTGGGATCAACATCAGCCAATGGGTCCGGCGCATTTTCATCCGCCTGCACGGTCGGATCCACCGCAGGCAGCTTCACGTACTGCAGGTTGACTGCAATCGGCGCGCCCTTGGCGTCCGGCAACCCCACGGTACCCTTGGCCTGCTGGCTGTCGAACTGCAAGCCCCAGGCAGCGGGTTTGCGGTCCAGCTGCAAGCTGACCTGGTCGAACTGGGTGCCGAAACCGGTCAGCTTGCCGACCTTGAAATCGGCCCCGCTCAACAACTGCTTGGCACTGCCACCCGGGTCGTTGCCGGCGTAGCGGTCCACGAGCTTTTTCCAGGGGTCGATATCCAGCTCCGACAACACGCCGCGGATTCGCAAGCCCTTGCCGGCCGGCAACACCGCATCGCCATCTCCCAGGAACAGCTCACCCCGGCCGTCGGCGAAATTGTCCGCCGGGGCGGCGAAGGTGAAGCTGCCCAACTCGCCATAATCGAACCAGTAACGGCGCTCCTTACCCTGCAAGGTCATGCGGAACACACTGTCGCGGCCCTGGCTCGCCGGCATGCCGAACGGCGCCGGCAGGTCCACGGCCACGCCCTTGAGATTGGAGCTGACCATCAACTGGCTGTCGGCGCCATCGAGGTTGAGCTGCAATTGGTAGGGGATATCGCCGGACACCGGCAACGGCTGGCTGACCTTCAGCCAGTCAGTCAGCCGCTTGACGGTCACCTGCCCTTTCGCGGTGACGCGGGTGTTGAGGTCGCCTGGCTTGCCATCGGCGAAAATCTGCGCGGTGATCGGTCGGTCGAAGGCCTGGGCGCTGATGTTCTGGCCACTCAGGCCCTTGGCGCTGTCGAAGCGGAAATCACCCTTGAGCTGGCTCAGGTCCAGCGTAGGCTCGGCCAGTTGCAGGCGGGACTTGTCGGTCTTGAAATCCACCACGATCTTGGGATCGGCGCCCTTGGCCAGGGGAATATCCAGGTCCAGCTTGCCTTGCAGGTCGCCCTCGCCTTTCCAGCCGGCGAAGGTCGAGGCGGTGCCGATCGGCGCTTCCTGAAGGATTTTCAGGCCATCGCCCAGGCCACCGGCAAAGTTGCCGGTGAGCAGCAGGTGGCTGTCCTTGCCTTCGGGGGCGTGGGGAATGTTGACGTAGATATCATTGACCTTGGTGTCGAGCAGCTGGCCCTTGCTGGCCAGGATGCGCACGCCGCTTTCCTCGACAAACACTTCACCCTTGACCTTGCTCACGTGCGGCCAGCCCGGCTGGAATGCCAGCTCGGCATCATGCACCTTGAAGAACAGGCTGATATTGCGCGAGGCAGGCAGTGCGTCGTGGTTCAGCGAGCCTTGGTACTGGAAGAAGCCCTCGTCCACTGCACCCTTGAGAATCGCAGTGCGCAGCCACTCATCGAGTGCCGGGCTCAACACCGCCGGCAGGTATTTGGGGGTGAAGCGGCCATCGCCGTCGACCATACCGACCCGCAGGTCCATGTAGTCTTCCTGGCTATGGTCGAAATGCAGGCGAATCAGGAAGTCGGCGGCGACCTTGCCCTCCTCGCCCAGCACCTTGATATACGGCGCGATCAGGGTGAAGCCTTCCTTGTCGAGCTTCCACGTCAGGCGGGCGTTGGCCTGGATGTACTGCCAGGGCTTGGCGAAGATCGGAAACAGGTGCAAGGAGAAATCCTTGCTATCCATGCGCAGCTCACCCTTGCCCAGGTCACCGCTGATGCTGCCGCTGACATTGCGGGCGGCCGGCGCGCCGAAGTAAGCGTCGAAACCAATACGGTCGAGGTTGGCCGCGAAGCTCACGCGCTGGTCGGTGGTGTCTTGAGGCCGATAATCCAGCAACACGTTTCGCAGCGTGCCGGTGGCCTTCAGATGATCCAGGGTGGTGGCCACGGCTTCCGGCAAGGGTGCCAAGGCGTGCAGCAATGGCGTGATCGGCGTCAGGTCGAGGCGATCGGCCTGCAGGTTCCAGACTTCCTGGGCCTTGTCGGTGGCCAGGGTTTGCTGCAGTTGCAGGCGCGATTCCCAGCGGGTGTCGCCGAGGTTCATTGCGAGCGAGTCAAACAGCACCTTGAGGCCGCTGTCACTGCGTTGCAGGTACGCAGTGAGGGCCAGGTTCTCAATATGAGTCGGCTTGCGATCGGCATAGCTGCCCTTGAGCTGCGGGGCGTTGAGGCGCACGGCGGCGCTTTGCACGGTGCCCTTGGCCCAGGTCAGCCAGAATTCGCCGCCAGCCTTGAGTTCGGAAAGTTTCCATTGCTGGGTCAGTTTTGCCGGGATCCATTTTGCCCAGTCACTCTGGGGCAAGCTCAGGTAAGCCTCGGCTTCGCCGTCTTTCCACTGGCTGGCGCGGATTCGGGTGCGCAGGTTCAACGCCAGGGGCTGGCCGTCGGGCAGGGTCAGGCGCGCGTCCAGGCGCTGGCGGTTGGCGCCGGTCTGCAGGCTCACGCCGACATAGGTCAAGGTCAGCGGAGCCTGGTCGAACGGCTGCAGCGTCACCTGGCTGTCGAGCAATGAAACCTGCCCGACCATTTGCAGGCGCGTCAGCAGTTGTTCGGGATCCAGCGGCTGGTCATCCTGCACCGGCAGGCCTTGCAGCGCCCAGTGGCCGTCCTGGTCTTCCTTCACGCTGACTTGCAGGCCGCTGACTTCCAGGTGGGCAATGCGCACTTCACGCGCCAGCAGGCTGGCCCAGATATCCGGCACCACTTGCACCTGGTCCAGGCGCAGGGCGCTGCTGCCCTCGCCGACCATCACGTCGTGAGCCAACAATACCGGCGCGAAGCCACTCCAGCGCCCTTCCAGGCTGCCGATGTTCACGGGCATATCCAGCGCAGTACGCGCCTTGGCCTCGATTTCGCCACGGTATTCCGCCACCAACGGCGTCAATTCACGGCCCAGGCTCACGTACACCGCCGCCAATACCAGCAGCAAGGCGCACAGGCCGAGGCCCCAGCGGGTCAATGCGGCAAAAAAGCGTATCAGACGCTCCATGTCAGGCGACCCTCAAAGGCAATAGTCGGACGGCAGATCAAGGCCTGCCCGTCTCGTTGATAAGAACTAACGCGAATCAGAGCAGCACCACGTCATATTGTTCCTGGGAATACATGGTTTCGACCTGGAAGCGAATGGTGCGCCCGATAAAACCCTCCAGCTCGGCTACGTTGCCGGATTCTTCATCCAGCAAACGGTCGACCACCTTCTGGTTAGCCAGGACTCTATAGCCCTCGGCCTGGTAGGCGCGTGCCTCCCGTAAGATTTCCCGGAAAATCTCGTAGCAAACCGTTTCCGGGGTCTTCAACTTACCGCGCCCCTGGCAACTGCTGCACGGCTCGCACAGCACTTGCTCCAGGCTTTCGCGGGTGCGCTTGCGGGTCATCTGCACCAGGCCCAGCTCGGTGATGCCGATGATGTTGGTCTTGGCGTGATCGCGCTCCAGTTGCTTCTCCAGGGTACGCAGCACCTGGCGCTGGTGCTCTTCGTCTTCCATGTCGATGAAGTCGATGATGATGATCCCGCCCAGGTTGCGCAGGCGCAGCTGGCGGGCGATCGCGGTGGCCGCTTCGAGGTTGGTCTTGAAGATGGTTTCTTCGAGATTGCGATGGCCCACAAAGGCACCGGTATTCACGTCGATAGTGCTCATGGCTTCCGCCGGGTCCACTACCAGGTAACCGCCGGACTTGAGCGGCACTTTGCGCTCAAGGGCTTTCTGGATTTCGTCTTCGACACCATACAGGTCGAAAATCGGCCGCTCGCCCGGGTAATGCTCCAGACGATCGGCGATTTCCGGCATCAACTCGGCAACAAATTGCGTAGTGCGCTGGAAGGTTTCCCGCGAGTCGATGCGAATTTTCTCGATCTTCGGGCTGACCAGGTCGCGCAAGGTGCGCAGGGCCAGGCCGAGATCTTCGTAGATCACGCTGGGGGCGCCAATGGTCTTGATCTGCGCGCCGATCTGGTCCCACAGGCGACGCAGGTAGCGGATGTCCATGAGGATTTCATCGGCACCGGCACCTTCTGCGGCAGTACGCAGGATAAAGCCGCCGGCCTCCTTGATGCCTTCCAGCGCCACGCAGTCACTGACCACCTTTTTCAGGCGCTCGCGCTCGGCTTCGTCTTCGATTTTCAGGGAAATACCGACGTGGGCCGTGCGCGGCATGTACACCAGGTAGCGCGAAGGAATCGACAGTTGCGTGGTCAGCCGTGCGCCCTTTGAGCCAATCGGATCCTTGGTGACTTGCACCACCAGGCTCTGCCCTTCGTGCACCAGGGCGCTGATGCTTTCGACCGCCGGGCCTTCGCGCAGGGAGATTTCCGAAGCATGGATAAACGCAGCGCGGTCCAGGCCGATGTCGACGAACGCAGCTTGCATCCCCGGTAACACACGCACCACCTTGCCTTTATAAATATTGCCGACGATCCCGCGCTTTTGGGTGCGCTCGACGTGCACTTCTTGCAGAACACCGTTCTCTACCACCGCCACGCGCGATTCCATCGGCGTGATATTGATCAGAATCTCTTCACTCATGGCTGGGTCTCGTTCAGGCGTTTTCACAATAGTGACCGATCGCTTAAGGCTTGGCGCTGGAATACGGCGTTTAGCGCACGGTAAGGTTTTGCCAACAGGGTATGCCGAATTGGCCCAGCAGTTCTGCGGTTTCGCAGACCGGCAGGCCAACGACGGCAGAGTAGCTGCCATTGAGTCCGGCGACGAACACCGCCGCCAGGCCTTGGATAGCATAGCCGCCCGCTTTGTCCTGGGGCTCGCCGCTGTGCCAATAAGTGGTGGCTTCGTCCGCTGAAATCCTGCGAAAGCGCACACGACTGCTGACCAGCTGCGTTTCGCAACGCTGGCCGTCAATCAGCGCAATGGCCGTCAACACTTCGTGTTCACGCTCGGAAAGGGCCAGCAACATGGCCAGGGCATCGGCTTGATCCACGGGTTTACCGAGGATCCGGCCGTCGAGGATCACGGCTGTGTCCGCGCCCAGCACACAGGCGCCGGTGGCATCGGCCAAGGTCGCTCGACCGGCCGCAGCCTTGCCGCGCGCCAGGCGTTCTACGTAGGACGCGGGCGATTCATTTGTAAGGGGAGTTTCATCAATGGCGGCGCTGACGACGGTGAACGGCACGCCGATCTGTGTCAGCAGCTCACGCCGCCTCGGGGAGCCCGAGGCCAGATAAAGCGAATTCATGCAGACTCTCCCTGTAGGGTTCGATAACCAGGCAGAGCCTCGCGATCCATTCAATTGATTTTATAGCGACGACGCAATCCACGCAGGCCAAAACTGACCCAGGGCCACAACAGCGCGCTGACCAGCGCGGGCAACACCAGCGCCAGGGTCGGTTGGCGGTTGCCGGTCAAGGCGCTAAGCCACAGCTGTACCAACTGCGCCAGGCCGAAGATCACCAGGATCACCAGGCACTGTTGCCACATCGGGAACATCCGCAGGCGCTGCTGCAATGACAGCACCAGGAAGGTAATCAGGGTCAGGATCAACGCGTTCTGCCCGAGCAGGGTGCCGTAGAGCACATCCTCCATCAGCCCCAGGCACATGGCCGTGACCATCCCGACCTTGTGCGGCAGCGCCAGGGCCCAGAACGCCAGCAGTAAGGCGAGCCACAGCGGGCGCAGGATCTCCATGAATTGCGGCAGCGGCGAAACGCTGAGCAGCAAGCCGATGGCAAAGGTCAGCCAGACGATCCAGCCGTTACGCGAATGAGTACCGGCCATTATTCTTCCCTCTGCCGAGTGGTTGCCGGGGCCGCAGCCGGTGGTTTGGCGGCGGCGGGCGGTTTGGCAGCGGCAGGTGTTGCAGCCGCAGGCTTGGCCGGACGCGCGCTATGGGCCACAGGCTTGACCGGTGTCGCAACCGGCGCGGCTGGTGTTGCCGGAGCGGCTGCCGGGGCAGCAGGTGCAGCCGGTTTTGGCACGGTGGCCGGAATGATCGGCGCGGTGCCGTTTTGCTTGTCTTCCGCTTCCTGGGCCTGGGCGGCTTCGTTGGCACGCTCTTCCGGGGTGCGGTTGTCACTGAACACCAGCAACAGGTAACGGCTGCGGTTCAACGCGGCGGTCGGCACGGCGCGCACAATGGCGAACGGCTGGCCGGAATCGTGGATCACTTCCTTGACCGTCGCGACCGGGTAGCCTGCCGGGAACCGCTGACCCAGGCCGGAGCTGACCAGCAGGTCGCCTTCCTTGATGTCGGCGGTGTCTGCGACGTGACGCAACTCCAGGCGTTCCGGGTTACCGGTACCGCTGGCAATCGCCCGCAGGCCGTTGCGGTTGACTTGCACCGGGATGCTGTGGGTGGTGTCGGTCAGCAACAGGACGCGAGAGGTATAAGGCATCAACTCCACCACCTGGCCCATCAAGCCACGGGCATCGAGCACCGGTTGGCCAAGGACTACGCCGTCGCGCTCACCCTTGTTGATGATGATGCGATGGGTGAAGGGGTTCGGATCCATACCGATCAACTCGGCCACTTCGACCTTCTCATTGACCAGCGCAGAGGAATTGAGCAACTCGCGCAGCCGAACGTTCTGCTCGGTGAGGGCCGCGAGCTTTTGCATGCGCCCCTGCAGCAGCAGGTTTTCGGTCTTGAGTTTTTCGTTCTCCGCCACCAGTTCGGTGCGGCTGCCAAATTGACTGGCGACACCCTGATAGAGACGCTGCGGCAGGTCAGTGATCCAGTACGTCTGCATCAGGACCAGCGACATCTGGCTACGCACTGGCTTGAGCAGTGTGAAGCGGGCATCGACCACCATCAGCGCAACCGATAGCACGACCAGCACCAACAGGCGCACGCCCAATGAGGGGCCTTTGGAAAAAAGCGGTTTAATAAGCCGCTCCTCCCAGGCAAATGTTTTCTTTATTCATACGGCATCAAACCGGCCTGGATGCAGATTGAAGAAGATAAACGCCAACAGGCAGCACTGCAAAGTGCTGCCTGTGAGCGAAACATGGGCAAACCAGCAAATTCTTATTCGCTGGAGAGCAGGTCCATGGTGTGTTTATCCATCATTTCCAGTGCACGGCCACCGCCGCGGGCGACGCAGGTCAACGGGTCTTCAGCGACGATCACTGGCAAACCGGTTTCCTGGGCCAGCAACTTGTCGAGGTCGCGCAGCAAGGCGCCACCACCGGTCAGTACCAGGCCACGCTCGGCGATATCGGAAGCCAGTTCCGGAGGCGATTGCTCCAGGGCGCTCTTCACCGCCTGAACGATGGTGGCCAGGGACTCTTGCAGAGCTTCCAGCACTTCATTGGAGTTCAGGGTGAAGGCACGTGGAACGCCTTCGGCCAGGTTGCGACCGCGAACATCGACTTCGCGAACTTCGCCGCCCGGGTAAGCGGTACCGATTTCCTGCTTGATGCGCTCGGCGGTGGATTCGCCGATCAGGCTGCCGTAGTTGCGACGCACGTAGGTGATGATCGCTTCGTCGAAGCGGTCGCCGCCAACCCGTACGGATTCGGCATACACCACACCATTGAGGGAGATCAGGGCGATTTCAGTGGTACCACCACCGATATCCACCACCATCGAACCGCGCGCTTCTTCAACCGGCAGGCCGGCACCGATCGCAGCGGCCATTGGCTCTTCAATCAGGAACACTTCACGGGCACCGGCGCCAAGGGCCGACTCACGGATGGCACGACGTTCCACCTGGGTGGATTTGCACGGAACGCAGATCAGCACACGAGGGCTGGGCTGCAGGAAACTGTTTTCGTGAACCTTGTTGATGAAGTACTGCAGCATCTTTTCGCAGACACTGAAGTCAGCAATCACGCCATCCTTCATCGGACGAATGGCAGCAATGTTGCCCGGTGTTCGGCCCAACATGCGCTTGGCCTCGGTGCCAACGGCAACGACACTTTTCTGATTACCATGGGTCCGAATGGCCACAACCGATGGCTCATTCAGGACGATACCGCGCTCGCGCACGTAAATAAGGGTGTTGGCAGTGCCCAGGTCGATGGAAAGATCGCTGTAAAACATGCCACGCAGTTTCTTGAACATGGGAAAGGGACCCTAGGCAACGCGTGGGTAAAAAAGTGCGGCAAACTCTAACAACGACAGGGATTTTGGGCAAGGCGCCAATGTGCTAAATTGGCCGACTTTCTGTGCACCAACCCCCACAATCGCGGCCATATGACCGTAGAAATGCGGTAGTGTTCCTACAATCTAACACACGGATAGCTTCCGTTCTGTTTTCCACTGGAGAATCCCATGGCGCTTGAACGCTCCGACGTGGAAAAAATCGCTCATTTGGCCTGCCTGGGCCTCAATGAAGCCGATCTTCCACAGACCACCGCAGCCCTGAACAGCATTCTCGGGCTGGTCGACCAAATGCAAGCCGTGAATACCGACGGCATCGAGCCCCTGGCTCACCCGCTGGAAGCCAGCCAGCGCCTGCGCGCCGACGTCGTGACCGAGCGCAATAATCGCGAGGCTTACCAGTCCATCGCGCCAGCGGTCGAAAACGGCCTGTACCTGGTTCCGAAAGTCATCGACTAAAGGGAAAGAGCCTGCAATGCATCAATTGACTCTGGCCGAGATCGCCCGCGGTCTCGCCGACAAAAAGTTTTCTTCCGAAGAGCTGACCACGACCCTGCTGGCGCGTATCGCCGAGCTGGACCCTAAGGTCAACAGCTTCATCAGCATCACCGAAGAGCTGGCCCTGAGCCAGGCCAAGGCCGCCGACACACGTCGCGCCAACGGTGAGAACGGCGCCCTGTTGGGTGCGCCGATTGCCCACAAGGACCTGTTCTGCACCCAGGGCATTCGCACCAGCTGCGGCTCGAAGATGCTCGACAATTTCAAGGCGCCCTACGACGCCACTGTGGTCGCCAAGCTGGCCGCTGCCGGGGCCGTGACCCTGGGCAAGACCAACATGGACGAATTCGCCATGGGCTCGGCCAACGAGTCGAGCCACTACGGCGCGGTGAAAAACCCGTGGAACCTTGAGCACGTGCCCGGTGGTTCGTCCGGTGGTTCGGCGTCCGCGGTTGCCGCTCGTCTGTTACCTGCCGCCACGGCCACCGACACTGGCGGCTCGATCCGCCAACCGGCCGCTTTCACCAACCTCACCGGTCTGAAACCGACCTACGGTCGCGTTTCCCGCTGGGGCATGATTGCCTACGCCTCCAGTCTCGACCAGGGCGGCCCCCTGGCACGCACCGCTGAAGACTGCGCAATTTTGTTACAAGGCATGGCAGGCTTCGATCCGCAGGACTCCACCAGCATTGATGAACCCGTGCCGGACTACAGCGCCAGCCTGAATACCTCGATCAAAGGCCTGCGCATCGGCGTGCCGAAAGAGTATTTCAGCGCCGGCCTCGACCCGCGCATCGCCGAACTGGTGCACAACAGCGTCAAGGAGCTGGAAAAGCTCGGCGCCGTGATCAAGGAAATCAGCCTGCCGAACAACCAGCACGCGATTCCGGCCTACTACGTGATCGCGCCGGCAGAAGCGTCCTCCAACCTGTCACGGTTCGACGGCGTGCGCTTCGGCTACCGCTGCGAAAACCCGAAAGACCTCACCGACCTGTACAAGCGCTCCCGTGGCGAAGGTTTCGGCGCGGAAGTACAACGCCGGATCATGGTCGGTGCCTACGCCCTGTCGGCCGGCTACTACGACGCGTACTACCTCAAGGCGCAAAAGATCCGTCGCCTGATCAAGAACGACTTCATGGCTGCCTTTAATGAAGTCGACGTGATCCTCGGCCCAACCACGCCGAACCCGGCCTGGAAGATCGGCGCCAAGACCGGCGACCCGATCGCCGAGTACCTGGAAGACCTGTACACCATCACCGCCAACCTCGCCGGTCTGCCGGGCTTGTCCATGCCTGCAGGTTTCGTCGATGGCTTGCCGGTGGGCGTGCAACTGCTCGCCCCGTATTTCCAGGAAGGCCGCCTGCTCAATGTGGCGCACCAGTACCAGTTGAACACTGACTGGCACACTCGCACCCCTACCGGCTTCTGAGGAGAACACTATGCAATGGGAAGTCGTGATCGGGCTGGAGATTCATACCCAGCTCGCCACCCAATCGAAGATTTTCTCCGGTAGCGCCACCACGTTCGGCGCAGAACCCAACACCCAGGCCAGCCTGGTAGACCTGGGCATGCCCGGCGTGCTGCCGGTGCTGAACCAGGAAGCGGTGCGCATGGCGGTGATGTTCGGCCTCGCCATCGATGCCGAGATCGGCCAGCACAACGTGTTCGCCCGCAAGAACTACTTCTACCCGGACCTGCCCAAGGGCTACCAGATCAGCCAGATGGAATTGCCGATCGTCGGCAAGGGCTACCTGGACATCCCGCTGGAAGACGGCACCATCAAACGTGTCGGCGTGACCCGTGCGCACCTGGAAGAAGATGCCGGCAAGAGCCTGCATGAAGAATTCAACGGCGCCACCGGCATCGACCTGAACCGCGCCGGCACCCCGCTGCTGGAAATCGTTTCCGAGCCGGACATGCGCAGCGCCAAGGAAGCCGTGGCCTACGTCAAGACGATCCACGCGCTGGTGCGTTACCTCGGGATCTGCGACGGCAACATGGCCGAAGGCTCCCTGCGTTGCGACTGCAACGTGTCGGTGCGGCCAAAAGGCCAGGCCGAGTACGGCACCCGCTGCGAGATCAAGAACGTCAACTCGTTCCGTTTCATCGAGAAGGCGATCAACACCGAAGTACGTCGCCAGATCGAGCTGATTGAAGACGGCGGCAAGGTGATCCAGCAGACCCGCCTGTACGACCCGAACAAAGACGAAACCCGCGCCATGCGCAGCAAGGAGGAAGCCAACGACTACCGTTACTTCCCCGATCCGGACCTGTTGCCGGTGGTCATCGAGGACTCGTTCCTGGCTGACGTGCGCGCCACGCTGCCGGAACTGCCACCGCAGAAACGCGAGCGTTTCCAGGCGCAGTTCGGTCTTTCGGTGTATGACGCGAGCGTGCTGGCGTCGAGCCGCGAGCAAGCCAACTACTTCGAAAAAGTCGTGAGCATTGCCGGCGACGCCAAACTGGCGGCCAACTGGGTGATGGTTGAGCTGGGCAGCCTGTTGAACAAACAGGGCCTGGAAATCGACGAAGCACCGGTGTCGGCAGAACAGTTGGGCGGCATGTTGCTGCGGATCAAGGACAACACCATCTCCGGCAAAATCGCCAAGACCGTGTTTGAAGCCATGGCCGCCGGCGAAGGCAACGCTGACGAGATCATCGAAAAGCGCGGCCTGAAGCAAGTCACCGACAGCGGCGCGATTTCCGCCGTACTCGACGAGATGCTGGCAGCCAATGCCGAGCAGGTTGAACAATACCGTGCGGCGGATGAAGCCAAGCGCGGCAAGATGTTCGGCTTCTTTGTCGGCCAGGCGATGAAAGCCTCCAAAGGCAAGGCCAACCCGCAACAGGTCAACGAACTGCTGAAAAGCAAACTCGAAGGCTAAACGCGGTGAAATGGTCGGAGCAGGACCTCACGTCCAACTCTGACCCCTTGTGGGAGCGGGCTTGTGTGGGAGCGGGCTTGCTCGCGAAAGCGGTGGATCAGTCAGCCTATTCGTTGCCTGACACACTGCATTCGCGAGCAAGCCCGCTCCCACCCAAGCCCGCTCCCACATCTGTAAGGGGGAAACCTTGAAAATGAAGCGTCTACTCGGCCTGTTGGCCCTGTTCTCTCTGCTCGCCGGCTGCGCCAGCGGCCTCATCGACCCCAACGGCTATGACGAAACCGGCTCCGCTTCCTACTACGGCGCCAAACACCACGGCAACCGCACTGCCAGCGGTGAACCGTTCAACCAGAATGCCCTGACCGCCGCCCATCGTCGCCTGCCCTTCGGCACGCAGGTGAAGGTCACCAATCTCGACAACAACAAAAGCGTCGTTGTCCGCATCAATGATCGCGGCCCGCATACCCGTGGGCGCCTGATCGACCTTTCACGCAAGGCCGCCGAACAGATCGGTATGATCGGCAGCGGCACCGCGCGCGTTCGCGTGCAAGCCCTCAGCAACTGACCGACGGAGCCCAGGCCATTTCCGCATTAACCGCCCTCTCGCCCTTTAGCCTGATCGAACTGATCAGCGGCCTGCTGCTGTTGATCTTCGGCGCAGAAGTATTAGTGCGCGCCGCCGTGCGCCTGGCGGCCAGCCTCAAGGTGCGCCCGCTGATCATCGGCCTGAGCATCGTCGCCTTCGGCAGCAGCGCGCCGCAGATGGCGATCAGCTTGCAAGCGACCCTGGCGGACAACACCGACATCGCCGTGGGCAGTGTGATCGGCAGCAGCATCTTCAACACCCTCGTGACCCTTGGCCTGGCAGCCCTGATCATTCCGCTGCGGGTCTCCCGGCAACTGGTACGCCTGGATATCCCGATGATGATCATCGCCAGCCTGCTGGTGTTTGTGCTAGCCGCCAATGAAGAACTCACGCCGATCGATGGCCTGTTACTGCTGGTGGCCCTGGTGGCCTACCTCGGCGTGCTGCTCTACCAGACCCGCCACTCCCGCCGCCCGCGCACCCGGGACACTGTGGTGCAGGCGCCGTGGCTGAGCAGCGTGCTGCTGATGCTCGGTGGACTGTTGATCCTCGTACTGGCCGGGCACCTGCTGCTGGGCGCGGCGGTGGACGTGGCCTCTGACCTGGGCCTGTCGGAACGCATCATCGGTCTGACGCTGATTGGCGTCGGCACTTCCCTGCCCTGCCTGGCGACCTCGCTGATCGCCGCCCTGCGCGGCCAGCGGGAAATTGCCGTGGGCAACGTGATCGGCAGCAACCTGTTCAACCTGCTTGGGGTGCTGGGCTTTACCGCCCTGGTGGCGCCCTCGCCGTTGTCGGTGTCGCCCAATGCCCTGGATTTCGACCTGCCGGTAATGCTCGGCGTGGTCGCCCTGTGCCTGCCGGTGTTTTATTCGGGCTACCGCGTCACCCGGGCCGAAGGCCTGGTATTCCTGGGCCTGTACCTGGTGTACGGGCTGCACGTGGTGTCGTTCACCTTCGGCATGCCGCTGGCCAACAAGCTTGAACAACTGATGCTGTATTACGTCCTGCCAGCGCTGGTGGCTTTCCTGTTGTTCACCTCGCTGCAAGCCTGGCGCCGCCAACACAAGAGGGAATCGCAATGACCGAACAGAAAAAGCCCGGCGTTGAAATGCGCCGCCAGGTGATGGGTGATGTGTTTGTCGATCGGGCGCTGGGCAATGCCACGGAGTTCAGCCAGCCGCTGCAGGATTTCGTCAACGAGCATGCCTGGGGCAGCGTGTGGAATCGCGAAGGGTTGCCGCTGAAAACCCGCAGCCTGATCACCCTCGCCGCGTTGACCGCCCTCAAGTGCCCGCAGGAACTCAAGGGCCACGTGCGCGGCGCGCTGAACAACGGTTGCACCGTGGAGGAGATTCGCGAGGCGCTGCTGCATTGTGCGGTGTATGCCGGTGTGCCGGCGGCGATTGACGCCTTCCGCGCCGCGCAGGAAGTGATCGACAGCTACCAGAAAGACGCCTAGATCCAGCCACCCGCCTGCAACACGAAAATCCCGATATTCGTGGTCACCGCCGCCATCAGGGTGGTGATCACGATAATCGCGGCCGCCAGCTCATGATTGCCCTCCGCCGCCCGCGCCATCACAAAACTGGCCGCCGCCGTGGGCGCACCGAAGTACAGGAACAGAATCCCCAGTTCCGGCCCGCGAAACCCCAGCAGCCATGCGCCAAGGGTGGCGAGCACCGGTAGCCAGACCATCTTCATCAGGCTGGCACTCAGGGCCATGTCGCCGCTTTTACGCAGTGCCGCCAGCGACAGCGTGCCGCCGATACAGATCAACGCCAATGGCAACGTCATGTCCGCCAGGTACTGCCCGGAGGATTCCAGCCAGCCAGGCAAGCCAATCTGGAAGTACGCGAAGGGCGCCGCCGCGATCACGCTGATGATCAACGGGTTGGCCAGCACGCTTTTGAAAATGCTCCACGGGTCGGACTTGATCACCGGGCTGTACACCGCCAGCACAATGGTCGACAGGGTGTTGTAGAACAGGATCACCAGCGCCGCGAGCACCGCGCCAAGGGAAATCCCGTAGTCGCCGTACATGCTGGCCGCCAGCGCCAGGCCGATCACCCCGTTGTTACCACGGAAAGCGCCTTGGGCGTAAATGCCACGGTCTACACGCGGGCACCGAAAGATCGCCCAGCCCCAGGCCAGGCCGAAGCTCAACAGCGTGGCAACGGCGAAATAGATCAGCAGGCCGGGCTTGAGGGCCGAATGCAGGTCGGCGTGGAGAATCCCGAGGAACAGCAACGCCGGCATGGTGACGTTGAACACCAGGGCCGAAGCGATGTGGATAAAGTTGTCGTTGATCCAGTTGATGCGCTTGAGCAGGACGCCCAGGAACAGCATGGCAAACACCGGCGCGGTGATGTTCAGGGTTTGTAGGAAGATTGCCAGCATGCCGGAGAGAACCTTGGGTGGGCGTCGGTAGGTGGCTAATGATAAGCCAGCATGGCCAGCTTCGTCTGGACTACCGCTTTCGCGAGCAAGCCCGCTCCCACATTTGACCGAGTTCTACCTTTGGAATGCAGTCAAATGTGGGAGCGGGCTTGCTCGCGAAGCAGGCGACTCGGTCTTAAGTAATCGGCGCGGGATTGAACAACGTAATGTCGTTATGCAGCTTGTGCTGCTCCGCCCACGTCTGTTTTTTGCCGCTGGCCACATCCAGATAGAAGTGGAACAACTCCCAACCCAACTCCTCGATCGTTGCCCGCCCAGTGGCGATCCGCCCGGCATCGATATCAATCAGGTCCGGCCAACGCTGCGCCAGCTCGGTGCGCGTCGAAACCTTCACCACCGGCGCCATCGCCAGCCCATACGGCGTGCCACGCCCGGTGGTGAACACGTGCAGGTTCATCCCCGCCGCCAACTGCAACGTGCCGCACACAAAATCACTCGCCGGCGTGGCACAAAAGATCAGGCCCTTGCGATTGAACCGCTCGCCCGGGCCAAGCACGCCATTGATCGCACTACTGCCCGACTTGACGATGGAACCCAACGACTTCTCGACAATATTCGACAACCCACCCTTCTTGTTCCCCGGCGTAGTGTTGGCGCTGCGATCCGCCTCGCCCTTGGCCAGGTAGCGGTCGTACCAGTCCATTTCCCGCACCAGTTCCCGGGCCACGTCCTGGTTCTCGGCACGGGAAGTCAGCAGGTAGATCGCATCGCGCACTTCGGTCACTTCGGAAAACATCACCGTCGCGCCCGCCCGCAGCAGCAAATCCGAGGCATAACCCAGCGCCGGGTTCGCGGTAATCCCCGAGAACGCATCACTGCCGCCGCACTGCATGCCGAGGATCAACTCCGACGCCGGTACGGTTTCCCGCCGGCGCAGGTCGAGTTTCTTCAGGCGGGTTTCGGCCAGTTCCATGATCTGTTCGATCATTTCGGTAAAGCCGTGGCTGGAGTCCTGCAACCGATACAGCCATGGCTCACTCAGGTCCACCGAGCTGTCGTTTTCATGCATCACCTGCCCGGCCTGCAACTTCTCGCAACCCAGGCTGATCACCAGGGCTTCACCGCCCAGGTTCGGATTGCGCGCCAGGTTACGCACGGTGCGGATCGGGATGTAGGCGTCGGTGGCCGTGATCGCCACGCCGCAGCCGTAGCTGTGGGTCAGCGCCACCACGTCATCGACGTTCGGGTACTTGGGCAGCAACTCGTCCTTGATGCGCTTCACCGCATGGTCCAGCACGCCCGTGACGCACTGAACCGTGGTGGTAATCCCGAGGATATTGCGCGTGCCCACGGTGCCGTCGGCATTGCGATAACCCTCGAAGGTAAAACCTTCCAGCGGCGCCTGGGTCTCGGGTACTTCAGTGGACAGCGGCAAGCTGTCCAGCGGCGGCGCCGTGGGCATGCGCAGTTGATCTTCCTGCACCCAACTGCCGCGGGGAATCGGGCGCAGGGCATAACCGATGGTCTGGCCGTAGCGAATGATGCGGCCGCCTTCGGGGATGTCTTCCAGAGTCACTTTGTGGCTTTGGGGAATGAAATCCACCGTCACCAGGCCGTCGGGAAACTCGGTCCCCGCCGGTACGCCCTGGTCGTTGACCACAATCACCACGTTATCCAGTGCGTGCAAACGGATGGAGCGTGGCGAATCGGCATGTTCAATCAACTGCATGACGCGGGCCCCTTCAGGAATGCGCTTGGGAAAGTTTAGTCAGCTCGGGGCCTTTGGCCGGCGGCTCCTTGAGCACTACGCGCTTGATCGGGCCAACGATTACCAGGTAGCTGAACACCGCCAGCAATGCGTTGGCACCGACAAACACCAGCGCCCACTTGAAGGAGCCAGTGGTGCTGATGATGTAGCCGATCACGATCGGGGTGCTGATGGACGCCAGGTTGCCGAACATGTTGAACAGACCGCCGCTCAAACCTGCGATTTGTTTCGGCGAGGTGTCGGACACCACCGCCCAGCCCAGTGCGCCAACGCCTTTACCGAAGAAGGCCAGGGCCATGAAGCCCACCACCATCCATTCGATGTCGACGTAGTTGCACGCGACGATGCTACTGGAAATCAGCAAGCCACCAATGATCGGCGCCTTGCGGGCGAAGGTCAGCGAATGGCCCTTGCGCAGCAGGTAGTCGGAAATCACTCCGCCCAACACGCCGCCGATAAAGCCGCAGATCGCCGGCAAGGACGCGATGAAGCCGGCCTTGAGAATCGTCATGCCGCGTTCTTGAACCAGGTACACCGGGAACCACGTCAGGAAGAAATAGGTGATGCCATTGATGCAGTACTGGCCCAGGTACACGCCGAGCATCATGCGGTTGGTCAGCAACTGACGGATGTAATCCCACTTCGGGCCGTCGGTTTTCTTGCCTCTGCCCTTGTCCTGGTCCATGTCGACCATGGCCCCGTTGGCAGCGATGTGCTGGAACTCGGCCTCGTTGATCATCGGGTGCTGGCGCGGGCTGTGGATAACTTTCAGCCAGATCAGCGAGAATACGATACCGATGCCGCCCATCACCACGAACACGTGCTGCCAGCCGAAGGTGTAGACGATCCAACCCATCAGCGGTGCGAACAACACAGTCGCGAAGTACTGCGCCGAGTTGAAGATCGCCGAGGCGGTGCCGCGTTCAGCCGTAGGAAACCATGCCGCCACGATGCGCGCATTTCCGGGGAAGGATGGCGCTTCAGCCAGGCCCACCAGGAAGCGCAACATGAACAGCGCAACGATGGCCGTGGAAACACCGAACTCACCGACATAGCCTTGCAGCACGGTGAACAGTGACCAGGTGAAGATACTCAGGGCGTAGACTTTTTTCGAACCGAATCGGTCCAGCAGCCAGCCGCCGGGAATTTGCCCGGCCACGTAGGCCCAACCGAATGCGGAGAAGATATAGCCAAGGGTGACCGCGTCGATGCCGAGGTCTTTTTGCAGGCTGGAGCCGGCAATCGCGATGGTGGCCCGGTCGGCGTAGTTGATCGTGGTCACCAGGAACAGCATGAGCAGGATCAAATAGCGGACATGGGTCGGCTTGGTCGCTTGCATGAAGATGTACTCCCACTAATTATTTTTTTTGCGGGTAATCAAATTGTAAGCCTGTGGCGGGCACGGACCCGCCACAGGGTGCAGCCGTTACGAACCGATGTAGCTGGTTTTCACCACGGTGTAGAACTCTTGCGCATAGCGACCCTGCTCACGCGAACCGTAGGATGAACCCTTACGGCCGCCGAATGGAACGTGGTAATCCACACCGGCAGTCGGCAGATTGACCATCACCATCCCGGCCTGGGAATGACGCTTGAAGTGGTTGGCGTATTTCAGCGAGGTGGTGGCGATACCGGCCGAGAGGCCGAACTCGGTGTCGTTGGCCATCGCCAGCGCCGCCTCGTAATCCGCCACGCGCACCACGTTGGCCACCGGCCCGAAGATCTCTTCACGGCTGATGCGCATCGCGGCTTCGCTGTCGGCAAACAGCGTCGGCGCGAGGAAGTAGCCTTCGGTGTCGCAGGTCACCAGCTCACCGCCGCTGACCAGCCGGGCGCCTTCGCTCTGGCCGATGTCGATGTACTTCAAGTCCTGGTCCAGCTGGGCCTGGGAAACCACCGGGCCGATGTCGGTGCCGGTTTTCAGGGCGTGGCCGACCTTGATCGACTTCATCCGCTCGGCCATGGCCGCGACGAACTGGTCGTGAATCCCGGCGGTGACGATAAAGCGGCTGGACGCGGTGCAACGCTGGCCGGTGGAGTAGAACGCGCTCTGCACCGACAGCTCGACGGCTTGCTTGAGGTCGGCGTCGTCGAGAATGATCTGCGGGTTCTTGCCGCCCATTTCCAACTGCACCTTGGCCTGGCGCGACACGCAGCTGACGGCGATCTGACGACCCACGCCCACCGAGCCGGTGAAGCTGATGCCGTCGACTTTCGGGCTGTTGACCATGGCATCGCCGACCACACGGCCGCTGCCCATCACCAGGTTGAACACACCGGCAGGGAAGCCGGCGCGGGAGATGATTTCGGCCAGGGCCCAGGCGCAGCCCGGTACCAGTTCAGCCGGTTTGAGCACCACGCAGTTGCCGTAGGCCAGGGCCGGGGCGATCTTCCAGGCCGGGATGGCAATCGGGAAGTTCCACGGCGTGATCAGGCCAACCACGCCCAACGCCTCACGGGTCACTTCAACGTTGACGCCCGGACGCACCGACGGCAGGTAGTCGCCGGACAGGCGCAGGCATTCACCGGCGAAGAATTTGAAGATGTTACCGGCGCGGGTCACTTCGCCGATGGCTTCCGGCAGGGTCTTGCCCTCTTCCCGGGCCAGCAGGGTGCCGAGTTCTTCGCGACGGGCGAGGATTTCGGTGCCGACTTTATCCAGCGAATCATGACGCGCCTGGATCCCGGAAGTGGACCACGCCGGAAAAGCAGCGCGCGCAGCGTCGATGGCCGCGTGGACTTGGGCGAGGTCAGCCTTGGCGTATTCGCCAATGACATCAGACAACTCCGACGGATTGATGTTGGCCGAGTAGTCGGCGCCGGCAACCCACTGGCCACCGATGTAGTTTTCAAAACGCTTGGCTTGGGACACGAATTCTCTCCTGACGCAAAAAGCCGCTGATTACTCAGCGGCCTTGGTGATGGGTTATTGCGCGCCTTGCTTGTCGATCAACGCGGCCAGGGCTTCGTATTCTTCCGGCAGCAGATCGGTCAGCGGGGTACGCACGGGGCCTGCGTCGTAGCCGACGATTTTCGCCCCGGCCTTGACGATGCTCACCGCGTAACCGGCCTTGCGGTTACGGATGTCGAGGTACGGCAGGAAGAAGTCGTCGATGATCTTGCCGACGGTGGCGTGATCTTCCCGGGCAATGGCGTGGTAGAAATCCATCGCGGTTTTTGGAATGAAGTTGAACACCGCCGAGGAGTACACCGGCACGCCCAGGGCCTTGTAGGCAGCGGCGTAAACCTCTGCAGTCGGCAAGCCGCCCAGGTAGCTGAAACGGTCACCGAGGCGACGACGGATCGACACCATCAATTCAATGTCACCCAGGCCGTCCTTGTAACCGATCAGGTTCGGGCAGCGCTCGGCCAGGCGTTCCAGCAGCGGCGCGGTCAGGCGGCAGACGTTACGGTTGTAGACCACTACACCGATCTTGACCGACTTGCACACCGCTTCAACGTGGGCGGCAACCCCGTCCTGGCTGGCTTCGGTCAGGTAGTGCGGCAGCAGCAACAGGCCTTTGGCGCCCAGACGCTCGGCTTCCTGGGCGTACTCGATGGCCTGGCGGGTGGCACCGCCGACACCGGCAAGAATCGGCACGCTGGTGGCGCAGGTATCAACGGCGGTTTTCACCACTTGCGAATATTCGCTGGCCGCCAGGGAGAAAAACTCACCGGTGCCGCCAGCGGCGAACAAGGCGGTAGCGCCGTAAGGGGCCAGCCATTCCAGACGCTTGATGTAGCCCGCCTGGTGGAAATCACCCTGGGCATTGAAATCGGTCACCGGGAAAGACAGCAGACCGTGAGAGAGGATGGACTTCAGTTCTTGTGGATTCATTATTCGAACACCCTGGGCGAAGACTTTCTGTTGTGAGATTACGGATGGTTATCTTGATGTCGTACGTCATCGTACAACTATAAAAATATTCGTCAACTGCAATTCATCGCCGCCCTTCTCGATTGCTGCTTTCTTGACGTAGGAAGTTTTTCCTCTATGCTCGGAATAACTGTATATACGTACAGTTATTACGGAAGATTCCTACGACATAGCAAGGAGCTAACATGTCAGATCTTGAACTCGCCACACCTGTGAAAACCCCGCCAACCCTGCGTTTTGAAGGCGGCGAACACACCGCCATCGGCGACGACACCCTGTTGCGTTTCGTCAAGGACGCCCCGCCGATTCCCGCCCGGCAGGTCGAATTGCACCTGCCCAATGGCCTGGCCCTGAGCTACGGCCAGATCATCGCCCTGGGCGGTGATTTCTATGGCATCCCCGGGCGCCCCATCAACGAAGGCACATCGCCCGCTGATCGTGTGCAGCGCTTTACCGATGCGTTCAACTCGCTGGCGGTATTGCCAGCATCACGGGAAGAAGCGGGCAAGATCCTGGCGGTGATGCAAAAGGAGATCAATGCGGTCAACCAGGCGATCAAGGACGGCAAGCAACCCCATGAAGCCTATGACGCACTGGGTGACACCTTGTCCGAGGAATGGAACCGCATCACCGGCGGCGGCAGTGCCGTCTCGGCGCTGATTCCGCTGGGGCGCTACCTGAAACTGGCGGCAGACAATGCCGACCACTTTGGCGAATGGGCTTTGGCGGCCTATCTGGCGGGGCATACGGCAGCCTTGCAACAAGCCGTCGTGGCGCATCAGACCGGCACCGACCAGGCGCTGGAACTGGCCTATGCCATGAACAGCTTTGCTGATCACTTTTTGACCGATCTATTTTCCGCCGGGCACCTGCGGGTACCGCGCAAGCAACTGGCGGCGGTGGTGACACCGGGTGAACTGGGCTCGCTGATCAGCCGCTTCATGCACGATGAAGACAGCAAGTTCGGGCTCAATGTGCGCAACGCCCTGGGCGAGCAGTGGCATGCCTACGGTGATAAACGCTATTTCGACAGCAACGATGCGGCCAACCGCGCCATGGTCAAACGCGCCGTGCAGGCCTCGGCCGATGAGATCTTCGAAACGTTTATCAGCGGCATGGCGCCCTCCCCGGCCAACTTCAAGGCACCGCTGTATGTGCCGGACCTGAACGCCGCGCAGAACCCGGTGAACAACTTCTCACCGCTGTTCAAGGCTGAAGGCGACAAGGTGCTGCGACGCAAGGACGTCAACAACCTGAACGACAAGCAGTGGACCAATGACTGGTGGGGTTGGAGCACGTATCTGCTGCTCAAGGACTACAAGCCGAATCAGCCGGCCTGAAAGACGTGAGTTAAGCCTCGCGCATTAACCTGTGGCGAGGGAGCTTGCTCCCGTTGGGCTGCGAAGCAGCTCCAGCAAGAACACGGGGTTCTTTCAGACAGAACTCGGGGCAATGGATTTGGGGCCGCTGCGCGGCCCAACGGGAGCAAGCTCCCTCGCCACAATGAGCTTTCAAGCCACACGCTTACGTCCAGCCTGGAATCAACCGCGCTGCGCTTCCGCCTCTTCATGGGCATGGCGCAGCCGCTCACGGCTGTTGGTCAGGTGCAACCGCATGGCCGCCCGCGCCGCATCCGAATCCTGGCGCGCGATCGCCTCATAGATCTCTTCGTGTTCGCGGCTCAGGCGGCTCATGTAGTGCTGCTGGTCATCATGGGCCAGGCGTGCCGAGTTCAGCCGCGTGCGCGGAATGATGCTGGTGCCCAGGTGGGTCATGATGTCGGTGAAGTAGCGGTTGCCGGTGGACAGGGCAATCTGCAGATGGAACTGGAAGTCCGACGCCACCGCATCACCGGCGTGGGCCGCACTTTCGTTCAGCGCATCGAGGGCAGCACGCATGCCGGCCAATTGCTCGTCGCTACGGCGCTGGGCAGCAAGCCCGGCAGACTCCACTTCCAGGCTGATCCGCAGTTCAAGGATGGCCAGCACATCACGCAGGGTGACGACAGTGGCCGGATCAATCCGGAAACCGCTGGGGCTTGGCGTATCCAGTACAAAAGTGCCGATGCCATGGCGGGTTTCTACCTGCCCGGCGGCCTGCAATCGCGAGATGGCTTCACGCACCACGGTGCGGCTGACCCCATGGGCGTCCATGATCGCCGACTCGGTGGGCAGTTTGTCGCCACGTTTGAGTTGGCCGTCGCGGATCTGCTCGGACAACACCGTGACCAATTCCTGGGCAAGGCTGCGGCGCTTGCGGGGAAGACGAGGGGCGGCGCTGGAGTTTTCCATGATCAATCATCTATCTCGGCGATCTGAAGCACGCATGATAGCCCATGGCGGTTGTACGATCACCGTCCTGTCATGACTTTCATCTATAACCGCCGGGGTTTTCGCCAGGCAAAAAAATGCCCCGGCATCGCCGAGGCATTTTCAACGCTGGCCCGAGGGCCCGCGCCTTGTTACTTCACCACTTTCAGACTCGGCCGACCGCTTGGACGCGGTGGCTCGGAATCCGGCGGCGGCACATCATCTTCGCCTTCGAGCTCGATCGCTTCGTCATCCTCAAGGGAAGACTCCAGATCAAACACCATGCCCTGGCCATTTTCCCGGGCGTAGATCCCGAGGATGGCACCGATGGGCACGAACAGCGTATGCGGCACACCGCCGAAACGCCCTTCAAAGCTGACCGCTTCATTGTCCATGTGCAGGTGTCGCACGGCACTGGGTGAAACGTTCAGGACGATTTGTCCGTCACTGGCAAAACCTTGCGGTACCTGAACCGCGGGAAACTCGGAATTGACCAGCATGTGCGGGGTGCAATCGTTGTCCACTATCCACTCATAGAGCGCGCGGACCAGGTAAGGTCGACTGGAGTTCATCAACGGCTCCTTAAGCCTTAGCGCATATCGCGTTCGACACCAGACAGACTCGCCTGGAAAGCCTCACGCGCAAACTGGCGCTCCATGTAGTCAAGCAGCGGCTTGGCAGGCCGCGGCAGTTCTATGCCCAAAATCGGCAAGCGCCAGAGTATGGGTAATAGGCAGCAATCCACCAGACTTTGTTCCTCGCTGAGGAAAAAAGGTTTGTCGGCAAACAACGGCGAAACACCGGTCAGGCTCTCGCGCAATTCCTTGCGCGCCTGAACCCGGGCCGCTTCCTTGCTGCGTGAATCCAGAATCAGGTCCACCAGGCCACACCAGTCACGCTGGATCCGATGGATCAGCAGGCGGCTGTTGGCACGCGCCACCGGATACACCGGCAGCAACGGTGGATGGGGATAACGCTCATCCAGGTATTCCATCACCACGGTTGACTCCCACAACGCCAGGTCACGATCGACCAGGGTGGGCAAGCTGCCGTAAGGGTTCACTTCGATCAGTTTCGGCGGGTGACGTCCCACCTCCACACTGATGATCTCTGCGCTGACACCCTTCTCTGCGAGCACGATGCGTACTCGGTGGGAATAGTGGTCGGCGGGGTCGGAGTAACAGGCCAACCGATTGGTCACGCCCATGGCGGTCCTCCTCGCTTGTTGAAATTATCGGAAGCTCAAAAACGAGCGCGCCCAGTGAGCATCTCCGTGACGCCTGGATAAACCAGACTTACCTTCAGAGATGCCGCTGGGCGCGCAAGATTAACAGCAATTACTTACGGTTGGATCAATGCACATCCTTCCAGTATTCGCGTTTCAGCAGATAGGCGAACACGAAGAAGAAGGCCAGGTACAGCAACACATAGGTACCAATGCGCTGATGCTGCAGCTTCACTGGGTTGGCCGAGTAGGCCAGGAAGGTCACCAGATTCTTGACCTTCTCGTCGAACTGCTCTTCGTTCAGCGTGCCGGTCTTCGGCACTATGGTCAGCTGATCGCACGCTTCATGAGTCAAAGGCGTACCGGTGAGCGGATCATACTGCTTCTTGCCGTCTTCGACGATTTGTACTTGCTTGCATCCTACCACTTGGCGACCTTGCAGGCCGACCAGAACGTTAGGCATACCGACGTTCGGGAACACTTTGTTGTTCACGCCGTAGGGACGCGTCGGGTCTTCATAGAAGGATTTCAGGTAGCCATAGAGCCAATCGGTGCCACGCACACGGGCCACCAGGGTCAGGTCGGGCGGTGCAGCCCCGAACCAGGTCTTGGCGTCGGCCGGTTGCATGCCGATGGTCATGTGGTCGCCGATCTTCGCCCCGGTGAACACCGAGTGGCTCAGCATCACGTCATGGGGAATGCCCAGGTCGTCGGCCACTCGCTCGTAACGCTGGAACTTGGCGCTGTGGCAGCCCATGCAGTAGTTGGTGAACGTACGCAGCCCGTCCTGCATTGCGGCTTTGTCCGAGACGTCGATGTCGACTTTTTCCAGCTCTGGGCCGTGTTCAGCGGCGAAGGACAGCAGCGGCAGGGCCGCAAGAATGAATGCAACGAATAATTTTTTCATCAGCCAGTCACCCTTTCCGGTACCGGTTTGGTCTTCTCGAGCCGGGTATAGAACGGCATCAGAATGAAGTAGGCGAAGTACAGGAAGGTGCAGACCTGCGACAGCAACGTACGCTCCGGGGTCGGCGCCAATACGCCCAGTACACCCAGGATCACGAACGCAATGCAGAACACCCACAGCCAGATCTTGCTCAGCCAGCCCTTGTAGCGCATGGACTTGACCGGGCTACGGTCGAGCCACGGCAGCACGAACAGCACTGCAATCGCTGCGCCCATGGCGATAACGCCCATGAGTTTGTCGGGAATCGCCCGCAAGATCGCGTAGAACGGAGTGAAGTACCAGACCGGGGCAATGTGTTCCGGGGTCTTGAAGGCGTTCGCCTGTTCGAAGTTCGGTTTCTCGAGGAAATAACCGCCCATCTCCGGGAAAAAGAACACGATCGAGCAGAAGATGAACAGGAACACCACCACACCGACGATATCTTTCACGGTGTAGTACGGGTGGAACGGAATGCCGTCCAGTGGTACGCCGTTTTCGTCCTTGTGCTTCTTGATATCCACGCCGTCGGGGTTGTTCGAACCCACTTCGTGCAACGCCAGGATGTGCAGCACTACCAGGCCCAGGATCACGATCGGCAAGGCCACCACGTGCAAGGCGAAGAAGCGGTTCAGGGTGATCCCGGAGATCAGGTAGTCACCGCGAATCCACTGGGTTAGGTCGTTGCCGATGACCGGGATCGCACCGAACAGCGAGATGATCACCTGGGCGCCCCAATAGGACATCTGGCCCCACGGCAGCAGGTAGCCCATGAAGGCCTCGGCCATCAGCGCCAGGTAGATCAGCATGCCGAACACCCACACCAGCTCGCGAGGCTTCTGGTACGAGCCGTAGAGCAGGCCACGGAACATGTGCATGTAGACGACGATGAAGAACGCCGAGGCGCCGGTGGAGTGCAGCAGACGCAGGATCGAGCCGTACTCGACGTCGCGCATGATGTATTCGACGGAGGCGAAGGCTTCTTCGGCCGACGGGGTGTAGCTCATCGTCAGCCAGACACCGGTAACGATCTGATTGACCAGTACCAGAAGTGCCAGGGAGCCAAAGAAATAGAAGAAGTTGAAGTTCTTCGGTGCGTAGTACTTGCTGAGGTGGTCTTCCCACATCTTGGTGGCGGGGAAGCGCGCATCCACCCAATCCATGAACTTGCTCATCAGGCTTTCTCCCCCTCGTCGACGCCAATGACAATGACACTGTCAGTCTCGTAGTGATGTGGCGGAACTGGCAGGTTCAGTGGTGCAGGTTGTGACTTGTAGACGCGGCCAGCGAGGTCGTAGTGAGAACCGTGGCACGGGCAGAAATAGCCCCCGACCCAGTCCTTGCCCAGGTCCGCGGGCGCCACTTCCGGGCGGAAGGTGGGAGAGCAACCCAAGTGGGTGCAGATACCGATCAGCAGCAGAATTTCCGGCTTGATCGAGCGAATTTCCTTATCGACGTAAGCGGGTTGGTCGGAATTCTTCGAGTCGGGGTCGGACAGCTGGCCCTCGATCTTCTTCAGATTTCCCAGGATTTCCTCGGTACGACGAACGATGAACACTGGCTGACCGCGCCATTCAGCAATCATTTGCTGGCCTGGATCGATCTTGCTGACATTCACCTTCACCGGTGCACCTGCGGCTTTCGCCTTGGCACTGGGAAACCATGACCCCACGAACGGGACCGCAGCCCCCACCGCTCCTGCAGCACCCACCACGGATGTGGCTGCTACCAAGAAGCGACGCCGGCCTGCATTCACGCCGTCATTGCTCATTCAGTCCTCTCCCATCAGCTTTGTGGCCTGTTAAATCAGGCGTCTACTAAGTGTTAAATCTGAACTTATAAAAATTTTGCCGAATGGTAATGAAAAGCCCCACGTCTGACAAGGTAATTACCCCCGGCACTGGCTCCAAGCCTTTGAGTATAGGGGCTCTACGGATGTGGCAAGTTGTCACACAGATTTTTTTACATAAATAGCAGGCAATAAAAAACGCCCAGCTCCGTGAGGAGGCTGGGCGTTTTCTGGAACGTAAAAGCGAATTAACGCTTCGAGTACTGCGGACGCTTACGCGCTTTACGCAGACCAACTTTCTTACGTTCAACTTCACGAGCATCGCGAGTCACGAAGCCAGCTTTGCGCAGAGCGCCACGCAGGGTTTCGTCGTACTGCATCAGAGCGCGAGTGATACCGTGGCGGATTGCGCCAGCTTGACCACTTACACCGCCACCGATAACGGTGACGTAGATGTCGAACTTTTCAACGGTCTCGGTCAATTCCAGCGGCTGACGAACTACCATGCGGGCAGTTTCGCGACCGAAGAAATTTTCCAGAGTGCGGTTGTTGATCGAGATGTTACCAGTACCCGGACGCAGGAAAACGCGAGCGGTAGCGGTTTTGCGACGGCCAGTGCCGTAATTTTGAGTCGCCGACATAATGAACTATTCCGTTAAAACTTCAGTTCTTGGGGCTGCTGAGCAGCATGAGGGTGAGCAGCGCCCGCATAGACTTTCAGCTTGCGATACATGTCGCGACCCAGTGGGCCCTTCGGCAGCATACCTTTGACCGCGATTTCAATCGGGGCTTCAGGCTTTTTGGAGATCAGGCCTTCGAAGTTCGAAGACTTGATACCGCCTGGGAAACCGGAGTGACGGTAGTACATTTTGTCTTGCGCTTTGTTGCCGGTAACACGTACCTGCTCGGCGTTGATGATGACAATGTAGTCACCGGTATCAACGTGAGGGGTGTACTCAGGCTTGTGCTTGCCACGCAGACGGCTGGCGACTTCAGTGGCCAGACGACCCAGGGTCTGACCAGCGGCGTCGACGACAAACCAGTCGCGGTGAACGGTGTCTGGTTTTGCCGTTAAAGTTGTCTTTCTTTATTAGCCTCAGGGGCCGCGGTGTAATTTAGACGGCGGTTCTTG
>NZ_JBIUVK010000017.1:22825-113180 GCF_044742865.1 Pseudomonas sp. NPDC087814 | reverse complement strand
GGCTGCGGCCCTGGGTAAGATCTAACGTCAAATCGCCAAGGGACCCGAAATGCGTATGGGCGATCACGACCGTCAGGCGATCCCGGCTATCTCCACTGGCTCTCTGGGTCTGGACATCGCGCTCGGCATTGGCGGCCTGCCAAAAGGCCGTATCGTTGAGATCTACGGTCCTGAATCTTCCGGTAAAACCACCCTGACCCTGTCGGTGATTGCCCAGGCACAAAAAATGGGCGCCACCTGTGCGTTCGTCGATGCCGAGCACGCCCTGGATCCTGAATACGCCGGCAAGCTGGGCGTCAACGTTGACGACCTGCTGGTTTCGCAACCGGACACCGGTGAGCAAGCGCTGGAAATCACCGACATGCTGGTGCGCTCCAACGCCATTGACGTGATCGTGGTCGACTCCGTGGCAGCCCTGGTACCCAAGGCTGAAATCGAAGGCGAAATGGGCGACATGCACGTGGGCCTTCAAGCCCGCTTGATGTCCCAGGCCCTGCGTAAAATTACCGGTAACATCAAGAACGCCAACTGCCTGGTGATCTTCATCAACCAGATCCGGATGAAGATCGGCGTGATGTTCGGCAGCCCGGAAACCACCACCGGTGGTAACGCGCTGAAGTTCTACGCTTCGGTCCGTCTGGACATCCGTCGTACTGGCGCGGTGAAGGAAGGTGACGAGGTTGTCGGTAGCGAAACCCGCGTTAAAGTCGTGAAGAACAAGGTGGCCCCGCCGTTCCGTCAGGCCGAGTTCCAGATTCTCTACGGCAAGGGTATCTACCTGAACGGCGAGATGATCGACCTGGGCGTGCTGCACGGTTTCGTCGAGAAATCCGGTGCCTGGTATGCCTACAACGGCAGCAAGATCGGCCAGGGCAAGGCCAACTCGGCCAAGTTCCTTGCGGATAACCCGGATGTTGCCGCTACGCTCGAGAAGCAGATCCGCGACAAGTTGCTGACCCCGGCACCTGACGTCAAGGCTGCCGCCAACCGCGAGCCGGTTGAAGAAGTAGAAGAAGTCGACACTGACATCTGAAGCAAACGATGAGCGTTGTCCTGGATACACCCGTCGCCGTAAGGCGCACTGCAATGGACCTGCTCGCACGGCGCGAGCATGGTCGAGTCGAGCTGACGCGTAAGCTGCGTCAGCGTGGCGCAGATCCCGAGATGATCGACGCAGCCCTTGACCGTTTGACGGAAGAAGGGCTGCTGTCGGAGTCCCGTTACCTCGAAAGTTTCGTCTCCTACCGAGCCCGATCCGGCTATGGCCCTGCACGAATTCGTGAAGAGCTGAGCCAGCGTGGCCTGCAGCGTGCTGATATCGAACTCGCGTTGCGTGAGTGCGGCATCAGTTGGCAGGCACAACTGGAAGAAACCTGGCGGCGCAAGTTTGCCGGTCATCTGCCTATTGATGCGCGTGAGCGGGCTAAGCAAGGTCGCTTCCTGAGTTATCGCGGGTTTTCGATGGAGATGATCAGTCGCCTGTTGAGCGGTCGGGATATGGATGACTGAAGGCTGCGCCTGGTAAATGGTTGCTCTGATCATTGCGGGGCTTGGTGTGGCGAGGGAGCTTGCTCCCGCTGGGCTGCGCAGCGGCCCTAACCTGCGCATCGTTCTACCTGACACAACCCAAAAGGCCCGCTATGAAAATAGCGGGCCTTTTTCGTTTCAGTGTCACGTCACGCCGTCTCCGTCACCCGCTGCTGCGTTTTCCCCTGAGCCTGGGCCCAGTTTTCCGGCAAGTTGATGTAATCCACCAATTCCCGCAACCGTCCCTGATCACGCCCGTTGAAGTTGAACACCAGCCGCGTCAGATGGCTGAAGCTTGGCTCGTCATGCTCTTCGCCGGTGTACGCGATTTGTTGGAAGTCGTCACTGAGGCGAAGACTGGCAAATGCCTCCTGCAGATGGGCCAGTGCGCGGTCACTCAACGGATGATTCATGCGAATCACAAACTGGCGCTTCAGCCAGCGGGTGGAGTGGAAGTTGGCGTAGAACTGGTTGATTTCGTCCACCGCCTCTTCGGCGCTGTACACCAGGCGGACCAGCTTGAGGTCGGTGGGCAGGATGTAGCGATTGGCCTCAAGCTGGCTGCGGATAAAGTCCAGTGCGCCTTGCCAGAAGCTACCGCCCGGTGCATCCAGCAGCACCACCGGTACCAGCGGGCTTTTGCCGGTCTGGATCAGGGTCAGCACCTCCAGCGCTTCATCCAGGGTACCGAAACCGCCCGGGCACAGGATCAAGGCGTCGGCTTCCTTGACGAAGAACAGCTTGCGGGTAAAGAAGAAGTGGAAGGACAGCAGGTTCTCGGTGCCATCGATGGTCGGGTTGGCGTGCTGTTCAAAGGGCAGGGTGATGTTGAACCCCAGGCTGTGCTCCAGGCCGGCACCCTCGTGGGCCGCCGCCATGATGCCGCCGCCACCGCCGGTGATCACCATCAGATCCGAACGGGCCAGGACCGCGCCCACTTCCCGGGCCAATGCGTACAGCGGGCTTTCCACCGGCGTGCGCGCCGAGCCGAACACCGTGACTTTGCGCCGCCCCTTGAACTGTTCGAGCACGCGGAAGGCGTGGTCCAGTTCCCGTATCGCCTGCAAGGTGATCTTGGCATTCCAGCGGCTGCGGTCGTCCTGGGCCATGCGCAACACGGTGAAGATCATGTCGCGATAAAGGGGAATATTCGGGCTGTTGGGCGCAATCAAATGGAGTTGCGCGTCGACCTGCTGCGTGAGGTCGGTGCCGTTTTCTTCAAATTGACGGATCAGGAGTTCATTCGGTTCGTAAGGCATTCAACTTCTCCTTCTTCACAGAACCCTGGGTGCCGGCGAGAAATTCGTCGGGACCACGACACTGCATGTGTCGTTGCCTCTGATTAACGAGGTGGGCGAAACCGGTTCTGTATATTCCTTATGATTAAAAACCTTTGCATTGCACGCTCAGGAGGGCAACCCTCTTTTGCCCTGAAAATGTTACAGGACGGTGTGAAAACCCGATGTTCCAGGCGTTCAGGATGAATTGATCATGAGCCTATAAAGTCTTGGCTGGCAACCGCTTATTGATCACTTCTGAGGGAGTTTAGACGCTGCCGCGGGCGGACAATGGCGGAGAGTGCAGAGGTGGATATTGCGCGCCGCTGGTCAGCGGCGCGCGACAGGAGTTATCGCTTACTTTTTCTTCTTCGCGGCAGCCGGTGCCGGGCAATCTGCTTCCTGGAACTTCACCGAAGCTACCGGGCGGTTGGTTTTGTTCTCGGTGATTTCATAGCGCATGATCGCGCCCTTGGCCATCAGCTCGCGGTAACCCTTGTTCAGGCACACACTTTGGCCGAGCTGGAAGTACACAGCCTTGGGGTTGGCGCGCATTTGCTCGGCGCGGTCGGGCAGTACGCTCAAATGGTCAATCAGCTGCAAGCCTTCAACGGTGTAGGCAACTTCCAGGGTCTTTTCGTCAATTTCCCGTGGCAGTTCTTTGTTGGTTTCCTCTGCGACGCTTTGCAGCTTCCTGTTCAGTTGAGCCTCCAGCAACGAGGCCGCTTGGGCACCCAGAGGCAACACCAGCGCGAGGGCGACGGACGGAACTACAAGGCGTGGCATAAGACGCAGCATGAAACTCTCCTGATTCGGTTACTGGTGCATAGACCAGCCACTGCGCTGTGCGTTCAGTGGCGCGGGATTATAGGTGACCGCTTGCCCCTAGGGCCAGCCTATTGCCGGGAAGTGCAGGTGGCCGGG
This sequence comes from Pseudomonas sp. NPDC087814, assembly GCF_044742865.1. Taxonomy (NCBI): domain Bacteria; kingdom Pseudomonadati; phylum Pseudomonadota; class Gammaproteobacteria; order Pseudomonadales; family Pseudomonadaceae; genus Pseudomonas; species Pseudomonas sp. NPDC087814. The sequence goes on along the minus strand of NZ_JBIUVK010000017.1, from coordinate 109,452 downwards.
GGCGGCTCTGGTAAACTGCGGTAACTTTTGCCTTCCGAGTTCTATCCGTGTCGATTTCCACTTCCCTGCGGCGCACCCGATGAGCCATGCCGTCTCCCGTTTGCGCACGCAGCGCCTGGCCCGTGCCGTAAAACCGTTTGTAGCGCGAGGCTCGCGGGCCGAACGCTGCCCCGGCTGCCGGGTGATTCCCGAGTACTGCCTGTGCGCCTGGCGGCCCAAGGTCCAGGCCAGATCCGGCATGTGCCTGCTGATGCACGACGTAGAGCCGATGAAACCCAGCAACACCGGCTGGCTGATTGCCGATGTGATCAACGACACGACCGCGTTCCCCTGGTCGCGCACTGAGGTTGAGCCGGAGTTGCTGACCTTGCTGGCCGACCCGCAATGGCAGCCATACATCGTCTTTCCCGGCGAATTCGTGGCCCCGGAGCGGGTGGTCCATCAGGTCAGGCTGGAGGAGGGCAAGCGCCCGCTGTTCATTTTGCTGGACGGCACCTGGAGCGAGGCGCGCAAGATGTTTCGCAAGAGCCCGTACCTGGAGCACTTGCCGGTGCTGAGCCTGGCGCCCGAGCAACTGTCGCGCTACAAGCTGCGTCGCTCCAAGCGTGATGACCACTTCTGCACCGCCGAAGTCGCCGCGCTGTGCCTGGAGCTGGCTGAAGATGCCGCAGCCAGTGAAGTCCTGGATGCCTACCTGGACGTATTCAGCACCCACTACCTGGCCGCCAAGTTTCAACTGGCGCTGGACCCGGCCGATGTCGTCCATACTCGCCTTGCACCTTATCTATAGGTGTCATGGCCAGCCGACCTTTGCATGATGGCCGCGCAAACACGCAGCCCGCTAAAATAGCCACGGGCGTAGCGCTTGACCACCCAGGCTACGCTGGGCATGCTTGGCGCCGATTGGGGCGCTGTCACAGATTGGATACGTCGCTTTTTGACGTTGAGCGCGCCCTTTGGTGACTGCTGGCCTGGCAGCCACCTTGCGCGTTGGCGAGCACTGAACCCATCAGTGCCGCCCTAAAAAACAGGATCATTTAATAAATGGCCACATACGAAATCCTGATTGCCGATGACCACCCGCTGTTTCGCAGTGCGCTGCACCAGGCGGTCACGCTGGGCCTGGGGCCGGATGTACGCCTCGTCGAAGTCGCCAGCATTGCCGAGCTGGAAACCCGCCTTACCGAAAAGTCCGACTGGGACCTGGTCCTGCTGGACCTGAACATGCCGGGTGCCTACGGTTTTTCCGGGCTGGTGCTGCTGCGTGGGCAATACCCGCAGATACCGGTGGTGATGGTATCGGCCCAGGAAGAGGCGTCGGTGGTGGTGCGCTCCAAGGAGTTCGGTGCCAGTGGTTTCATTCCCAAGTCCAGCTCCATGGAAGACATCCAGAAAGCCGTGCGCACGGTGCTGGATGGCGATGTCTCCTGGCCGCCGCAGGCCTTTGAAGAGATCAACGTCTCCGACGAAGCCAAGGCCGCGCGTGATGGCCTGGCCAGCCTCACGCCCCAGCAGTTCCGCGTATTGACCATGGTCTGCGAAGGTCTATTGAACAAACAGATTGCCTACGAGTTGAGCGTGTCGGAAGCGACCATCAAGGCTCACGTCACGGCGATCTTCCGCAAGCTCGGCGTACGTACGCGAACCCAGGCGGCGCTGCTCTTGCAACAACTTGAGTCAATTTCGCAGCATTAAGACGCTGTTCATTCACGTTTTTTTGACTTTGCTTGCTCTAGTTTCCCCACACCTTTTTGCTCAGTTGCCTACTCTATGTCGCCTTTCAAGGGTCAAACCGGTATCAAACGTATTTTCAACGCAGGCGGATATTCCCTGGATGGCCTGCGTGCGGCTTTCACCGGCGAGGCGGCGTTTCGTCAGCTGGTGTTGCTCAATGTCATCCTGATCCCGCTGAGTTTCTTCCTTAACGTCAGCCGGGTAGAGCGGGCGCTGCTGATCGCCGTGTGCCTGCTGGCATTGATCGTCGAGTTGCTCAACTCCGCCGTCGAAGCGGCGATCGACCGGATTTCCCTGGACCTGCACCCCTTGTCGAAAAATGCCAAGGACATGGGCAGCGCCGCGCAGTTCGTAGCGCTGACCATGATTACCCTGGTGTGGGCCGTGATCCTGATCTAGGCAATGGTCGGCAGTACGATCTCGTCGCTGCGCTGCACCCCGGCGGTGAACGACCGGCACAGCTCGAGGAATTCGCGCATCGCCGAGGTCTGGTACTTCTGCTTGTGCCAGATGAAGTAGAACTGCCGGGCCAGGTCCAGGTCCGGGGTTTCCACCGGTACCAGGCTGCCACGCCGGAAGGCGTCGCGCAGCGCCAGCCGGGAAATGCAGCCAATCCCCAAGCCTGATTCCACCGCGCGTTTGATTGCCTCGGTGTGTTCCAGCTCCAGGCGGATATTCAGCGCGCTGCGGTGATGCCGCATGGCCTGGTCAAAGGTCAGGCGTGTTCCAGAGCCTTGTTCCCGCAGGATCCAGGCTTCATGGGTCAGCTCTTCCATGGTCGCCTGGCCGCGCTTCGCCAAATGATGCTGGGGTGCGCAGAACACCACCAGTTCATCTTCCACCCAGGTTTGCACCTCGATGTCCGGGTGGCTGCAGTCGCCTTCGATTAGACCCAGATCAATTTCGTAGTGCGCCACCTGATGCACGATATGCGCAGTGTTCTGCACATGCAGCTTCACCTGACTCTCGGGATGCTGCTGCATGAAGCTGCCGATCAGCAGCGTGGCCAGGTAGTTGCCGATGGTCAGCGTGGCCCCGACCGCCAGGGAGCCGAAGCCCGACTTGCCGTTGAGCAGGTCCTCGATCTCCTTGGCCTGGTCCAGCAGTGCCACCGCCTGGGGCAATAGCTGGTGACCGAGGGCGTTGAGGCTCAGGCGTTTGCCCGCGCGGTCGAACAATTGGCAGCTGGATTGCCGCTCCAGCTCGGTAATCGACGTGCTGGCGGCGGATTGAGATAAGGCCAGAAGGCCAGCAGCGCGCGAGACGCTTTCCTGCTGGGCGACGGCGACGAAGACTTGCAGTTGACGTAGAGTAAATCGCATATCGATATAACCGATAACCCTTATCTTAATAATCCAGTTAACAGATATTGTCGCCGCCATTAGAATGCTGTGCAATTGCGCATCCATCATTTGGCGCAGACCCATTTCCAGGAGTCCCCCGTACATGAGCAACATGAACCACGAGCGTGTCCTCAGTGTTCATCACTGGAACGACACTCTGTTCAGCTTCAAGTGCACCCGCGATCCGGGCCTGCGCTTCGAGAACGGTCAGTTCGTGATGATCGGCCTGCAACAGCCCAACGGCCGCCCGCTCATGCGCGCTTACTCGATTGCCAGCCCGAACTGGGAAGAGCATCTGGAGTTCTTCAGCATCAAGGTGCCTGATGGCCCGCTGACTTCCCAATTGCAGCACTTGAAGGAAGGCGACGAGATCATCATCAGCAAAAAACCGACGGGCACCCTGGTGCTTGACGATTTGAAGCCGGGCAAGCACTTGTACCTGCTCAGCACCGGCACTGGCCTGGCGCCGTTCATGAGCGTGATCCAGGACCCGGAAACCTACGAGCGTTTCGAAAAAGTGATCCTGTGCCACGGCGTGCGTTACGTCAACGAAGTCGCCTATCGCGAATTCATCACCGAGCACCTGCCGCAGAACGAGTTCTTCGGCGAGGCCCTGCGTGACAAGTTGATCTACTACCCGACCGTGACCCGTGAGCCGTTCGAAAACGAGGGCCGCCTGACCGACCTGATGCGCAGCGGCAAGCTGTTCAGTGACATCGGCCTGCCGCCGATCAATCCTGAAGACGACCGCGCCATGCTGTGCGGCAGCCCAAGCATGCTGGATGAAACCAGCGAAGTGCTCAACAGCTTCGGTTTGAAGGTTTCCCCGCGTATGCGTGAGCCGGGCGACTACCTGATCGAGCGTGCGTTCGTCGAGAAATAAGCGCGACGCAAAAAAATGTGGGAGCGGGCTTGCTCGCGAAAGCGGTGTAACAGTCACCAGATGTATTGACTGATCCACCGCTTTCGCGAGCAAGCCCGCTCCCACATTTGTTTCCGGTTTACCCGGCCGACACGACTTCCAGCACACAAATCATCCCGGCTTCGGGATAGTGCCAGCGCACATCAACATCCCAGAACTGCGCCCCGTATTCCCGCTCCGGCCCCGGCGTCTGGTACGCCGGCCGTGGATCCTGCGCCAGGCACTGCTCGATCAACGCCACCAATGGCTCGCCAAGGCGCTGAGCGTGGCCTTCTGCCTGTTGCAGCGCAGTCTTCAGCCACTGCACGGGAATCAGCTGTGGCGCAGCGCTGGCGATGCTGTTGGTCGCAGTGTCAACTATGTCTGCGTACGGCACGTACGGCTTGATGTCGAGAATCGGTGTGCCATCCAGCAGGTCGATCCCGGATATCCACAGGCGCCCATCTTCCACCTTGTCCAGCTTGACCACTGACTGGCCGATGCCGTTGGGCCGGTGCGTCGCGCGGGTGGCGAACACGCCCATGGACGTGTTGCCACCCAGGCGAGGCGGGCGCACTTTCAGGCGGGGCTTGTCTTCCAGCGCCTGGTGGAACAGGAACAGCAGCCACACATGGCTGACCTGTTCCAAACCCTGCACCGCCTCACCCTGGTCGAATGGCTGCACCAACTCCAGCACGCCCCGGGCGGCAGGCGCCAGTTGTGGCTGGCGCGGGATGGCGAACTTCTCCTTGAAGCAGGAGCGGACAAAGCCGATGGGCGAGACGCTGTAGTTCACGGGTTTAGGCGCGAACGCGCAGGGTCAAGCCCTTGAGGAAGTTGCGCAACAGCTGGTCACCACAGGTGCGGTAGTTGGTGTGGCCGAACTTGCGGAACAGTGCGCTCAGCTCAGGCTTGGACACCGGGAACTCGGAGGCCTTGAGGATTGCGTGCATGTCGTCTTCCTTCAGTTCGAAGGCCACGCGCAGTTTCTTCAGGACGATGTTGTTGGTCACCGGCAGTTCGATCGGCTGCGGTGGACGGCTCTCGTCCTTGCCGCGCTTGAAGATCACCAGGCCATCGAGGAAATGCGCCATGACTTCGTCCGGGCAGAACACGAAGCCTTCTTCCTCGTCTTTCTTGAGGTAGGTCAGCAGGTCGTCCTTGGTGACTTCCATGCCGCCGAGCTTGATGATCTCGACCATCTTGTTGTCGCTGATGTCGAGCATGTAGCGCACGCTGCGCAGTACGTCGTTGTGTATCATGGTGGGCAATCCTGGTCATTCAACTGTGGACACCGCCCAGGCAGGCGGTATCGAGAGATTCGGCGGCGAAAAAAGTCTTAGAACTTTTCTTTGCCGGACAGATAGCGCCATTGGCCTACCGGCACTTTGCCGATGGAGACTCCGCCAATGCGGATGCGTCGAATGGCGACGACTTTCAGGCCGACGGCTTCGCAGAACAAGGCAATCACACCCGGTTGCGGGTTTTTCAGCGCAAAGCGCAGGCGGTTCTCGTTCTGCCAGCTGGCTTTCACCGCCGGCAATTCCTTACCTTTGTAGGTCAGGCCATGGTTGAGGCGGTTCAGGCCGTGGGCGACCATGTCGCCGGACACCTCCACCACGTATTCCTGTTCGATCTTGTTCGCGTCAGCGGTCAGCTTGCGCAAAATCTTCCAGTCCTGGGTGAACACCAGCAGGCCGCTGGCCTTGGCTTGCAGGTCACTGCTGGCGGTCAGGCGCAGGAAGTGGCCCTTGAGCGGGCGCTTGCTGAAGCGGTGTTCTTCCGACAGGGTCTCGGCGTTGATCGACGCCATGGCTGTCTCGGCATCCACGCCGGCGGGGGCGTGGAACAGGATGGTCACCGGCTCCGGCGCTGTGGCCTTGGCCTCAGGGTCAAGCTCGACCTTCTGGGTGGTGACCTTGAACTGCGGCTCGTCGATCACTTCGCCGTCCACCGTGACCCAGCCGCCTTCGATGAACAGCTCAGCCTCCCGACGGGAGCAACCGACCAGTTCGATGAGGCGTTTGGAGAGGCGTAGGGGTTCAGTCATGACAAGGGCCGAAACAAAAGGGGGCGGCTATTGTACCTGTGTGGCGCCGGTTAATCCCGGCTCCATTTCATTTAGCCGCGACGCGCCTGTGGCTGGGCCTGGCGCAAACGCATGTGCAGCAACGGATAAGGCTGGCCCATGCCGTCATGGTCCGTGCGTCCGATCACCTCAAAGCCTTGCTTGAAGTAAAAGCCCAGGGCCTGCGGGTTCTGTTCGTTGACGTCCAGTTGATCGGCATTCATCGACTCGATGGCATAGCGCAGCAATTGCCGGCCCAGGCCCTGGCCACGGTGCTCGGGGTCGATAAACAGCATCTCGACCTTGCCCGCGGCCACCCCGGCAAACCCGGTGATGCGCTGGCGCGAGTCCTTGGTGCAGATCAGCATCACCGCGTCGAGGTAGCGGGTCAGCACCAGGTTTTTCAGCAACTCGATGTAACTGTCCGGCAGGAAGTCATGGGTGGCCCGCACCGAAGCCTCCCAGATGCGGGTCAGTTCCTGATAGTCGCTGGATTTGGGTGTATGGATAACCGAATGCTGACGCATGCCCGCTGCCCCTTGCCGATGATTGGCGCTGATGGGCAAAACGATAGACCTAAAAAAGCCCCGCATCTTGTCCAGAGGCAGGGCTTTTTCAATTCTTTACACCTTATGCGCGTTTTTCAGCCCACAGGTCGTACTCGTCGGCGTCGGTCACGGTGCACCAGACCTTGTCGCCTGGCTTCAGGCCGCTGGCATCGTCGATGAACACGTTACCGTCGATTTCCGGCGCATCGAAGAAGCAGCGGCCTACAGCGCCTTGCTCGTCGACTTCGTCGATCAGTACTTCGATCTCACGGCCGATGCGCAGTTGCAGGCGCGCCGAGCTGATGGCCTGCTGGTGCGCCATGAAGCGCTCCCAACGGTCCTGCTTGACGTCGTCCGGCACGATGGCAGCGTCCAGCAGGTTGGCCGGAGCACCTTCCACCGGCGAGTACTGGAAGCAGCCGACGCGGTCCAGCTGGGCCTCGGTCAGCCAGTCCAGCAGGTACTGGAAGTCTTCTTCGGTTTCGCCGGGGAAGCCGACGATGAAGGTGGAGCGGATGATCAGGTCCGGGCAGATCTCGCGCCAGTTCTTGATGCGCGCCAGGGTCTTGTCTTCGAAGGCCGGGCGTTTCATGGCCTTGAGGATTTTCGGGCTGGCGTGCTGGAACGGGATGTCCAGGTACGGCAGGATCTTGCCGGCGGCCATCAGCGGGATCAGCTCGTCAACGTGCGGGTACGGGTAAACGTAGTGCAGGCGCACCCATACGCCGAGGCTGCTCAGGGCTTCGCAGAGTTCGGTCATGCGGGTTTTCACCGGCGCGCCGTTCCAGAAGCCGGTGCGGTATTTGACGTCGACGCCGTAGGCGCTGGTGTCCTGGGAGATCACCAGCAGCTCTTTCACGCCGGATTTGACCAGGCGCTGGGCCTCGTCCAGCACGTCGCCTACCGGGCGGCTCACCAGTTTGCCGCGCATCGACGGGATGATGCAGAAGCTGCAGCTGTGGTTGCAGCCTTCGGAAATCTTCAGGTAGGCGTAGTGGCGCGGCGTCAGCTTGATGCCCTGCGGCGGCACCAGGTCGATCAGCGGGTTGTGGTCCTGGCGCGGCGGCACTACGTCGTGCACGGCGTTGACCACTTGCTCGTACTGCTGCGGGCCGGTCACGGCCAGCACGCTTGGGTGCACGTTGCGGATGGCGCCTTCTTCCACGCCCATGCAGCCGGTGACGATCACCTTGCCGTTTTCCTTGATGGCTTCGCCGATCACGTCCAGGGACTCGGCCTTGGCCGAGTCGATGAAGCCACAGGTGTTGACCACCACAACGTCCGCGTCCTGGTAGGTGGACACGACGTCATAGCCTTCCATGCGCAGTTGCGTAAGGATGCGTTCGGAGTCGACCAGAGCCTTTGGGCAACCCAGGGATACAAAGCCGACCTTGGGGTTGGCTTTTGCGATGGTGGTGGACATGTCTAACCTCGGTATTGAATGACGCCGCCCGTCGTGCACGAAAGGTGGCGGATGGGCACTTGGTGTGCCTCTGATCAAAAAGTGCGCAATTCTAGCGACGGGAATCGCTCTTGACCAGCTTTATGCAGGGAAATACGACGAGTGCTGCGCTATGCTTCGCGCCGTTGCACCTGAGTGAATTTCCTCGGTCAATAAATCGTCTGTAACGAGAAGTAAAACAGCGCATGCTGTGGACAGCATAGGCGCCCGCAGCAGGCGCGCTGTTTATAAAAGACCGCAGGTCAAAGGGCAGGAGTGGTTGATGGGTCAGGCAAGTAGTCAGGCAGCAGGTGCCGAGCATTCCAACGCAAAGCCGATCGGCATGCTGGTGGCGGCAGTGGGGGTGGTTTACGGCGATATCGGCACCAGCCCGCTCTACACCCTTAAAGAGGTGTTTACCGGTGGTTATGGGGTTCAGGTCAACCATGACGGTGTGCTGGGGATCCTGGCGCTGATCTTCTGGTCGCTGATCTGGGTGGTCTCGATCAAGTACATGCTGTTCGTGTTACGCGCCGATAACCAGGGCGAAGGCGGCATCATGGCCTTGACCGCGTTGGCGCGACGAGCGGCGGGTGAGCGCAAGCGGCTGCGCAGTTTCCTGGTGGTCTGTGGCTTGTGCGGCGCGGCGCTGTTCTACGGCGACAGCATGATCACCCCGGCGATTTCCGTGTTATCGGCGGTGGAAGGTCTGGAACTGGCCTTCGATGGCCTCGAAAAATGGGTGGTGCCGATCGCCCTGATTGTGCTGGTGGCCCTGTTCCTGATTCAGAAACACGGTACCGACCGCATCGGCAAGTTGTTCGGGCCGGTGATGGTGACCTGGTTCCTGGTGCTGGGCGGCCTCGGCGCCTACGGCATCACCCAGCATCCGGAAGTACTCAACGCCATGAACCCGATGTGGGGCGTGCGTTTCTTCGAGGCTCACCCGGGCATTGGCGTGGCCATCCTCGGTGCCGTAGTGCTGGCGTTGACCGGTGCCGAGGCGCTGTACGCCGACATGGGCCACTTCGGCCGCAAACCCATTGCCCGCGCCTGGTTCATGCTGGTGTTGCCGGCGCTGGTGCTGAATTATTTCGGCCAGGGTGCCTTGTTGCTCGGCGATCCTGAGGCCGCGCGAAACCCGTTCTACCTGCTGGCGCCGAGTTGGGCCCTGATCCCGCTGGTGGTGTTGTCCACGCTGGCCACAGTGATCGCGTCCCAGGCCGTCATCTCCGGTGCGTTCTCCCTGACGCGCCAGGCCATCCAGCTCGGTTATATCCCGCGCATGCATATCCAGCACACCTCCAGTGCCGAGCAGGGCCAGATCTACATCGGTGCGGTGAACTGGTCGCTGATGGTCGGCGTGATCCTGTTGGTGCTGGGCTTTGAGTCCTCTAACGCACTGGCATCGGCCTACGGCGTGGCGGTGACCGGCACGATGCTGATGACCACTATCCTGGTGTCGGCAGTGATGCTGCTGCTGTGGAAATGGCCACCGATATTGGCGGTGCCGGTATTGGTCTGCTGCCTGCTGGTGGACGGCCTGTACTTCGCGGCCAACGTGCCGAAGATCGTCCAGGGCGGCGCCTTCCCGGTACTCGCGGGGATTGTGCTGTTCGTGCTCATGACCACGTGGAAGCGCGGCAAGCAATTGCTGGTGGACCGTCTCGACGAGGGCGGCCTGCCGTTGCCGATCTTTATCAGCAGTATCCGCGTACAACCGCCTCATCGCGTGCAGGGCACCGCGGTGTTCCTGACGGCGCGGCCAGACGCCGTGCCTCATGCGCTGTTGCACAACCTGCTGCATAACCAGGTACTGCACGAGCAGGTGGTGCTGTTGACGGTGGTCTATGAAGACATTCCGCGGGTGCCGGTCGCACGCCGCTTCGAGGTGGATGCCTACGGCGAAGGCTTCTTCCGGGTGATCCTGCACTTCGGCTTTACCGACGAGCCGGACGTGCCCGAAGCGCTGAAGCTATGCCATCTGGATGACCTGGACTTCAGCCCGATGCGCACCACCTACTTCCTCAGCCGCGAAACCGTGATCGCGTCCCGCATCAAGGGCATGGCGCGTTGGCGCGAAGGGTTGTTCGCGTTCATGCTGAAGAACGCCAACGGCAACCTGCGCTTCTTCAAGTTGCCGGTTAACCGGGTGATCGAGCTCGGCACTCAAGTAGAAATGTAAGCCCAACAAAAAGCCCCCGGTGCCTTGCGGCAGCGGGGGCTTTTTTGTGGGCGCTTATTCGGCCGGGGTCTTGCCCTGGCGCTTCTCGATGATGTCTACCAGACGCTTGGCCAGCGCCGGGTAGTTCTCGTCGAAGTGATGGCCGCCAGGCAGCTTCACGGCTTCGCCGACAGCGGTCTTGTCGGTGCAGCCACTCTCGTCGACTTCTTCGGCACCGTAGATGCACACCACCTTGTCGGCCGGCAGCTTGGCCATTTCCGGGCCGGTCGCAGCTTCCTTGCCGGCGTTGCCCAGCCAGCCTTCCACTTCGATCTCGAAGCTGCCGGTGCGGGCGAAGGCCAGCAGGATGATCGCGTCTACACGCTGCTGCTCGTTTTCCGGCAGGCGGTTGTAGATGGCCGGCAGCACATCGGCGCCGAACGAGTAGCCGGTCAGCACGAAGCGCTTGGTGCCCCATTTCTGCCGGTAGTGCTGCATCAGCTCGGCGAGGTCCTTGGCGCTTTGTTCCGGGGTCTTGTGCTGCCAGTAGTAGCGCAGGGTATCGATGCCGACCACCGGGTAGCCGATCTTGGCCATTTCACCGGCCACGTCGCGGTCCAGGTCACGCCAGCCGCCGTCACCGGAGAGGAACAGGGTGACGGTGTCCTTGGCCTGGCCAGCCGGCACTTCGACCACCGGGATCGCCAGGCCGCCGTTGTCCGAGCCCACCAGTTGCTTGCGGAGCTCGTTGTTCAGCACTTGCGGGTAGTGAACGTCGTAGTCGCTGATGCTGGTGGTAGCACGCGGCGTGTCGCGTACGAAACTGGCAGCATCATCGTCAGGGTTATCGTTCCAGGCCACCAGCCAGCTACCGTGGGCCGAAGTCTTCGGCAACGGGTCGTTGCAGCCTGGCTGCGCCAGCGCGAAGCCGACGGAGATGGCATTGGCCTTGTCGTCGTTCTGTGCGGCCAGCCAGCGCCAGGCGAGGGATGCGCCAGGGCCGATGCCGCTGACCAGTGTCGCCGGGCCGGCGAGCTGGCCGAGGGCGGTTTGCAGGGCTTGTTCCTGCAGCTTGCAGTCGTCCTTGGGCAGGATCACCTGGACGATCTGCGCTGCGCCGCCCTGGCTCAGGGCGATCAGTTGGCTGTCGGTCAGGGTTTCGTCGGCCAGCACGGCCACGGCCACGCGGGCCTTGGGCGCGGTACCCGGGGTGACGCGGGTCAGGACCGTGCCATCGGCCTGGGGCAGTTGTTCCAGAGTCGGTTGCGGTGCAGGGCGGTTCCAGTACCAGTAGCCGCCACCGAGGATCAGTGCCAGTACCACCAAAAATGCCAATACATACCGCCAGGAGCGTCGAATCATCAGCGTTTCACCAATCCAGTCAAGCCGCCCGCAATCAGGGCGGCGGTGTCGGCCAGTGCCACCAGCGGATCAAGTCCTGCGGGCACGGCCATATAACGGGGTTCCCAGTCAGGCTGGAACTTGTCTTTGAAGCGGCGCAAGCCTTGGAAGTTATACAGTTGCTCGCCACGGCGGAACACCATCGAGCCCAGGCGTTGGGTCAGCGGGGCGCCACGTCGTGGTTGCAGGCCCGACAACGGCACCATGCCGAGGCTGAAGCGGGCGTAGCCATGGTTCTTATAATGTTGAATCAGGCCGACCATCATGAATTCCATGGTCAGTTTCGGCGCGTCCGGGTGCGCACGCATCAGGTCGAGACTGGCCAGGTCGTGGCTGTAGGTCTCAAGCAGGTTCGCAAACGCTACCGGGCGCCCTTCGAAGCGAATGATCGCAATACGAAAGTGCTTGAGGTAGTCGTCGCTGAATCGTCCAAGGGAAAAGCCTTTTTCCCGCACGTTCTTGCCGGTCAGCCATGCGTCGGAGATGACTTTCAACTCCTCCATCGGGGCCTGGCCGGGTTCGTGGATCTCCAGGGACAAGCCATCACGGGTCCCGCGGTTCCAGGTGTAGCGCAGGTCCTTCATCTCTTTGCCCTTGGCTTCCAGGTCAAAGCGTTTGAGGTCGACCCGGGCTTCTTCACCCAGTTTGATCGCGGTGAGGCCGATGTCCATGTAGTACGGCAGGTTCTCCGCGCGCACCTGGTAGAACACCGGGCGGGCGTGGTGAATGTCGCACAGGTCGCGGAACTGCCAGATCATCTCGGCCCGTTGCAGGGTCGGGCCAATCGGATCGTACAAGGCCACCAGGCTGCGACCGCGACGAGCGTACATCAGGAACGCTTCGTCGTTGGGGTGAAACAGCAGGGCCTTGTCGCCGGTCAGCGCCAGGCCGCCGTCGGGTTGTGCGGAGTTCATCAGGATCTTGGTGGCGCGCTCCAGTTCATCCGGTGTCGGCAAGTGGATGATCGGGCGCGCGGTACGCAGCAGCCAGGTCAGCGACACCACCACCAGCACCACGGCCGCGCCCAGCAGCGAACGCAGGCCCCGCGGGGCGTTGGCGTCGAGGGTGAACTGCCACCACAACTGATGGCTATAGGGCACGTCCTGGTAGGCGAACAACAGCAGCCAGATCGACGCACCGAGTACGCACACGCTGGCCACCAGGTACAGCGGCGAGAACGGCAGTTCGGTCAGGCGGCTGGCGCGATAGAACGAGCGCCGGAAGATCGCCAGCAGCACCGCCGTCATGGTCATCAGGCTGGCTTCTTCCCAGTCGAAACCCTTGAGCAGGGAGAGCAGGGCGCCGGTCAGCAGCAGCACCATGGTCAGCATCCACGCCGCGGACAACCGTCGACGCAGGCCCTGGGCCAACAGAAGGCAGAGCACGCCGATCAGGCTGGCACCAAAGTGCGACGCGTCAATCAGGCGATGAGGAATCAGGAAGCCGATGTTTTCCAGGCGTGAGTCGATTTCCGGGGTTGCGCCGGAAAACAGCAGGACCACGCCTGACAAAAAAACCAGTACGGCCAGGATCGGCGCAGCGAGGCCCGAGGCCGCCCGCAGGCTTTGTTGCGTATGGAACAGGCGCTGGGCTTCATTGACCAGCAGGAACACACAAGCGATCAACAGCGGCAGCACCACGTAGATCATCCGGTACAGCAGCAGTGCGGCCGCCAGTGGCGCGGCACCGAGCTTGTCGGCGAAGGCAGCCAGCAGGATTGCTTCGAACACCCCGACGCCACCGGGTACATGGCTGAGCACACCGGCGGCCAGGGCCAGCAGGTACACCAGCAGGAACGGGCCAAAGGGCGGCGCTTCCGGCAGCAGCATATACAGCACGGTAGCGGCCGCAGCCACGTCGAGGGCAGTGATGATCAGTTGCAGGAAGGTCAGGCGACGGCCCGGCAGGCGCAAGGTGCGACGCCCGGCCTTGACCAGCAGGTTGTCCGGATACGGTTGTTCCGGCAGGCGGCGGCGGTAGATGCCGATGCACAGTGCGGCTGTTAACAGCAACACAGCGCCGGCGATGCCGCCGAGCAGGCTGGCGGGTAGATGCAAGGCATTGGACGCGGCAGGCAGGTTGCTCAGGGTGGCCAGCGCAGCGAGCGGCGGCAGGGCGCAACCCAGGGCCAGGCTGGCAAACACGGTCATGCGTGCCACTTCCGAAGCGCCGATGCCATACCGTGCATATAAACGGTAGCGTACCGAGCCGCCCGAGAGCATCGACAGACCAATCGCGTTACCGATGGCGAATGCGGTAAAGCCGCCGTAGGCCAGAGTCTTGGCAGGCAGCTTCACGCCGGCATAACGGGCACCGGAAAATTCATAGCCCAACAAAATGATAAAGCCGGCGACAGCAGCACCGAACGCACCCAGCAGTGCAGGCTTGGGTACTTCAAGGATTGAATCGTGGAGCGCGTACAGATCCAGTTCAAGCAACAGGTGGCGACAGGCGATAAGGGCGATTGCGAACAGCAACAAGGTGACGGCCAGCCCGATGGGTTGGCGGTATTTGCTCAACAGATCCAGCCAGCGCAAACGGGTGGGAGTGATCGGTTGTGTCGCTGTGACAGAGTCTTGTGGTTCAGACGAGTTGGCGCGCATCAATCACCTCGTGGATTGTGCGCGACAGGATGGAGGTATCCAGCCAAGTTACCAATCCCTATGGACAAAATAATTACAAATATTAACGCGTATCGCGAAGTGCGGCGACAGCGCCCATTGGTCGTAGAAGGACAGTGCTTGAAGACTTAGCATAGCTTGCAATGAGATGGACTCTACAAACCGTGTACGGTTTCATGAAAGATGCCATGCCATTGTTTCAAAAGGACTTTTTCGTCAGATACAAAAAAGGCCACTCTTTCGAGCAGCCTTTTTTGATGTTTGGTTGCGGGAGCCGGATTTGAACCGACGACCTTCGGGTTATGAGCCCGACGAGCTACCAGACTGCTCCATCCCGCGTCTGTGTGGCGGCATTCTACAGAGCAACGGCGGGGTGTCAACCGTTAATCGAACGATGGGTCAAATAAGTGCAATTTAGCGTCGGATTGTCACGCGGGTGCGGTAAGTGCGCGATTGGGAAAGGTTTTTTGTCAGACAATCGACGCGAGGGCTAAAACAGACAGGCACAAAAAAGGCCACTCTTTCGAGTAGCCTTTTTTGATATTTGGTTGCGGGAGCCGGATTTGAACCGACGACCTTCGGGTTATGAGCCCGACGAGCTACCAGACTGCTCCATCCCGCGTCTGTGTGTCGGCATTCTACAGAGGAACGCGAGTGTGTCAACCGCTGATTCAAAGAAAAGCGCTTGTGGTTCAATCGGTTAGCTCTCCAAGGTGGCCCCTTGATAGGCCGCGGGGCCAGTCTGGCCGAGGCTTTCAGCTCTATTGGGGGGGTGTGTTTCGATTGAGAAAATGAATTCACCTGCGAATTTTCCTACCGCTTAAGCGGAAGATTCAAACTACTGGTGCTATATACAGGTGTGAGTGAGATACTGCCGGCCTGTCCGTTTTCTGCCCAGAACCACTGCCTTATATATGACGCAGCGCAAAATCATCCACGTCGACTGTGATTGCTTCTACGCCGCCATCGAGATGCGCGACGACCCGACCCTGGCGCAAAAGCCCCTGGCTGTCGGTGGCTCGGCAGACCGTCGCGGGGTGATCGCCACCTGCAACTATGAAGCACGGGCCTATGGTGTGCGTTCGGCCATGTCGTCCCGCCATGCCCTGAAGCTGTGCCCGGACCTGACCATCGTCAAGCCGCGCATGGATGCTTATAAAGAAGCATCAAAGGAAATCCAGACGATCTTTCGCGACTACACCGACCTGATCGAACCGTTGTCCCTGGACGAAGCCTACCTGGACGTCTCCGACAGCCCGCATTTCGGCGGCAGTGCCACGCGCATTGCCCAGGACATTCGCCGGCGGGTCTCCAACCAGTTGCACATCACCGTTTCCGCGGGCGTGGCGCCGAACAAGTTTCTCGCCAAGATCGCCAGCGACTGGAAAAAGCCCAACGGACTGTTTGTGATCACCCCCGACCAGGTGGAAGACTTTGTCTCGGCGCTGCCGGTGAAAAAGCTCCACGGCGTGGGCAAGGTGACGGCCGACAAGCTGGCGCGGCTGGGGATCGAGGACTGCCTGCAACTGCGGGAGTGGAACAAGTTGGCGCTGGTGCGAGAGTTCGGCAGTTTTGGCGAGCGGCTTTGGAGTCTGGCGCGTGGGATTGATGACCGTGTGGTGCAGAACGACAGTCGCCGGCAATCCATCAGCGTGGAAAATACCTACGATGTCGACCTGCCGGACTTGCCCAGTTGCCTGGAAAAACTGCCGGAGCTGATGGACACCCTGGCCGGGCGCATGGCGCGCATCGACAGCAGTTATCGGGCGGGCAAGCCGTTCGTCAAAGTGAAGTTTCACGACTTTACCCAGACGACCCTGGAGCAGGCGGGGGCAGGGCGGGACCTGGAGAGTTACCGGCAGTTGCTGACCCAGGCGTTCAATCGCGGCGACAAGCCGGTGCGATTGCTGGGAATAGGCGTGCGTTTGCTGGATTTGAGCAACGGCAACGAGCAGCTCCAATTCCCCTGGTAGGAACCGAAAACCAAATGTGGGAGCGGGCTTGCTCGCGAATGCGGTGTGTCAGTTGACGCATGTGCTGGCTGACACGCCGCATTCGCGAGCAAGCCCGCTCCCACATTTAAAGGCTTCAGCGTGCTCCGGGATCCGCCACCAGGCGTCCGGCATCCTTGGTCAAGGCCTGCAGGAATTCCTGCTGCAACTCCGGATCATTGCGGGTCAGTTCGATCAGGCTCTGTTCCAGCTCGCTGGCTTCTTCTTCCAGGCCCAGCTCCGACAGGCGCTTGACCCGGTGCACCCACTCGTTGACCTCGTCGTCTTCCAGGTCGTCATAGATCAAACTGTGAGCTTCGAGCAATTTGCCCCGCAGGGTGCCGCTGATGGCCAGGGATGAGTCCGAGTGCACGTCATCCTGGGCATCTTCAACACTGATCTTCAGGGTGCTGATGCGGTTCAGGTCCTGCTCGGCAAACGGGCTGTCCAACAGGTTCAGGCGCAGCACCCCATCGCGGTCGGTGGTCAGCTCATGGGTTTGCTTGCCGGCAGTCACCTGTACCGGGCGCTCGCTCCAGGGCAGGCTCGAATACTCCACGCGCTTGCCGCGCTGGACTTCATCGATACCCGCCAGGTTCTGTTGCGCACGGCCGTTGGATTGCACGTTCATGAACGGGTTGAGCCCGTCCACGCCATAGCTGAGCCAATCCCGGGTCATGCTGGCAGGCAGGTTGCCCAGGGCAAACACGTTCGCCACGTTGGCGCCGACGCCCGCCACCAGCGCGACCGCGCCCAGGGGCATCTCATAGAGTTTGCGCCAGGGCTGGTAGGGCGTGTAGCGGTCGTAGCGACGGGTAACTTCGAACTCGGTGACCTCAAAGGTCTTTTGCTCGTGAATGCGCACCCGGCGTTGCGGCAGCTCCAGCACCTTCGGCTCGCCCACGTCGATCTGCAGGCTGTGATCGAGCAATTTGCGCTCGATGCGTTCCTCGTGCTCGCTGCGTTGCGACATTTGGTTGGCGCAGCCGCTGACCAGCAGGGCGCCACATAACGTGGCGCCCCCCAGGGCTATGGTGTTTCGCTTGAACATGACGACTCTTGATCTGGTTTTCAGCGACGAATACGCGCCTGAAGGAAAGACAGCACGTCAGCCACCGGCAACGGTTGGGCCTCGGCTTCGGTCCGGCTCTTGTATTCCAGATTGCCATCGGCCAGGCCGCGGTCACTGACCACGATCCGGTGCGGGATGCCAATCAGTTCCATGTCGGCGAACTTGATGCCCGGGCTGGTTTTCTTGTCCCGATCATCCAGCAGCACTTCAAAACCGGCAGCCGTGAGTTCGGCATACAGTTTGTCGGTGGCTTCGCGTACTTGCTCGGTTTCGTAGCGCAGCGGTACCAGGGCAATCTGGAATGGCGCCAGGGCGTCGCTCCAGATGATGCCTTTCTCGTCGTTGTTCTGCTCGATGGCAGCCGCAACCACGCGGGATACGCCAATGCCGTAGCAGCCCATTTCCAGGGTGATCGGCTTGCCGTTCTCGCCCAGCACTTCGCACTACATAGCCTTGCTGTACTTGTTGCCCAGCTGGAAGATGTGCCCGACTTCGATGCCGCGCTTGATTTCCAGGGTGCCCTTGCCGTCCGGGCTTGGGTCGCCGGCCACCACGTTGCGCAGGTCGGCCACGGTCGGAACCGGCAGGTCACGTTCCCAGTTCACGCCAAAGTAGTGCTTGTCATCGATGTTGGCACCGATGCCGAAGTCGCTCATCAGCTCAACCGAACGGTCGATGATGATCGGCAATGGCAGGTTCAGCGGGCCCAGGGAACCGGCACCGGCGCCAATGGCGTCACGCAGTTCGGCGTCGGTGGCCATGACCAGCGGGCTGGCAACGCCTGGCTGCTGGGCGGCCTTGATTTCGTTGAGCTCGTGGTCGCCACGGATTACCAGGGCGATCAGCTTGCCTTCTTCCTCGGCGCGCACGATCAGGGTCTTGATGGTCTTTTCAATCGGCAGATTGAATTTCTCCACCAGGGCCGCGATGGTCTTGGTCTCGGGCGTGTCCACCAGGCGCAGCTCTTCGCTTGGCGCAGGGCGGGAAGTTTCCCGTGGCACGGCTTCGGCTTTCTCGATGTTCGCCGCGTAGTCGGAACCGTTGCTGAACACGATGTCGTCTTCACCGGACTCGGCCAGCACGTGGAACTCGTGGGAGCCGGCACCGCCGATGGAGCCGTTGTCCGCTTCAACCGGGCGGAATTTCAGGCCCAGGCGCGTGAACACGTTGCAGTAGGCGGTGTGCATGCGGTCGTAGGTGACCTGCAGGGACGCCTGGTCAGCGTGGAACGAATAGGCGTCCTTCATGATGAATTCGCGGCCGCGCATCAAACCGAAGCGTGGGCGGATTTCGTCACGGAACTTGGTCTGGATCTGATACAGGTTGAGGGGCAGTTGCTTGTAGCTGCTCAACTCGTTGCGCATCAGGTCGGTGATCACTTCTTCGTGGGTCGGGCCGGCGCAGAAGTCCCGGCCATGACGATCCTTGAAGCGCAGCAATTCAGGGCCGTACTCTTCCCAGCGCCCGGATTCCTGCCACAGCTCAGCCGGTTGGGTGCTCGGCATCAACACTTCCAGAGAGCCGGCAGCGTTCATTTCTTCACGAACGATGGCTTCGACCTTGCGCATCACCTTCAAGCCCATGGGCAGCCAGGTGTACAGGCCCGAGGCCAGTTTGCGGATCATGCCGGCGCGCAGCATCAGCTGATGGCTGATCACGACCGCGTCGGAAGGCGTTTCTTTCTGTGTGGCGAGCAAATATTGACTGGTGCGCATGGTAGGCCGTTGTCGGTTGCTTGGACTTGAAATGACTTGGGATTGTACGGGCGCTTGCTGCCGACGTACAGGCATCTGGTTGCTGGAGCAGGGCTTCTGTGGGAGCTGGCATGCCTGCGATGCAGGCAACACGGTGTGTCAGTTACACCGCGGTGATGCAATCGCAGGCAAGCCAGCTCCTACAGTGATTCGTTTTCCTCGGGAGGATTCAAGCGAATCCGCCGGCTTTCCTGAAACCAGTGCAAGGCGATCAGGACCAGCGTCGGCACACCCAGCAGGCAGGTGATCATGAAGAAGTTGTGGTAACCGAACTTCTCGACCATCACCCCCGAATACCCGCCGATCAAGCGCGGCAGCAGCAACATGATCGAACTGAGCAGGGCGTATTGGGTGGCGGAGAACTTCAGGTTGGTCAGGCTCGACAGGTACGCGACAAACGCCGAGGTCGCCATGCCTGAACTGAAGTTATCCAGGGAAATGGTGAAAATCAGCATCTGCAGGTCCGGGCCCATGTCGGCGAGCATCACGAACAGCAGGTTGGTGCCGGCCGATGCAATGCCGCCGATGAACAGGATCGGCAGAATCCCGAAGCGCACGATCAACAGGCCACCCATGCCGGCACCCAGCAGGGTCATGATCAGGCCGAAGACTTTGCTGACACCGGCGATCTGGTCCTTGGTAAAGCCCTGGTCGATATAGAACACGTTGGCCATTACGCCCATTACCGTGTCCGACATGCGGTAGGTGGCAATCAGCCCCAACAGCAGGAAGGCCTGCCAGCGGTAGCGCAGGATAAAATCGTTGACCGGCGTGAGCACTGGCGCCAGGCCCCGGCGGCCCATGGTCGACAGGCACAGCGTGGTCAGGATGATGTAGAGGATGGCCCGCAGGAACGCGCGATCTTCCAGCAGCAGGTCCAGCAGGCTGACCCCATGGAACAGCACGCTGGCGAAGTCAGTGTTGTACAGCTGGGTGAACATCGCCGGCACCGACACCAGCAGCACGATCAACACGAACACCGAGACCAGCTGGTGAGCAAAGCTGTAGCGCCCGGCCTGCAATTGGGTACGCAGCGGCACATTGGGTTCGCGCATGAACAGCGTGGTCAGCAGCGCAGGCACCATCAGTGCACCAAACAGCACGTACGTACCGGCCCATGCCGAGTGCTTGTAGTTGAACCCGGTGGAACCGAAGCCTTCGGCAAAAAACAGCGCACCTGCGGTGGCAAGCAGCGCGGCCACGCGATAACCGGACATATAGCTGGCGGCAAGCGCGGCCTGCTGGCTGTCGCTGGCGATTTCCAGGCGGTAGGCGTCTACGGCGATGTCTTGCGTGGCGGAAGCGAAGGCCACGATCACGGCGATGGCAATCAGCCAGGACAGATGCTTTTGCGGATCACAGAAACCCATGCCGATCAATCCGAGGATCACCAGCGTCTGGGACAGTACCAGCCAGGAGCGACGACGTCCGAGCTTGCCGAGCAGTGGCAGGCGCCATTGGTCGAGCAGGGGCGACCAGACCCACTTGAAGGCATAGGCCAGGCCGATCAGGCTCGCATAACCGATGGTTTCGCGGGCCACGCCGGCCTCGCGCAACCATACCGAGAGCGTCGAGAACACCAACATGTAAGGCAAGCCGGCAGCAAAGCCGAGCAGCAACAGCACTAACGTCGAGGGGCTGGCATAGGCGGCGAGCGCGGCGCGCCAGGTTTTACGGGGCATGGGCTGGAGTCTGCCTCAGAATTACGCAAATAAAGCGCGCACTCTAACCGCTGTGCTCTACCGGGCGCCAGCCATGACGCTGAATATCAACACGATTGTTCAGGATGCTGACGCCTTCGCCGCGCAAACGCGCACGTTGCTCGTCACCCGAGGCACTGCCCACCGGCAGACTTATCCGACCACCGGCACCCAGCACGCGATGCCAGGGCAGTTTGGTGTCCTCGGGCAGTTGGCTCAGGGTGCGACCCACCCAACGTGCGGCGCGACCCAAACCGGCGAGGTGTGCCAGCTCCCCGTAGCTGATCACGCAGCCTTCGGGCACTTGGGCGAGCGTCAGGTACAGCACGGTGCGGCGCATTTCAGCGGGGCTTTGCGGAGCGTCGGTCAGTTCGTTCACGGTGGCATATCCGATGAAAGTATCCGTCTATTTGTAAGAAATTTCTGCAAAGTGGGGGGCTGAGAGCGGAACTCGATACGAATACCCGAGTCAGTCCTTGCTAAGAAGTTATCCACCCCGATAATGCCCGTTTTTTCGTCAAACTCGAGCCCCATATCCGCTTATGTTGTCCAGAACCCTGCTGTGCCTCGCTGTTTTCAGCGCCTCCACCCCGTTGCTCGCCGACACCGTCTGGTTGAAGAACGGTGACCGCCTGACCGGCAAGATCAAGGTTTTCGACGGCGGCAAGCTGCTGATCCAGACCGACTATGCCGGCGCGATCCCGGTGGACTGGAAGCAGGTCAAGACCCTGGAGAGCGATCAGGAATTGCTGGTCAAGCAGGATGCCTACAGCGGTGAGAAGGCCAAGTCCCTGCAGCCGGCCGACGATGGCAAGGTCATCCTGGCCAACGGCGAGGCGCCCAAGACTGTCGACCTGGCGAGCATCCAGCAGATCATCAAGCCCAAGCCGGTGATCGAGGACCTGGTGTGGAAGGGCAATGTCGATATGGCGCTGGACTACAAGCGCGCGGAAAACGACACCAACGACTACGACATCGACTTCAAGACCACTGCCCGCCATGGCCAGTGGCGCCATACCGCCGAGGGCGAATACAACCGCGAATTCCAGGACGACGTGACCACCACCGACAACTGGGCGCTGGAGTACGACCTGGACCGGTTTATTACCGAACACTGGTTCTGGCAGGGCCGCTTGACCTACAAGCGCGACAAGGTCGAGGACCTGTCCCGCCAGCGCACCGTGGGTACCGGCCCGGGCTACCAATTCTGGGATGACGAACTGGGCGCGTTCTCCCTCGGTTCGCTGGTCAACCGCACTGACTATGAATACCAGGACGGCGGCAAGGACAACTTCTATTCGCTGGCCATGAAGTGGAACTACAACCGCTACCTGGTGGGCAAGACCGTTGAATTCTTCACCAATGGCGAAGTGGGCAAGCCGCTGGCCGGGCCGTCCGAGTACTCCCTGGATGCGGAAATGGGCTTGCGCTACAAAGTTACCGAGTGGGCCTCCCTCAACCTCAAGGCCGAGCGCGACATTATTAGTGGCGACTCGGAAAGCGCGTTGAGCAAGACCCGCTACACCGCAGGGTTCGGCGTCGCCTGGTAACGAGCCGCCTGGTAATTAAAGGCGTAACCCGCCGTCCATTTCCAGAATCCGCCCGGTGTAGTAGTCGTTCTCGAAGATATACGCCGCTGAATGGGCAATCTCCTGAGGCCGCCCCATGCGCTTGAGGGGAATGCCGGCGGTCATCTTCTCCAAGGCCTCGGGCTTCATGCCCAGGGTCATCTCGGTCTCGATAAACCCCGGTGCAATGCCCGCCACGCGGATGCCGTAGCGCGCCAGCTCCTTGGCCCAGGTCACAGTGGCGGCCGCTACACCGGCCTTGGCGGCGGAGTAGTTGGTCTGCCCGACATTGCCGGCCCGCGAGATCGACGAGATATTGATAATGGTGCCCTGGTTCTTCAGCTCCACCATTTTCGCCGCCACCTCACGGGTGCACAGGAACACCCCGGTGAGGTTGACATCGATCACCGCCTGCCACTGGGCCAGGCTCATCTTGGTCATCTCGCCGTCCTTGACCTTGAGCAGCAAGCCATCACGCAAGATCCCGGCGTTGTTGATCAAGCCGTTGATCGCACCGAAGTCTTCGGCGATCTGTGCCACGGTGTGGGTCACCTGCTCTTCATTCGCCACGTTGCACAGATAGGCGCGTGCCTTCACCCCATGGGCCTGGCAGGCGGCCACCGCCTGGTCGAGTTTTTCCTGATTGAGGTCCACCAGCGCCAGGTTGGCACCTTTGGCGGCAAAATACTCGGCCATGGAGCGGCCCAAACCCTGGCAACCGCCGGTGATAATGATTACTTTGTCGTTGAGATGCATTCGCAAGTCCTGTGGGCAGAATTAAGCGGCTATCCAGGTTTTTTTTTGACGAAATTTATCGAAGGAGTCATAAGTTGAGCGCGCACGTTGCCAAGAATGCCCGAGAACTACTGCTCAAGGAATACCGTGGGGCACTCGCCACCTTGTCCAAGGCCATGCCCGGTTTCCCGTTTGGCTCGGTGGTGCCGTATTGCCTGGACGCCGAGGGTCGGCCGCTGATCCTGATCAGCCGTATCGCCCAGCACACCCATAACCTGCAGAAAGACCCCAAGTGCTCGTTGCTGGTCGGTGAGCGTGAGGCCGACGACGTGCAAGCGGTAGGGCGTCTGACCTACCTCGCCGAGGCCGAAAAGCTCGAAGACGGCGCTGCGATTGAAGCCGCCGCCGAGCGTTATTACCGCTATTTCCCGGACTCGGCGAACTACCACAAGGCCCATGATTTTGACTTCTGGGTGCTCAAGCCGGTGCGCCATCGTTATATCGGCGGGTTCGGCGCGATCCACTGGGTCGACCAACTGACCCTGGCCAATCCGTTTGCCGGCAAGGCCGAGCTGAGCATGGTCGAGCACATGAACAGCGACCACACCAAGGCGATTGCCCACTATGTCGAACTGGCCGGCCTGCCGACCTCCGAGCCTGCGCAACTGGCCGGTATCGACAGCGAAGGCATGCACTTGCGCATTGGCCAGGCCCTCTACTGGCTGCCCTTTGCCGAGCCTTGCAACACGCCGACACAAGTACGCGAAGCCTTGGTTTTCCTGGCTCACGCCGAGGTCTGGCCGAAAAAAGCAGCCGCTGAAGCTTGAATTCACGAAACGGCGACGTCATCTAAGGTGAAGTAGCAAGGCATTCTTGCGTTGAGGAACCATTTGATGCGCCCTTTTTTGTTGCTTTTTTTGTTGTTTCCGGTGCTTGAGCTGTTCGTATTCGTACAAGTCAGCGGGGCAATCGGGTTTTTCCCGGCGCTGCTGCTGATCATTCTCGGCTCGATGCTCGGCGTACTGGTGCTGCGCGTCGCCGGCCTGGCCACGGCGCTGCGCGCCCGTGAAAGCCTGAATCGCGGCGAGCTGCCAGCCCAGACCATGCTCGAAGGCCTGATGATGGCATTGGCCGGTGGCCTGCTGATCCTGCCGGGCTTTATCAGCGATGTGGTTGGCCTGGTGATGTTGCTGCCGTTCACCCGCAAAGTGCTGGCGGGCAAGATGCGCCAGCGTGCCGAAGAGGCTGCCATTCGCCAGCGCGCCTTTGCCGACGACCTGCAACCCCGTGGCGGCCCGGCCCCGCGCCAGCCCCTGGGGCGTGAGGGTGACGTGATCGAAGGCGAGTTCGAACACCGCGACCCCAAGTAATCCCCTCACTGGCACGGCACCCGCGGGTGCCGTGCGGCTTTTGAAGACGCCCCCCGACACAAAAATTTTCATCTCGGTACCCTTGTAATAAGCTTATGCGCCCTTATGTAACGGTCACCGCAAGGTTTCTGGTGGCGACACCAGACAGACTTCCGCGTTTCGCGCCGCGAACCGCGACCGGCACCGCCGGAATTTAACTAGCCGGAATTGACACCGGCCGATGAAAAACACAATTAGGAGAGATCGACAATGAGCAAGCTTCGTCCTCTGCATGACCGCGTCGTCATCCGTCGCAGTGAAGAAGAAAAGAAAACCGCTGGCGGTATCGTGCTGCCAGGTTCGGCTGCTGAAAAAGCCAACCACGGTGTGATTGTCGCTGCTGGCCCAGGCAAGACCCTGGAAAACGGAGAAGTACGTGCGCTGGCTGTGAAAGTGGGTGACAAGGTTGTGTTCGGCCCTTACTCCGGCAGCAACACTGTGAAAGTCGACGGCGAAGACCTGCTGGTAATGGCTGAGAACGAGATTCTCGCTGTTCTGGAAGGCTGATTTCCCCGTTCATCTTCCCGTTACTACAAAGTATTTAAGGAATATCGATCATGGCTGCTAAAGAAGTTAAATTCGGCGATTCCGCCCGTAAGAAAATGCTCGCCGGTGTGAACGTCCTGGCTGACGCATTAAAAGCGACCCTGGGCCCTAAAGGCCGTAACGTGATCATCGAGAAGAGCTTCGGCGCTCCGACCATCACCAAGGACGGCGTTTCCGTCGCCAAAGAAATCGAGCTGAAAGATCGCTTCGAAAACATGGGCGCGCAGCTGGTCAAAGACGTTGCCTCCCGTGCCAACGATGACGCAGGTGACGGCACCACCACCGCTACCGTTCTGGCTCAGTCGATCGTCAACGAAGGCCTGAAAGCCGTCGCTGCCGGCATGAACCCGATGGACCTGAAACGCGGCATCGACAAGGCGACCATCGCCATTGTCAAAGAGCTGAAGTCCCTGTCCAAGCCATGCGCTGACACCAAGGCAATCGCTCAGGTCGGCACCATCTCGGCCAACTCCGACAGCTCCATCGGCGACATCATTGCCGAAGCCATGGAAAAAGTCGGTAAAGAAGGCGTGATCACCGTTGAAGAAGGCTCGGGCCTGGAAAACGAACTGTCGGTTGTTGAAGGCATGCAGTTTGACCGTGGCTACCTGTCCCCGTACTTCGTCAACAAGCCAGACACCATGACCGCCGAGCTCGACGGCCCGCTGATCCTGCTGGTTGACAAAAAGATCTCCAACATCCGTGAACTGCTGCCAGTTCTGGAAGCTGTTGCCAAGGCCGGTCGCCCACTGCTGATCGTTTCCGAAGACGTTGAAGGCGAAGCCCTGGCGACTCTGGTTGTGAACAACATGCGCGGTATTGTGAAAGTGGTTGCTGTCAAGGCACCTGGTTTCGGCGATCGTCGCAAGGCCATGCTGCAGGACATCGCTGTTTTGACTGGCGGTACCGTTATCTCCGAAGAGATCGGCCTGAGCCTGGAAAGCGCTACCCTGGAACACCTGGGTAATGCCAAGCGCGTCACCGTGACCAAGGAAAACACCACCGTGATCGACGGTGCCGGTGTTGAAGCTGACATCCAGGCACGTGTTACCCAGATCCGCGCTCAAGTGGCTGATACCACTTCCGACTACGACCGTGAAAAACTGCAAGAGCGTCTGGCCAAGCTGTCCGGCGGCGTTGCAGTGATCAAGGTTGGCGCGGGTTCCGAAGTTGAAATGAAAGAGAAGAAAGCCCGCGTTGAAGACGCCCTGCACGCTACCCGTGCAGCCGTTGAAGAAGGCGTGGTACCTGGCGGTGGCGTGGCACTGGTTCGCGCTCTGCAGGCTATCTCCGAGCTCAAAGGCGACAACGCTGACCAAGACGTCGGTATCGCTCTGCTGCGTCGTGCTGTTGAAGCACCTCTGCGCCAGATCGTTGCCAACTCCGGCGACGAGCCAAGCGTAGTGGTCGACAAGGTCAAGCAGGGTTCGGGTAACTTCGGTTACAACGCTGCTACCGGCGAATACGGCGACATGATCGAAATGGGCATCCTGGACCCGGCTAAAGTGACTCGTTCGGCTCTGCAAGCGGCTTCGTCGATTGCCAGCCTGATGATCACCACTGAAGCAATGATCGCCGAGATCAAAGAAGATGCTCCAGCTGGCGGCGGTATGCCAGACATGGGCGGTATGGGCGGCATGGGCGGCATGATGTAAGCCAGCCTTACCCCGATACTGAAAAACCCCGCCTGCAGCGATGCAGGCGGGGTTTTTTTATGCTGATCGTTCCCACGCTCTGCGTGGGAATGCCGCCAGGGACGCTCCGCGTCTCTCTTTACGCGCACGCCTCAGCTGACGCCGCGACGCCCCAGCAGTTTCTTGAACATGAAGCCGCGAGCCAGCATCAGGTGCGAGGCGGGCGGCAAAGATGCCACGGGTCCCGGTGCCGCAGAGCCGGATGACGGATGGACAGGCACGTGTGCGGTTTTTTTGAGGGGCGCCGGTTGGGGCCGCTCCCAATGGCCGGACATGACCACCATGCCCAGCAGTTTGAGGGTGTTGCCGTAGTAGTCATGGTCACGGATGGACCGGCGTTGCAGGTTGTCCCAAAGGTTATTGAGCCACAGCTGATTGTCGGGGTTGATCATTGCGCTGACCCCGAGTGCCGCCACAAAGGCCGGCTCATTCTGCGCTTCCTCGATGGCACTGCCGTCGATCCGGTAACCACTGTTGAAGTTGCCCGGCTCATCGCGAGTGGTGGCGCGTGCCCAGCGGTTGAAGGTGGTCAAGGTGTACAGCGCGCGAGGGTCACCGTACATCAGGTAATCCAGGCCGATGCGCCACGGGTAGCGGGCGGCGTTCCACGAGTAGCCGCCGTCGTATGGGCCTTCCACCAGTTCGGGCCGCGCCGGGGTGATCGAGGTGTCCAGGTGGCTGATGAAGTCCGGCACCAAAGCGCTTTTGGCACTGTAGCGCTGGGTAAAGTCGCTGATGATCGAATAGGTCTTGTCGCGCACCGCCTGCCAGCGCTTGTCCCCGGTCATGGTGAAAAAGCTGTAGAGGTGCGACTGCATGAAGTCCGAGCTGCGGGTGGTGTACTCAAGCTCTGCGTCACCGTCGGTACCGGCCCAGTCGCCGAGCATCAGGTGCTGAGTCCTGGGGTGCACCTCGTGTTTCATGATCGCCGCCATCACCGTGTTGGCCTCGCTGCGATAGTCAATGGAGCCCTCGCTGCCCCATTTCTGATCGGCCAGCAACAGGGCGTAGGCGATGTCCAGGTCGCCATCGGTGGCACTGACGTCACCACGGAAAGGGTCGGTGGAGTCGCCGCATCCCTCGGTCTGGTTCCAGGCCATCAGGCCGGGATCGGACGCTGCCGGGTGATCCTGGAAGTAGCGCACCATGCCGTCGAAAGTCCGTTGGGCCTGGTCATCGTAGTCGGCCATCATTACAGTGAGCAGCATGCCGTAGCCATGGGCCTCGGACACGGTGATGGTGTTGGGCGCGGCGCCACCACCCACGGGTTTGTGGTCGGCGTTGACCTTGATGAAATACCGGCCGCTGCCGCATTCCCCCGACAGGTAAACCGCCTTCCAGTCCTTGTAGAACGTGACCAGTTGTTGATCCATGGTCGCCTGGGGCTGGCGATTGGGCAGGATGGTGCCGGGGTAGTAGGGCGCGTGGACATTCTGGGCCGCAACGCCGCCTGACCATGAACCGGCGGCCATGCACAGTGATAACAGCAGCGTGGGCAGATGCCGTCTAGGGTGACGCATGAGCTGACTCTCCAACCTGATCCAAAGGGCAAGGTCGCGAGGTTAGCGGCAGCGCGGATGTTCCACTGTCACAGGCTGTAACAGCCTAGGCCGGGCGCAGTGCGAGGGTCAGGGTCAGGCGTGCGCCGCCCAACGGGCTGCGGGTGATCGACAGCTCACCACCGTGCCAGTGGGTGGCGCGCTTGGCCAGTGCCAGGCCGAGGCCAAATCCGCTGGGCTCGTCGCCGCCCATGGCCAGGCGCACGAAGGGTTCGAAGATCTTTTCGCGGTTTTCCGGCAGTACGCCCGGGCCGTCATCATCCACATGCAGCACCAGGTGCTGGCCCTGGCACGCAGCGCTGACGTTCACCCGTTCGCGGGCGTAGTTAATGGCGTTGCTTAACAGGTTGCGCACGATCAGATGCAGCAAGGCGCGGTCGCCGATCAGTTCCAGGTCGGCCGGGTCGGTGTCCAGGGTCAGCAAGCGATGGTGCCCGTCCAGCAGGGCAAACTCCTGCTGCAGCCAAGCATGGATGTTGATTGGCTCATGCTGCAGGTCGCTGGGTGCATCGGCCAGCCGGGCAAAGGCGAGGCTGGCGCGAACCAGCGACTCCAGCTCTTCGATATCGGTGTGCAGGCGCTCTTGCAGGCGGGTGCGGGTGTCGAGGTCGGCGCTTTTACTCAGCAGTGCCAGGGCAAAACGCATCCGCGCCAGGGGTGTGCGCAGTTCGTGGGACACCGCCTGGGAAACCTCCCGGTGGCGTTCGCCCATCGAGCTGATATCCAGCGCGTGCCGTTGCAAGGTCAGCAGCAGCGGCGCCCACTCCTGGCTCATCGCGGGCAGCAGCGTGTTGGGCGAGCGGGCGAGGGTAGCAATGCAGGCATTAAGGGCATCGAGGTCATGGGTGTATTTGCGCCGGGCACGCAGGGCAATCCAGAGAAACAGCAGTACCGGCAGGCCGGCGACACAGGCGGTCACCCAGTACACCGGATATTGCAGCAGGTCCTTCACTTCGGCGGTTCCCCACAAGGGGCCGAATTGAATCACCGTGTCATCGTCCAGCGGGAAGTAGGTGACGTCCTCATCACTGTTCTGCGCCGGCTGATGGTGGTCGAGCATCACAATAGCTTCAGGCGGCAGCTCGATATCATCCTTTTTCACCAGGCTCACCGGGTACTGAAAGCGTGCTTGCAGTGACTCGATGCGCGCCTCCCGTTGTTCGGCGGGCAAGGCCTTGAGTTGCTCGGCAACCAGATAACCCGGCCCGGCCATCAGCCGCAGAAAACTGTAGTCCCCGATAAACACCGAGGCGTTCGAGCACAACCACAACAGGTAAAAAGTGAGGGCGGCCCAGCTGGTGCCGGCCGCGATGGCCATCCACGGGCGAACTTTAGACAGCATGCTGGCTCCCCGTCGGGATTTCGACGAACAGGTATCCCTGCGCCGTGATGGTCTGGATGGTCACGGGGCACGCAAGGCTCATCAGCTTTTTGCGCAAGCGCGACACCCGCATATCAATCGATCGGTTCAGCCCGTCGTACTCCAGGCCGCGCAGGCGCTGGAGCAGCTTTTCCCGGGTGAGCAATACGCCGCAATGGCGGGCAAAGATGGCGAGCAACTCGAATTCGGCCACCGAAAACTGCAAGGGCGCCTCGCCAAGCCAGGCGAAGTGGTTGTTCAGGTCCAGCCGAAAAGCGCCCCACTGATAGTAGCTGCGAGGTGCCTGGGGATGGCGGCGCAGCAGCGAGCGGATCCTTGCCAGCAACAGTTGCGGGTCGATCGGCTTGACCACGTAGTCGTCGGCCCCGGCGGCAAACCCCACCAATTGTTCGGCGTTCTCGTCCAGGGCCGTCATCATCAGGATCAGCCCGGGGTAGTGGTCGCGAATCTGTCGGCACAGGGTAAAACCGTCGATGCCCGGCAGCATCACATCGAGGATCAACAGTGCCGGTTGTTCATCCTGGATACGCTGGGCGGCGTGGTCGCCACGGTGTTCCACTGCGACGGTAAAGCCTTCGGCGCGCAGGAACTCGGCCGTCAGTGCCGCCAGGGGCAGGTCGTCTTCGATCAGCAACAGGGTATCGGACATGGCTCAGCAGGATCGTTGCCAAAAAGTGCGCAGAGTGTTGCGCCCTTGCCCCCGGCTAGGCAAGGGCTGTTCATCACGGCGTCACGGGCTGCTTGCGGAAGGCGGGCTGCGGTGTTTTCACCGGCCGGTACAGCAGGAAGTAATAGGCGCCCAAACAAATCAGCCAGCTGAAAATTGCCGTCCACACGTTGTGGGAAAGAAAGTGCGCCCCTTGCATCGTGCGGCTCACCGAAAGCACCGTGCCCAGGCCCAGCGCAAACAGGAACGCCGAGCGCGCCATCCGCGGTCGGCGATCCCTCAGGGCAAAAAACAACGCAAACAGCGCAAACCCGGTCGCCGCATGTCCGCCCGGCCAGCAACGGCCAGGCTTGTCGGTCGGCGGCCTGGGGCTCAGCAGTTCGCTGTACGTCTCCTGGCCGCCAAACTCCTTGACGCTCCACGGGCATTGCACCCCGGTCACCGTCTTCAACGGTGAAACGAACGAGGTGGCCAGTGCCAGCGACAGCACCAGGCAGCCCAGTTCCCGGCGATAGGGTTTGAGTCGCTCAAAGACAAAGGCCCCGGCAAGCCCGGCGATTGCCAGCACCGAAAACACGATCACCATCTGCTTGGCGCGATCGTGAAGAATGTCCTCCAGAAAAAAACTGTGCCGGCCCACGAAGCCGCCTTCGGACGCGTCGTAAAACAGCCTGGCGATGTCCATGTCCAGCGACGTCAGCTCCAGCAGCAACATGGCCACCGCCAGAACGGCAGGCACACCGAGGCACAACCAGAAGTTGAGGGGTTGGGATAGCGGACGAACAGCGATTGCTTGCATGGCGAACTCAGACTCTAAAAAAAGCCCCGGTCAGACCTGGCCGGGGCATTCTGGTTAGCGTGTACTCACTTGGGGAACCTCGTCCTTGGGCACCCTCCAGCTCAGCAATTGTTGCTTGTAGTCATAACTGGCGCCCTGGTAGTAGGTGATGGCCCGCTGGATCAACGGGTCATCGCTGCCAACGCGGATTTCGTGGCTGTCGCCCAGGGCTTGGTCATGCCGACGCAAGCCTTGGCGCGGGCTGAGAATCGCCAGGTCCTTGCCGTCGAACAACCCCAGGTACTGGTAATTGCCGACCACTACCCGTGGCGGCAGCGGGTTGTCCTGCAGCAGGTTGCGGCCAAAAAACGTCGACTCGTAGCTCAGGTTCAGCAAGCCCAGCAGGGTCGGGGCGAGGTCGATCTGGCTGGCCAGCTTCGCGTTCTCGCCGGCGTCTACCAGCTTGGGTGCGTAGATGAACAGCGGGATCTGGTAATTGACCATCGGCAGGTCTTCCTTGCCGGCGCTGCCCGCCGTGTGGTCGGCGACGAAAATAAAGATCGTGTTGTCGAACCAGGGTTTCTGGCGCGCCGCCTCCAGGAACTGGCCAATGGCATGGTCGGTGTACTTCACCGCGCCGTCGCGACCGTCACCGGATTTGATATCGATGCGGCCAGCCGGGTAGGTATATGGACGGTGGTTGGAGGTGGTCATCAGTTGCAGCAGGAATGGTTGCTGCTTGGCGTAGTCGGCGTCCGCCAGTTTCAGCGTCTGTTTATAGAGGTCTTCGTCGGCCATGCCCCAGGCGTTTTTAAAGCTGATTTCGGATTCGGGCACGCTGCTCTGGTCGACCACGCGGTAACCGTTGCCGCTGAAAAACGCGTTCATGTTGTCGAAGTAGCCCCGGCCGCCGTAGACAAACACGCTGTCGTAGCCGATGGCGTTGAGCTGCTGGCCGAGGCTGCCGAAACCGCTTTCCCGGCCGATACGCTTGACGATGGAGCGCCCGGGCGTTGGCGGGATGGCCAGGGTGATGGCTTCCAGGCCACGGTCGGTACGGGTGCCGGTGGCGTAGAAGTTATTGAAGTACAGGCTCTGTTTGCGCAGCGCATCGAGGTTGGGCGTGAGGTTATTCGGGTCGCCGTTGCTGCCCATGTACTTGGCACTGAAGCTTTCGATGGTCACCAGCACGATGTTGGGTTTGCGCAGCGTGCCGGGGTTGGTAATGGCGCGACGGATATCCAGCGGATCCGTGCCGATAAACCGTGCGTTGGGCTCGCTGAGTTCGGCGCGCAACTGCTTGGCGACTACATCCGCCGGCAGGCTCTTGTAGAACTGGGTGTAGTCCAGTTCGTTGTTACGGAAGGCGGCGAAGAACTGATAGGGGCCGTTGCTGGCCAGTTCGTTGTTGTAGGCGTTACCGCCCTGGCTGCGCGGGCTGTCCTGGTTGATCAGTTGCAGGCTCAGGCCGGCCACCAGCAACAGGCCAAGGGCACTGAGCAGACGCTTGCGCATCGCAGGCAACGGCGCGTCCATGGCCGCGTTGAACGGTTTACGCAAGACCACGCTCAAGACGATCGCCATCACGGCCAGCAGACTCAGCAGCTTGCCGATCGGATACGACTCCAGCAGGTTGTTCAGCACTTCCTTGGAGTAGACCAGGTAATCCACGGCAATGAAGTTGAAGCGCACGCCGAACTCGTCCCAGAACAGCCATTCGGCCACGCTGGTGAAGAGCATGGCGAACAGGCTGACGGTGAGTACCGCCTGCAGGAACCAGCGATGGCCGCGACGGCGCCACAACCCCGGTGGGCACAGCAGCAAATACAGGCCCAGGGGCAGGGCGGCATAGGCGAGGAAGCCGAGGTCATAGAGCAGGCCCACGCCGAATACCGGCAGCAGGTTACCGCTCACCTCATCCAGATGGGTTACCAGCAGCACGCTGCGGGTCAGTAGAAAAACCACCAGCCAGGCACCGGTCACCAACAGCAAATAGCGCATTGGCGCCGTTTTTGGAAAACCCATGTCAACGTTCCTTATTTTCGATGGGCGCGATCTTCGCGCTGACACTGTAGTCAGCTTGTGAACCTATAGTGAAAAACTCGTTAAGTCTCGCAATCGGTTGAAAACAGTAATCGGCGCGGCCTTCAGGCCTAGCCGTGAGCCATACTTGGCCTTAAGCTGCGCGAGCCAACACGGCCGTTACCGCGTACGGAGACACTGCCCATGCGAATTTTATTGGTTGAAGACAACCGCGATATTCTGGCCAACCTGGCCGATTACCTGGGGCTGAAGGGCTACACCGTAGACTGTGCGCAGGACGGTTTGTCGGGCCTGCACCTGGCTGCCACCGAACATTACGACCTGATCGTGCTCGACATCATGCTGCCTGGCATTGATGGCTACACCCTGTGCAAACGCCTGCGTGAAGACGCGCGCCGGGACACGCCGGTGATCATGCTCACTGCGCGCGACCAACTGGATGACCGGCTGCAGGGCTTCAAGTCCGGCGCCGATGACTACCTGCTCAAGCCGTTTGCGCTGTCGGAGCTGGCCGCGCGTATCGAAGCGGTGCTGCGTCGTGCCCAGGGCGGCGGGCGCCGTGCCTTGCAAGTGGGTGACCTGAACTACGACCTCGACACCCTGGAAGTCACCCGCGAAGGGCGCCTGCTCAAGCTCAACCCGGTCGGCCTGAAGCTGTTGGCGGTGCTGATGCAGAAAAGCCCGCATGTATTGCGCCGTGAGATTCTCGAAGAAGCCCTGTGGGGCGATGACTGCCCGGACAGCGACAGCCTGCGCAGCCATGTCCATCAACTGCGTCAGGTGATTGATAAACCCTTCGCCAAGCCGTTGCTGCAAACGGTGCACGGTGTGGGTTATCGCCTGGCCGAGGGTCGTGATGGAGTTTAAGCAAAGCCTTGCCCAACGGATCATCATCGCCTTCGCCTTGATGAGCGCGTTGGTGGCGGGGGCCTTCGCCATGGGCATCGTCGCAACGGTGCACCTGGTGGAAGAAAAACTCATATCGGCAGGCCTGGGCGGTGACTTGCAACGGCTGCTGCTGATGGACAGCGTCGAGGACTGGAGCCATCGCCCCGAGCCCGACCAGTTGTTCTACTTCAGCGGCGGCCCCGGCGATTTTGAACTGCCCAAGGACTTGCGCCACCTCGACGCCGGTTTTCACGAGGTGTTCCGCGAACAGCTTTCCTACCACGCAATGGTCGAAATCGTCGACGGTCGCCGTTATGTCCTGCTGCAAGACCAGAGCGATTTCGAAGAGCGCGAGCGCGTGCTGTTTGCTGTCGTGCTGGTGGGGTTTGTACTCAGCCTGGCGCTGGCGGTATTTCTCGGTTGGGTACTGGCGCGCAAGGTAATGGCGCCGGTGGTACGCCTGGCCCGCCAGGTGCGGCATCGCGACCAATTACTTGGCCTGGCACCCCCGCTGGCGCCGGATTATGCGGCCGATGAAGTCGGTGAACTGGCCGTGGCCTTTGATGCAACCCTGGGCCGCTTGCGCCAGGCGTTGTCCCGGGAGCAGCTGTTTACCAGTGACGTGAGCCACGAATTGCGCACCCCGCTGATGGTGCTCGCCAGCTCCTGCGAACTGTTGCTGGAGAACCCCGCGATTGACCAGCGCGGCCGCAAGCAGGTCGAGCGCATTGCGCGGGCCTGTGAAGAAATGCGCGAACTGGTGCAGACCTTCCTGATGCTGGCCCGTGCCCAGCGCGAGGAGGCCGGCATGTCGCCCCAGGCCAACCTGGCCCAGGTGGCCGAGGACCTGCTGGGGATCTGGCGTGAGCCGATCGAGCGCAAAGGCCTGGAGCTGATCTATCAACCGGGCAATCCACTGGATACCCGCTACAACGCGACCTTCCTGCACGCGGTCATGGGCAACCTGTTGCGTAATGCCCTGCACTACACCGAGCATGGCTTGATCCGCCTTACCCTGGAACCGAGCGGTTTTGTGGTGGAAGACACTGGCGTGGGCATTCCCGAGGACAAGCGCGAAGCGATGTTCGAACCGTTTGTGCGTGGCAGTGAAAAGCGCGGTGAAGGCCTTGGCCTGGGTTTGTCCTTGGTTCAGCGCATCTGCGAGAACCAGGGTTGGAGCGTCAGCCTCAGCACCATGGAGCCCAACGGCTGCCGCTTTCACGTCGAATTGAGTCAGGTCAAAGCTTGATGCCTGCCCTGCCGCTAAGCTGCGGCAGACTTCCTCATTTTCGCCGAAGATGGCACCATGCCACGACTTGTGTCTGCAAAGTTTTGTAATGTATACGATTCGACAGGACAAGTTTTTCACAACGTGTTGACCTGTTGATCACAGGATTCTTTTTAAGGTTGTAGGCATCAGTAACTGGAGACCCGGTGATGCCTACCCCGATCAAGCTCGAATTTTCCGAAAAGTACGACGATCAGCACGCGCAGAATTATTTACTCAAACATCAGGACAATCTGGCTCGCCGGTTGTCCCACAAACGCGACGAGCAATTGGCCCGTGGTGCGCTGGCCATGGCCGGTGAGCCTGGCCTGGTGCTGGACCTGCCATGTGGTGCCGGGCGTTTCTGGCCGTTGCTGGCAGAAAAGCCCAACCGCGTGATCATCGGCGCCGACAACTCCGCGTCGATGTTGAAGATTGCCACCGTCGCCCAACCGGCGGATGTGGTGAAACGGGTACGCCCCTTGCAAACGTCTGCCTTTGATATCGATTTGCCAGATAATGCGGTCGACAGTATTTTCTGCATGCGCTTGATGCACCACATTGGTGACCCCGAGCACAGGCTGGCAATACTGCGCGAATTTCAGCGTGTTACCCGTGACAGCGTGATTATCTCGCTGTGGGTGGACGGCAACTTCAAGGCGTGGAAACGCAAGCGTGCCGAAGTGCGGCGTCGCAACAAGGGTGAGCAGGAAGGTTACCAAAATCGGTTTGTGTTACCGGCTGCTACTGTTGAGGCAGAGTTTGAGCAGGCCGGTTTCCGTGTTCAGGAATCCCTGGACTTCATACCGCTCTACGCCATGTGGCGAGTGTATGTATTGCGCAAGAGGTAACAGGATGGCTGTCGAGTGTTTACCAGGTAGTGAAGTAGCTCCCGAAGAGCGATTTGATTATTTCTGGCGCCAGCAGGGCGAGTGGGTCGAAGAGCCCAATCGTCGTCGTGGCGGTGAAAGTGGTGTGCAACGGGTAACGGGCACCAATGGGCGTTTGCTCTACAGCAAGCGCCAGACCGGTCATATCTACCGTAGTTGGCTCCATCCGTTTGGGCGCCCCACTGTGTTGCGTGAGCGTGACGCCCTGAAGGGCCTGCGCTTGCTGGATGTACGCGTACCGGAGTTGGTGTTCTGCGAGGCCCGTCGCGATCCTGAGCACCAATGGAAGGCGTTGTTGGTGACGGCGTCGCTGGACGGTTTCGACGAGATTGAAAACTGGTACGCCGCCGGTGGTCGTGAGCAGTATGGCGAGTTGGTGCATGAGCGTTTGCTCAAGGAACTGGCTGGTACGTTGGCGCGGATGCACAAGGGGCGTTGGCAGCATGGTTGCCTGTATATCAAGCATATCTTTGTGCGGGTGACGGGTGAGGGTGACGCGGCGAAGGTTGAGGTGGCGTTGCTGGATTTCGAGAAGTGCCGGCAGCGCTTGACCGCTTTGCGGGCGGCCCGGCATGACATGTTGCAGTTGCGCCGCCATTCGTCGTGGAATGCTACGGACTGGCAAAAACTGAGCTACTTTTACGAGACGGCGTTTGGCAGCGCTATCAAGGGTTTAACGTAATGAAGCTAGAAATTGCACGAGGTTTGTTTCTGTTGGGGGCGTTGGGCATAGCTGCCCTGGCCCTGGCTGCCTGGGAGCAGCCCCGGACACAAGTTCTCAGTGCGGTGCAGGGTGTCGGGCAGCAATGCCCGATGCCGCGGATCGCCAAGGTCGGTGTCGCGGCCAAGCCTGATCATGAGTTGTTGTTGTTCATGTTTGGGATGTCCCAAGGGATGAGGCCACAGAGTTGAAGAGATTGAAGCCCAAATAAAAGGCCTCGCTAGTTCGAGGCCTTTTATTTGGGCTTGGGTTTTGGGTTGGTTGGTTGGTTGATCGAGTACATATCCGTTGCTGCGGTAACGGCGGCTTATGGTTCCGCTCTTACAGCGGGTCACTTTTGGCAAACGCCCCAAAAGTAACCAAAAGGTCTTTGCCCTACCACTCGGTGCCTCGCCTAGGCTCGGCATGCCCGCACTCCGGCACGGCTCCGCGGGCCGCCGCGACGGGCCATCCATGGCCCGGCGCGGCTAAATCGGCATCCTTGCCGATTTACCCGCTCCACCGTGCCTGCTTGCGGCCATCGTGGTTGACGGGGCCCGCAGATCAAAATCAAAAGCAGATCAAAAGCAGAGCACAGCGGCCTACCGGCCGGCTTGAGTGTTAAGAGCGAAAGCAGAGCTGCTTTTCTGTGGGAGCTGGCTTGCCTGCGATGCAGACACCTCGGTCCTCCATATACACCGAGGCGATGCAATCGCCGGCAAGCCAGCTCCTACAGTGGACCGTGCACGCTTTAGCTTTTGATTGTGCTCTTCAACACTCAAGCCGGCCGGGAGGCCGCTGTGCTTTTGCTTTTGATCTTGATCTTAGGCGCCCCGTTAAACCACGCTGGCCGAACGCAGGCTTTGGAGCGTGGGTAACCCGGCAGGACGCCGGGTTAGCCGCGCTGGGCCAAGGATGGCCCATCGCGGCGGCCCACGGTCCAAAGCCGGAGTGAGGGCACACCGAGCCTAAGCGAGGTGCCGAGTGGTGGGGCAAGAGCGTTTTGCTTACTTTTGCGCTCTTCAAAAGTGAGCCGCTGTAAGAGCGGAACCATAAGCCGCCGTTACCGCAGCAACGGATATGCCCCCCAATCAAACCAGATGCAGATGGTTATCCCAAAGCCCCGCCGGCAACTCCAGCGGCTTGCCCACCAACGGCACCTGCCGACAATCATAAAACCGGCAACGCCCCTGCCCGGAAGTCACCACAAACCCGTCAGCCACCGCACCCACCCCGGCACAATCCGGCAACGGCCCGTCCAGCAGCAACTGCGCGCTGTCCATGTTCCAGATAAAGAATCGATTCCCCCGTGGCGCCGTCAACGCCACCAGCCGCAACTCGCTGTGCACCGCCACACTGGCCGTGTAGTGCCCCATGGCCTGCAACTGCTCATCCGCCACCGGAAACGCCACAAACGCCTGCCCCGGCCGCTTGATCGCCAGCAACTCCGAACGCTCATGGGAAGGCCCCATGAATTGCTGCCCCGCGAGGATCGTCCCGTCGCTGGCAATCCCCATATGCCGCACACTGTTCATCTGCTGGCCCAGGGTCTCCTTGCTCAACAGCGTCCCGTCGCGCTTCATCAGGACCAGGCTCGGCTCCATGGCATTCAGGTTCATCTCCACCCGGCTCTCAGCCTCAGTGCGAATCCCGCCGTTAGCCACCACCAGCGTCTCGCCATCAGGCATCCACGACACCTGGTGCGGCCCGATCCCATGGGTAGAAATCTCCCCGGTGTGCACCAGCCGCTCACCCTCGAACCGGTACACACCCAGCAAACCGCGACCCGGGTCAGACGTGTCGTTCTCTGTGGCATACAACCACTCGCCATCCTTGTGCACCACCGCATGCCCGTAAAAGTGGCGATTGGCCTTGGAGGTGATGGTTTGCAGCAGCGCCCCGTCCCGCAAGTCGATCAGGTAACTCTCGGTGCCCGGCCGGCGGGCGACAAACAGCGCAATCGGCAGCGTCGGGTGGTTGATGATGTCGTGGCAGCGCTGGCCGACCTCGGTGGCAAATACCTGCTTGCCGTCCAGGCGAAAGCCGACGGCGTAGTGCCTGCCATCACTGTCATCCCGCGCCGAGAGCAGCAGCGGGCTTTTGCCCTTCTGCTTGAACAGCGTCCAGCCGCCCAAAGTGATCGCACTGAGCAGCACGCTGCCGAGGGCCAAAGCCTGTCGCCTGAGCATCATCAGTCACCGTCGTTGGCGTTAAAGCCCAGTTGGATGCCCAGCGCCTTGGCCAGCTCGCCTTCGTGCAGGCGGTGGACGACGTTGAGGCTGTCGTAGATATCGTTGAGTTGCTGGCGCCCGGCATCGTCGGCCAGCAGTTCATTCAGCGTACGCTGGTTGCTGGCGAAGAGTTTCAGGGAGGCGGCATACGCGGCGTCGATCTTGTCAGCCAATGGCTTTTGATCGGCAGGCAACAGGCCGCGCAGGCCTTTGTTGTCGACGCCGACCCAGACGGTCTGGGCGGCAGCCAGGCTGGCCTCCAGGCTTTGCAGGGACGACTGGCTGCGCCACGCATCGGCCTGGAACGGCTGCGGGATGCCCTTGGTCTGGCGGCCCATCGGGGTGCCGAGTTTTTTCTTCAGGGTGTCCAGTGCAGTCACTTGTACCCGCAGCAGGTCAGCAATGGCTTCGTGGGAATCGGCGTAGCGCTGGTTAGGAAACTTGGTCATCTGCGCCAGCATGCCGTCGGTGCTGTTCCAGCTCGACAGGATCTCTTCGGCCAGCAGTTTCTGGCGCTCGCCGATGGCTACCAGCAACGGGCAGTAGCGGGCTTTTTGCGTCTCGTCCGCCAGATCGGTCTTGGCGTCGTAGAGGATGTATTCGTAGGCCGACAGGCCCTGCACCACGACGCTGGATTTGGCCAGGGCGGCGGCGTCGATCTGTGGTTGGGCGGTCACCAGTTGCTCGACTTGACGACCCACCAGGTTTTTCTTGTCCGGCCAGAACTGCACCTGCCACGAGCGGTTGCCCTCGGCCAGCGGGCCGATCAGCAGCGGTTGCAACTCGGCCCAGGCCTTTTGCGCGTGCAGGAAGTCGGCGCGGGCGGTCTCCAGGCTTTCCTTGCCCTGGCAGTAGGCCAGGGCGCTGACGGCCAGTTGGCGGTCGGCTTCAACCCAGCGGCTGTAGGTCGGCAGGATCACTTGCTTGGCGATGGCCGCCGAGGTCACCGCTTGCGGGTCCTGGGGCGAGCACGCACCGAGGGCGAGGGCGGCCAGGCTGGTGAACAACAACTTGGGACGGAACATGTCGAGCTCCCTTCTGTAATTAGGACAAAGCTTATAAAGAATTCAGAAATGCCAGCAACGCGGCGCGCTGCTCGGCATTGAACGACAACACATGCTGCTGCGCCGCCTGGGCTTCACCGCCGTGCCACAGCACGGCCTCCATCAGGTTGCGGGCGCGGCCGTCATGCAAGAACTGGGTGTGGCCACTGACGGCTTGCGTCAGGCCAATGCCCCACAACGGCGGCGTGCGCCAGTCGCGGCCACTGGCCTTGAATTCGCTGCGGTTGTCGGCGAGGCCGTCGCCCATGTCGTGCAGCAGCAAGTCGCTGTAGGGGCGAATCACCTGGTTAGCCAATTCAGGTTCGGCGGCGGTGGGCGCCGTGGTGAATTGCGGGGTGTGGCAGCCCTGGCAACCGGCCTGGTAGAACAGGTTTTTCCCGGCCAGCACTTGCGGTGCGTTGACGTCGCGGCGGGCGGGGACGGCCAGGTTGCGGGTGTAGAACAGCACCAGGCGCAGGATGTTGTCGCTGACCTCAGGCTCGCCATCCGGGCCATTGCCGTTGGGCGCCTGTTTGCAGGCCACTTGTGCATCGGTGCAGTCATCGAACGGTCTCAGGGAGGTGGTCAGGCCCATATCACCAGAGAACGCGTGAACATTTTGTTGATTGAGGTTCGGTTGCCCGGCTTTCCAGCCAAATCGACCGAGTACGGTCTTGTGTTGCGCGTCGTCCCAGACCCAATTCGCCCGCCCGACAATGGCTTCCTTGTCGGCGGTTTTCGGGTCGGTGTTGCGCAGGATGTCGGCGTCGGGGATCGCTTCGAGCAGCCCCAGGCCGATCATCGGCGGTGCAACCCGCGCCGAGAAGCGCGTGTCGGGGTGCATCGGCCCATAACCGAGCTGGGTGACTTGCAGGGCAGGCTTGCGCAATTCGACCACGGTGCCGTCCTTGAAGCGGACGTTGACCGGCGTGTAGTCGACCCGCACCTTGCCCTCCGGGGCGACGCCGGGCACGGCCATGTCCTGCAATTGCCCACCGTAGACCGGCTCGGGGACTACACCCAGTTGCTCGATGACCTTCGCATAGGGCGGTGCATCGGGAATCGACAGGCGTACCAGCATCGACACCGCGTTGGGCGCATCGGGCAATGGCGGATGCCCACGGCCATCCTTGATATGGCAGTTCTGGCAGGCATTGGTATTGAACAGCGGGCCCAGCCCGTCGCGGGCAGTGGTGGTGGACGGGGCAATCACCCAGGGGCTGCGAAAGAAACTGTTGCCGACGCTGAAGTCCAGGCGCCGGGTGGGCGACAGGTTGGCCGAGGGCAGGGAGAAGGCGTTCTGGTCGGTCTTCCTCACCGTGGTCGCGCCACCGGCACGCGCTTCACCAGGCTCGGCCTTGGTGAATCGCGGGGCGTCATCGCAGGCACTCAGGCTCAAGGCCATCAACAGTGCAGACAGGCGAAGGGGCGAACGGGACATCAGTCTTCCTGAACGTAGGCTGAAAATAAGGCCGCAAAGTCTAACAGGGCAGGGCGGATTGAATAAGAGCAATTATCGTTTGGTGGTATCCGATTCATTCCCGCTAGAATGACCGCACATTTTTCTCTGGAGGTGGCCAATGCAGGCTCTCGACGCTTTGCTCAACCGTGTTTCCGTGCCGCGACTGCTGGACCCGGCACCGACCCAGGAGCAGCGCGACCTGCTGTTCGCCGCTGCCATGCGCGCGCCCGACCACGGCCAACTGCGCCCTTGGCGCTTCCTGACGGTGGAGGGTGCGGCACGTGAGCGCATGGGCACCCTGCTGGCCGAAGCCGCCCGCCTGCAGGACGCCGACGCGCCCCAGGCCGCGATCGACAAGGCGCAGAACGGCCCGCTGCGGGCGCCGTTGGTGGTGGTGGTGATTGCCCGCCTGCAAGAACATTTCAAAGTGCCAAAATCCGAGCAGCTGCTGGCGGCGGCCTGTGCGGCTCACGGGATTCTGCTGGCGGCGTACGCCCAGGGGATCGGCGCGGTGTGGCGCACCGGTGAGTTGTCGTACTCGGCCCATGTCGCCAAAGGCCTCGGGCTGAAGGCGGATGAGGAAGTGATTGGCTTCCTCTACCTGGGCACCCCACAAAACCCGCCGCGTACCGCGCCGAAAGAAGACCTGGCGCCGTTTGTGGCGGCCTGGACGGGTCAATAAGGCACCGCGACTCTAAATGTGGACGGGCTTGTGTGGGAGCGGGCTTGCTCGCGAATGCGGTGTGTCAGTCAATACATGTACCGACTGATCCACCGTATTCGCGGGCAAGCCCGCTCCCACATTTGGTGCTTACTGGCTTCAAGCCCGGGTCAAACCCGAAACTGATCCATCAGCTTCATCTGCTGGCTGGCCAGGGCATTGAGCTGGCTGCTGATGGCCGCCGATTCGGTGGCCTGGCCGGTCAGGGTTTCGGTCACTGTGCGGATTGCCGAGACGTTGCGGTTGACCTCCTCGGCCACCGCACTTTGCTGCTCGGCGGCGCTGGCGATTTGCAGGTTCATGTCGCTGATCACCGTTACCGCATCGCTGATCTTGCCCAGGGCCTGCACCGCCTGATGAATCTGCCCGGCGTTGTTCTGCGCCTGGGTCTGGCTCGAATGCATGGTCGCCACCACTCCACGGGTGCCAGTCTGGATGCGCTCGATCACCAGGCGAATCTCCTCCACCGAGTCCTGGGTACGCTTGGCCAGGTTGCGCACCTCGTCGGCCACCACCGCAAAACCGCGCCCGCTTTCCCCGGCTCGCGCCGCTTCAATCGCAGCGTTCAGGGCCAGCAGGTTGGTCTGTTCGGCGATGCTGCGGATCACTTCCAGTACCGAGCCGATCTGCTCGCTGTTCACCGCCAGGGCTTCGACTTCGGTCACGGCCTTGCTGACTTCTTCGGCCAGGGTGGTGATGTCGCGGGTGCTGCGTTCAATGATCTGCATGCCTTCGCGGGCTGACTGGTCGGCGCCGCGGGCCGCGCTGGCGGCGTTGGAGGCGCTGTTGGCCACGTCGTGGGCGGTGGCGCTCATTTCATTCGAGGCGGTGGCCACCTGGTCGATCTCACGGAACTGCACCTGCATGCCTTCGCTGGTCTGGCGCGCGATTGCCGAGGACTGGTCGGCGGTGCCACGGGCTTCGGTGATGCTTTGCTTGATCTGCGCGATGGTCGGCTGCAGCTTGTCGAGGAAGCGGTTGAACCAGTTCACCAGTTCCCCCAGTTCATCTTTTTTACCGTAGGCCAGGCGCTGGGTGAGGTCGCCGTCGCCGCTGGCGATTTCCTTGAGCATGGCGGCCACGCTGTTGATCGGCCGGGTCACGCCGGTGGCGGTCAGCCAGATCAGCAACAGGCCCAGCAGCCCGGCGGCTGCGCCTACCAGCAACGCCTTGACGGTGCCACTGGCCTGGGCCTTGTCGAGCACCGCCTGGAGTTTGAGCGAGTCTGCCAGCAGCACTTGTTTGGGCAGCTTGATCACCACGCCCCAGGATTTGGCGTCGGCAATCGGTTTGACCGGGTACACGGCGCGAATCGTGCCATCTTCCTCGCGGATCTTGCGGGTATCGCTGGCCAGCAGTTGCACGATCTCTTTGCCTTCGGCACCGAGGGTGTCCACCAGGTTTTTGCCGACTTTGGCCGGCTCGCCGCTGTAGCCGGCGATCAAGCCGTTACCGGACAGTATTTCGAGAATTCCGGCGCCGTTGAACAGTTCTTTTTGCGCCGCATCAGCGGCCGCTTGCAGGGCATTGAGGGCGAGGTCCACACCGACCACGCCGATCACTTTGCCGTCGACCAGCAGCGGCAGGGAAATGGTGGTCATCAACACCAGCTTGCCGGCCACGGTGTCTTCATACGGGTCCAGTAGGCAGGTGTTTTTTGTGTCTCGTGGGCAGGTGTACCAGATGTTGTATGGCGTGCCGCTGAGGTTGAGGGTGGTCTTGGTCAGGTCATCCTCGACCATCACGGTGTTCAGGCCTTCACCGCCGGCGCGGCTCCAGTAGCTGGAAAAGCGGCCTTTTTCGTTGGACACACGGGCGGCATCATTGACGAATTCACTGTCTTTGCCATCGAGGGCGTTGGGCTCGAACGACAGCCAGATGCCGAGCACCTTGGTGTTGCGGTCGAAGGCGGTTTTCAGGCTGTGGTTGAGTTCTTCACGCAAGGCCCCGG
This sequence comes from Pseudomonas sp. NPDC087814, assembly GCF_044742865.1. Taxonomy (NCBI): domain Bacteria; kingdom Pseudomonadati; phylum Pseudomonadota; class Gammaproteobacteria; order Pseudomonadales; family Pseudomonadaceae; genus Pseudomonas; species Pseudomonas sp. NPDC087814. The sequence continues at coordinate 65,181 of NZ_JBIUVK010000017.1, read as the reverse complement.
CATCCAGCGAGCGCTTGGCGGCCAGAGTGCGCAGGTCCTTGATCTGGTCGGCCAGGGCCGTCACCACCAACAGGCTTTCACCGAAGGTTTTTTGCAGTTGCACCGCTTGCTCGGCGGCCTTGGCCTGCAGCAGGTTCTGCACACTGTCGGTGAGCATTCGCGAGCTTGAATCGCTGATGAGTTCGTCGTTCTGGTTGGTCTGGTACAGGTTCATGCCGACCACCAGGGCAATCACCCCCAGCAGGCACAGACCGGACAACAGCACGATTTTCAAGCGAATGGAGAGGGTGTCGAACATAGAAGTACCCGCGAATGGACTTATTAGTATGCAAGCTCAGGCGAGTCCATTCGGCGCTATGCCCGGAACATCGGCTTGGGCCGGCAGTTCATGAGCGGGAGCCGATGAGCGGTAGTGGGGGGTGTCAGGTGGGTTGCGGGAGACGTTCCGGTCGCGACCAGATCCACAGGTTGCCCATGCTCATTCCGGCGATGGCCAGGTAGATCGGCCAGCCGTGGTCGAGCATCACCAGCATCAGGCCGGCGCACAGCAGCATGCTCACGGTGGCGCTGACTTTGGCCCGGCGGGCGATGATCTTGCCATTGCGCCAATTGAACAGGATCGGCCCGAACAGCCGGTGGTTTTCCAGCCAGGCACTCAGGCGCGGCGAGCTTTTGGTGGCGGCCCAGGCGGCCAGCAGGATGAACTCGGTGGTGGGCAAGCCCGGTACCACAATCGCAATCAAGCCGATGCCCAGGCTGACGTAGGCCAGCAGGCCGAACAGGACGCGGGCGATTTTGGATGAGGATTGGGTTTTGCCGGTCATGGGTGCGGTTTGCATGGATGGATTTACGAAGGATTCAAAGTGAAACCGGATCAAAATGTGGGAGCGGGCTTGCTCGCGAATGCGGTGGTTCAGTCAATATATCTGGTGACTGAACCACGGCATTCGCGAGCAAGCCCGCTCCCACATTTGATTGCATTCCAATCAGGGAATCAGGCCAGTTCAGGGGCGCTAGCGTACGCCTGTTCCAGCAACACGGTGAAGCGCACGAACGCATCAATCGCGCCTTTCTCCACTTCGGCTTCTTCTTCAGCGGTGAATTCCAGTGCGTCGAGGGTGCGGGTGAAGCGCTTCCAGCCTTCAGCGCGACCCCCCGCCGGCTCGCCCAGGTGACGGGCACCGAAGGTTTCGCTCAAACCCAGGCCCACGGCACGCTTGATCAGGAACGCGGCGCCCAGCTTGGAACCTTCGGACACGAACAGCCACCCCAGGGCTTCGGCCTTGCTCGGGTTTTTCACCGCGCCGGCCACCGGGGCCGGTACTTCGGTGTCCAGGTCGCCCAGGTCCAGCTTGGCCGCTTCGGCACGGCAGCGTTCGGCGAGGTCAGGGACGATCTTGATCAACTCGGCATCGTTGTACAGCGCCACCAACTCCGACTGGAACAGGTATTGCGCGACCACGAAGCGGGCGAAGTTGGCCTGGGTTTCAAACGGTGCATGGGCCTTCACCAACGCATCGAGCTTGGTGTGCGGTTCGTTGGTGATCTGGTTCAGGCGCTGGGAGCGCAGGGCTGCACGTTCTGCGGTAGGGGAGGCGGTCATCGGGGAGTCCTTGAGAAGAGAAAGCGTCTGGTTGCCAGGCTGTTATGAACTAGACGAACCAGAAGACGCGTCACAGTAAAAAATCCTCACCCCGGCGCGGATTAAATTGCGTCGGGATGAGGCTCCATGGATCAGATGTCCCAGATCAGGTTGATCGCAAAGTTGCGGCCCGGCTGGGTCAGGCGGTCGAGGTTGGCCGGGCCGGTCACACCGGCTTCGCCGACGCTGTCGTAGCTGCGCACGTCATCCCAGTTCCAGTATTTCTTGTCCGTCAGGTTGTACAGGCCGCCGTTGATGGTCACGTCGTTGGTGACCTTGTAGAAGCCGGTCAGGTCGACGATGCCAAAACCCGGGGTCTTGAACGGGCCGTTGGCGCTGTTGCCGTCAGGGGCGAAGAAGGTGGTGCTGTCGACGCGGTCCTGTTTCTTGACCAGGGTCCAGCTGACCAGCGCACCGTAGTTCTGCTGGTCATAGCCCAGGCCGAACACGCCCTTGAGCGGGTTGACGCTGTTCAACGGTTCGCCGTTGTCGTCATTGCGCCCGTAGGTGTAGGCAATCGAGCCTTGGGTATACAGGCCCTGCGGTGCGCCGAATGCGTCGAGGCTCAAGCGGCCCTTGGCCTCCACGCCCTTGATGGTGGCGTGCTTGATGTTGTTGGCTTCGAACTGCTGGACGGTGCCACCGGCAACCGAGGCATCTTCGTCGATGAAATCACGGTACTTGTTGTAGTACACCGCCACATCAAACGAGCCCGATTCGAAGTTGCCGCGAATCCCGGTTTCGACACCCCGGCTGCTTTCCGGCTTGAGGTCCGGGTTGGGTTCGACGGTGTAGCGCTGCTGCAGGTTTTCAAAGCGGCCATACAAGGCCTTGGCCGATGGCGTGCGATAGCCTTCGGCGTATTGGCCGAACCAGGTGTATTGCTCGGTCAGGGCATAAGTGATGCCGAATTTTGGCGTTACACGGTGCCAGTTCTTTTCCGAATCGCTGTGGTCGTAGATGCGTGTCGGGTCAACGGTATTGAGGAATTCCTGGGTCAGCTTGGGTTTGAGCTGGATGTAGTCGTACCGTACGCTGGGCAGGAAGGTCCACTTGTCCCAGGCAATCTGGTCCTGGGCAAACAGCGCGTAGGAGTTGATGGTCGGATCCGGGAAGTCGCTGGCTTTTTTCACGCTGTCGGCGGCCGACGGGCTTGGTGCACCGATGGCGGTGCAGCCTGCGCCGACTGCCAGGCAGGTCGCGGCGCCCTCACGGGAACCGGTGACTTTCTGCTGCTTGAGGGTGGTGCCGTAGGTCACGACATGGTCGGTTTCGCCGATGCTGAAAGCCTTGTCCAACTGCGCGTCGAATACCCACTGCTTCTCTTCGTACAGGGTCTCGCGGGTGCGCAATACCTTGCGCGATGGCTGGTAGATTTCTGCGGTGGTCTGGTCGGTCTTGGCGATCTGGTAGTTGAGGCTGGTCTTGATGTGATCGGCAATCGGCGAGTCGAGGGCGAACTTGTTTTCGATGCCGAAGCGTTCTCGGGTGATGGTGTCGTTGCCCGTGCGGCCGCGGTAGAAGTTGAAGCCCTGGCCACCGACAAACGGGCCACCCACTGCGTTTTTCAGATTGGTGTCGCGATCGTCCTTGAACTTCTCGTAGGTCAGGCCCAGGCGGTTCTCTTCGCCGTAGTTCCAGCCCAGTTTGGCCAGCACGTTGGTGGTGCGCGCATCTTCCGGGTTGGCGCCGGTGCGCGCCAGGCCGGTGGCGTTATTGCCGTCGTAGGATTCCATCTCGTGACCGTTGCGCTGGCTCAGGTGCAGCAAGCCGTCGAAGTCCTGCACGCGACCGGCGACGGTGCCGGAGGTCAGCCAGCTCTCGTCGGCGGAGCTGTAGCCGGTCTTCAGGCGTGCGCCGTAGTCCTGGCCGGGCTTGATGATGTCGTTGGGGTCGAGGGTGAAATAGCTCACCGCGCCGCCGATGGCGCTGCTGCCGTACAAGGCCGAGGCCGGGCCGCGCAGGATTTCCACGCGCTTGACGATTTCCGGGTCGACGTAGTTGCGGCGGGTCTTGGCGTAGGGGCCGTTGAAGAAGTTGTCCGGCACCTCGACGCCGTCCACCTGGGTCAGGATGCGGTCGCCGTCGATCCCGCGAATGTTGTAGCCGGCATTGCCGGAGCGGGTGCCGGCACCGCCCACCGAAACACCTGGCTCATAACGCACCAGTTCGCGGATGGTGTTGACGTTCTGGCGGTCCAGTTCTTCGCGGTCGTGCACGGTCACGGTGCTGGGCACGCTGTCCACGGCCTGTTCCTGGCGGGTGGCACTGATGGTCATCTGTTGCAGGGTGATGGCACCGACGGCGACGCGTTTTTCCAGCACGATGTTGTTGTTGCCCAGTTTGCGATAGCCCAGGTTGGTCCCCACCAACAGCCGGTCCAGGGCTTTATCCGCCGGCAATGAGCCGCGCACGCCAGGGGACGACACACCCTGGCCCAGTTCTGCCGGCAGGCCGACTTGCCAGCCGGTCACCGCGGTGAAGGCGTTCAGCGCCGAGACCAGGGATTGCTGCTCGATGCTGAAGCTGTAATTGCCCTGGCTGCGGCTGGCAGGCTCGGCGGCGGTGGCGGCCATGACGGGCGCACCGGCCAACAGGATTGCAGCCGTCAGCAGCGACAAGCCCTGGCGGCGAACGGGCGAAGAGGACCGGCGGTTGAAACGAGACGACATCGAGAGCGCTCCGGAAGGTACGAATCTTATAGTTGCGCACTGAATCAAATAGGAATCAGTTGCATTGGCTATAACGAGACGTATCGTCGCTGGCTATCGAGTAAAAATAATTCTCATTTAGTTCAGGATCACCAGCGCCGGGTATTCCGAGAGCTTGGCCGAGGTGATGTGGGCCAGGGAGCGCACCACGTCGAGCGGCTGGTCGAGCCGGTAATTGCCGGTGACGGCCACGCTGGCCAGCCTGTCGTTGTTGTTGACGATCCAGCCGGGGTAGTAGCGACGCAATTCGGCCAGCACTTCGCTCATCGGGCAGTTTTCGAAGATCAGCCGGCCGTCGACCCAGGCCAGGTCCTTGGTGGTGTCGAGTTTGGCCGGTTGGCCGAAGCCCTTGGGCCCGATGCGGATACTTTCACCGGCGCTCAGGCGCACCCGCGCGTCGTCAAACGTGTTGCTCAGGTCGACATCACCACGCTGTACCTGAACCTGGGCTTCACCGTTCAAGTAGCGCACCGCGAAAGAGGTGTCGCGCACGCTGGCGCGCACCGGGCCGGCGTCGATTTCCAGGGGCAGGCCACGGCTGGGCAGCACTTCGAAAAACGCCTCGCCCTGATACAGGCGGGCGATGCGCTGGTGGTCCTTGATGCTGCTGGAGAAGGCTGAGTTGGTGTTGAGCAACACTTTCGAGCCATCGTCCAGCTGCAGGCGCTGGCGTTCGCCCACCACGGTCAGATGGTCGGCCTGCAGGCGCATAGGCAGGTTGCTGAAGCTGAACAGGCCCAGCAGCAACACAGCGGCAGTGGCCAGGGGCTTCCAGTGCGGTTTGATACGGCGCCAGGCGCTGGGTTTGCGTGGAGCATTCAGGGCGACGGCAGCGCTGTGAACCGGCGCGCCGCCCCAGGCAGTCTGGGCCTTGATGAAGGCTTCGGCGTTTAACGGGTCGTTGGCGAGCCAGGCTTCAAATTCCGCCTGCTGCCCGGGTTGCGGGCACTGCAACGCGATCAGCCAGTCGAGGGCTTGGTCCATGGCCGCGTCTTGCAACACCTCATGAGCCAGCTCATGGGGGTGCCGTTTATTCGGTTCCGTCACGGTGTTCCTCGGGTCTTCGCCACGTTTTAATCAATAGTCCTACAGACTGTGCCGACAAAGCTTAAGGGCGATCCAGTCTTTCGGCCACACCTATGCAGATGGCCATGATCAGTTTCAGTTCCTTCTGCACGGTGCTCAGGGACACGTCGAGCTTGTCGGCAATCTCCTGATAGCTGCAACCGTGCAGGCGGCTGAGGATGAATATCTGCTGCTGGCGGGCGCTCAACTGGCCGAGGCTGACACTCAGGTGCTCGAGCAATTGCTCGGCCTGTGTCGCGTCTTCGGGGGTGCTGACGGGGGAGGCGACGCTTTGCAGGACGTCCAGCGGGACATCTTCCTGCAGGGTGCGGGCCTGAATCCTGCGGGCGCGCAGGTGGTCCAGCGCCAGGTTGCGCGCCGTCTGGTAGACAAAGGGTTCGAGGTGGTCGATCGGCCGTTCGCTCAGGGCCCGGGTAACGCGGAGGTAGGTTTCCTGCAACAGGTCCTCGGCGGTGCTGTGGTTATTCACCATCCGCTGCAAGGTGCGCAGCAAAATCACCCGCTGGGTGAGGAAGACTTGGTTGAAACGAGATTGGCTCACAGTGATACCAGACCGATTTGCAGCGAATGATAATGCTTATCATCAACGCAAATGGCAAGTGGCACTTTGGATTACTGTAGGAGCGAGCTTGCTCGCGAAGGGCGTCAACGATATCGCTGGCATCCTGAATAAACGCGGTGGTTTTGCGTTTTTCGCGAGCAAGCTCGCTCCTACAGGCCGAGCATTACTCGGCGTTGCACAGCGCCAGGCAGTTATCCAGCATCCGGTTCGAGAAGCCCCACTCATTATCGTACCAGGCCAGCACTTTCAGCAGTTTGCCGCTCACTTTGGTGTGATTGGCGTCGAAGATCGACGAAAGCGGGTTATGGTTGAAGTCGCTGGAAACCAGCGGCAGGGTGTTATAGCCGAGGATTTTCGAGTGCTGGCTGGCTTCTTTCAGCAGCGCGTTGACCTGCTCGGCACTGGCTTCTTTTTTCAGTTGCACGGTGAGGTCCACCAGCGACACGTTGATCACCGGTACACGCACGGCCATGCCGGTCAGCTTGCCTGCCAGTTCCGGCAGCACCAGGCCCACGGCTTCGGCAGCGCCGGTCTTGCTCGGGATCATGTTCTGGGTGGCCGAGCGCGCGCGGTACGGGTCGGTGTGGTAGACGTCGGTCAGGTTCTGGTCGTTGGTGTAGGCGTGGATGGTGGTCATCAGGCCGCTTTCGATGCCCAGCTCGCGGTGCAGCACCTGGGCCACGGGCGCCAGGCAGTTGGTGGTGCAGGAAGCGTTGGAGATGATCTGGTGGGATTGACGCAAAATGTCATGGTTTACCCCATACACCACGGTGGCATCAGCGCCCTTGGCCGGGGCCGAGATGATCACCTTGCGCGCGCCGGCGGTAATATGGGCGGCGGCCTTGTCACGGTCGGTGAACAGACCGGTGCATTCGAACACCACGTCCACCTTGTGCGCAGCCCACGGCAGGTCGGCCGGGTTGCGAATGGCACTCACGGCAATCCGGTCACCGTTCACGGTCAGGCTTTCCTGATCATGAGCGACCTCTGCGTCGAAAGTACCGTGGACGGTGTCGTATTTAAGCAGGTGGGCATTGATCGAGCTGTCGCCGAGATCGTTGATGGCGACGATCTGCAAATCCTGACGGTAGCCTTGGGTATAAAGTGCGCGCAGGACATTACGGCCAATACGGCCAAAACCATTGATAGCGATACGTAGAGTCATTGGAAGGTGCCTGTCGTCGATTTGTTGTAAGAATTACAAGATTATTCGCATAAAAATAGAAAACAAGCCTTTTTAGTGGCAATATTTTGTTCAATCTACAACGAGTGACCTGAATCAACTGGTCCGATTGGTCAAGCAACACCCTGCCAACCTCTTCGCGGCGGGCTTTTGACCAGCATAGACACTCAGGTCGCCACATCCGTTAGCCTGGAGTTCTATACATGCATCCCCGCGTACTTGAGGTCACCGAACGGCTTATCGCCCGCAGCCGTGCAACCCGTGAGGCATACCTTGCGCTCATTCGCGGCGCTGCCAGCGACGGCCCGATGCGCGGCAAGCTGCAATGCGCCAACTTTGCCCACGGCGTGGCCGGGTGTGGCACCGAAGACAAAAACAGCCTGCGCATGATGAACGCCGCCAACGTGGCAATTGTTTCGTCATATAACGACATGCTGTCGGCCCACCAGCCATACGAACATTTCCCCGAGCAAATCAAAAAGGCCCTGCGTGAAGTCGGTTCTGTTGGCCAGTTCGCCGGCGGTACCCCCGCCATGTGCGACGGCGTGACCCAGGGCGAGCCAGGCATGGAGCTCAGCCTGCTGAGCCGCGAAGTGATCGCCATGTCCACGGCGGTAGCGCTGTCCCACAACATGTTCGACGCCGCGCTGATGCTGGGTATCTGCGACAAGATCGTCCCCGGCCTGATGATGGGCGCCCTGCGCTACGGCCACCTGCCGATGATCTTCGTACCGGGCGGCCCGATGCCGTCGGGGATCTCCAACAAACAGAAAGCCGACGTGCGCCAGCGCTACGCCGAAGGCAAGGCCACCCGCGAAGAGCTGCTGGAATCGGAGATGAAGTCCTACCACAGCCCGGGCACCTGCACCTTCTACGGCACCGCCAACACCAACCAGTTGCTGATGGAAGTCATGGGCCTGCACCTGCCGGGCGCCTCGTTCGTCAACCCGTACACGCCGCTGCGTGACGCCCTGACCCGCGAAGCCGCGCACCAGGTCACGCGCCTGACCAAGGCCAACGGCAGCTTCACGCCGATCGGCGAGATCGTCGACGAGAAGTCCATCGTCAACTCCATCATCGCCCTCAACGCCACTGGTGGGTCCACCAACCACACCCTGCACATGCCGGCCATCGCCATGTCGGCGGGCATCATCCTCACTTGGGATGACATGGCCGACCTCTCCGAGGTGGTGCCGACCCTGTCCCACGTGTATCCAAACGGCAAGGCCGACATCAACCACTTCCAGGCGGCGGGAGGCATGTCGTTCCTGATCCGCGAACTGCTGGAAGCCGGCCTGCTGCACAACGACGTCAACACCGTGGCCGGTCATGGCCTGAGCCGCTACACCCAGGAACCGTTCCTGGTGGACGGCGAGCTGGTATGGCGTGAAGGCCCGATCGAAAGCCTCGACGAAACCATCCTGCGTCCCGTGGCCCGTGCGTTTTCTCCGGAAGGCGGCCTGCGGGTAATGGAAGGCAACCTCGGCCGGGGTGTGATGAAGGTCTCCGCCGTGGCCCTCGAACATCAAATCGTCGAAGCCCCGGCCGTGGTGTTCCAGGACCAGCAAGACCTGGCCGACGCGTTCAAGGCCGGTGAGTTGGAAAAAGACTTCGTTGCAGTGATGCGTTTCCAGGGCCCGCGCTCCAACGGCATGCCGGAATTGCACAAGATGACCCCGTTCCTCGGCGTGTTGCAGGATCGTGGCTTCAAAGTGGCGTTGGTAACAGACGGGCGCATGTCCGGCGCGTCGGGTAAGATTCCCGCCGCGATTCACGTCAACCCCGAAGCCCAGAGCGGCGGGCCACTGGCACGTGTGCGCGATGGCGATATCATTCGCGTGGATGGCGTCAAAGGCACCTTGGAGCTTAAGGTGGACGCCGAAGAATTTGCCGCGCGCGCGCCTGCCACGGGCCTTCTGGGCAATAACGTGGGGGCCGGTCGCGAGTTGTTTGCGTTTATGCGTTTGGCTGCAAGCTCCGCAGAGCAGGGCGCCAGCGCCTTTACCTCTGCCTTGGAGACACTTAAGTGAAGCTAGCGCTGGTCGGTGATATCGGTGGTACCAACGCCCGTTTTGCGTTGTGGCGGGATCAGGAGCTGCATTCGATCCGCGTCCATGCGACGGCGGATCATGCCAGCCCGGAAGAGGCGATCCAGGTCTATCTGAAGGAAGAAGGCCTGGCCATCGGCTCGATTGGCGCGGTGTGCCTGTCGGTCGCGGGGCCGGTGAGTGGCGATGAATTTAAATTCACCAACAATCACTGGCGCCTGAGCAAGACTGCGTTCTGCAAGACCTTGCAGGTGGACGAGCTGCTGCTGGTGAATGATTTCTCGGCCATGGCCCTGGGCATGACCCGCCTGAAGCCCGACGAATTCCGCGTGGTGTGCGAAGGCACGCCGGAGCCGTTGCGCCCTGCGGTGGTGATCGGCCCGGGCACCGGCCTGGGCGTCGGCACCTTGCTCGACCTCGGCCATGGCCGTTGGGCGGCATTGCCGGGGGAGGGCGGCCATGTCGACCTGCCCGTGAGCAGCCCGCGTGAAGCCCAGCTGTGGCAGCACATCTACAATGAGATCGGCCATGTCAGCGCTGAAACTGCCTTGAGCGGTGGCGGTTTGCCCAGGTTGTACCGGGCGATCTGCGCGGTGGACGGTCACGAGGCGGTTCTGGAAACTCCCGAGGCCATCACTGCCGCTGGCCTGGCGGGCGACCCGATTGCCCTGGAAGTGCTGGACCAGTTCAGTATCTGGCTGGGCCGCGTCGCCGGTAACAATGTGCTGACCACCGGCGGTCGTGGTGGCGTGTACATCGTGGGTGGGGTGATCCCGCGCTTTGCCGATTTCTTTATCAAGAGTGGTTTTGCCAGGAGTTTTGGCGACAAGGGCTGCATGAGCGACTACTTCAAAGGCATTCCGGTGTGGCTGGTGACGGCACCGTATTCAGGGTTGACAGGTGCTGGTGTGGCGCTTGAGCAGGCATTTGCGTAGGCAGTGATGGCCTCTTCGCGAGCAAGCCCGCTCCCACATTCAATCCCATTCCAACTGGATGAATGAGGTGGAATGTGGGAGCGGGCTTGCTCGCGAAGGCGGCCTCAAGGGCAACAAATGACTTAAGCTTGGCCATGACAACAAGGAGGACCCCGTGAGCGTAATCAGTAAATCCATTCTCCTGGTCGACGACGACCAGGAAATCCGCGAGTTGCTGCAAACCTACCTCAGCCGCGCCGGTTTCCAGGTGCGCGGCGTGCCGGATGGCGCGGGGTTCCGCCAGGCGATGAACGAAGCCCCGTGCGACCTGGTGATCCTTGATGTGATGCTGCCGGACGAAGACGGTTTCAGCCTCTGCCGCTGGATCCGCCAGCACCCACGCCAGGCCCAGGTGCCGATCATCATGCTCACCGCCAGTTCCGACGAAGCCGACCGCGTGATCGGCCTGGAGCTGGGTGCCGACGATTACATCGGCAAACCCTTCAGCCCCCGTGAGCTGCAGGCCCGTATCAAGGCCCTGTTGCGGCGTTGCCAGTTTGGCCAGGAGCGCAGCGGCGGCGAGGTGCTGGTGTTTGGCGAGTGGCGCCTGGACATGGTCAGCCACCGGCTGTTCCACGTCGACGGCGAGGAAGTGATTCTTTCCGGCGCCGATTTTGCCCTGCTCAAACTGTTCCTCGACCACCCCCAGCAAATCCTCGACCGCGACACCATCGGCAACGCCACCCGTGGCCGCGACCTGATGCCCCTGGACCGGATTGTCGACATGGCCGTCAGCCGTCTGCGCCAACGCCTGCGCGACACCGAAAAACCACCCCGGCTGATCCGCACCGTGCGCGGCAGTGGCTATCAATTGGCAGCCAGCGTGGTTGCCGGCAATGCCCACTGAGCGCCTGCGTGAACTGCGCCGGCGCATCCCGGTACCGCGTTCGCTGCTGGGGCGGATGTTACTGCTGACCCTGTTGGCGGTGCTGTTTGCCCAGGCGTTGTCCAGCGTGATCTGGGTCTCGCAATTGCGCGCTACCCAGCTTGAAGGCCTGGTAACCGCCGCCCGCAGCCTGGCGCATTCGATGACCGCCAGCGTCAGTTATTTCCGCTCGTTGCCGGTGGCCTTCCGGCCGTTGGTACTGGACCAGTTGCGCAGCATGGGCGGTACCCGGTTTGTGGTGACGCTCAACGACAAGCCCCTGGACATGGCGGTATTGCCGGAAACCCCGCGCAAGCATGCAGTGCTCGGTGCTGTCGAAGAAGTGTTGCGCCAGACCCTGGGCAGCGACGTGCATGTTTCGGTGGAGTTCGTCAGCGCCGAAGACCTGCGCATCTTCAACGCCGGCTTGAAACTCGATGAATTGCCGCGTTCCTGGGCGCATTACGCGTTGACCCTGGAACCGGTGAATCCGCCGGTGTTGGTCACCCAGATCCAGCTGGCCCAGGGCGAATGGCTCTACATTGCCTCCTTGCTGCCCGAACCCTATACCAGCCTCGAAGAACAAGGCCTGCCATACCAGCAGGTGTGGTTTATCGTGCTCACCAGCGGCTTCCTGCTGCTGTTTATCGGCCTGTTGGTGCACTGGCAAAGCCGCCCACTCAAGCGCCTGGCGAGGGCGGCGCGGGACATGTCCCTGGGCGCCGACGTGGAGCCGGTGGCCGAAGGCGGCGGCAGCGAAGTGGTGGAAGTAGGCCGCGCGTTCAATGCCATGCGCGAACGCATCAGCCGTTACCTGACCGAACGCAGCCAGCTGTTCAGCGCCATTTCCCACGACCTGCGCACACCCATCACACGCCTGCGGTTGCGGGTGGAATTGCTGGAAGACGAGAACCTGCAAACCAAGTTCGGCCGCGACCTGGATGAACTGGAGTTGCTGGTCAAAGGCGCGTTGCAGTGTGTGAAAGACACCGACATTCACGAAAACATCGAACCGGTGGACCTCAACCACGTACTCGACTGCCTGGTGGAGCCGTACCTGGCGCCCAACGGCAATGGGCGCGTGACCCAACATGGTCGGGCACTTACGACGTACCCGGGCAAGCCGCTGGCGCTCAAGCGCTGTATCGGCAACCTGATCGACAACGCCCTGAAGTACGGGCAGAACGCCCATTTGCACATTGAAGACGATGGCGCGGAATTCATCCTTCACGTCGACGACGAAGGCCCGGGCGTGCCGGAACAGCGCCTGGAGCAGGTCTTCGAACCGCACTTCCGCCTGGCCGGGCAACAACAGGGTTACGGCCTGGGCCTGGGCATCGCCCGCAACATTGCCCACAGCCATGGCGGTGAAGTGAGTTTGCAGAATCTGCGGGAGGGCGGTTTGCGGGTGACCTTGCAACTGCCTCGTGGCCTGGATTGAACACCACCAATACCGCAGCTGATTGAGTACTTGTGGCGAGGGAGCTTGCTCCCGTTGGGGCGCGAAGCGGCCCCAAAAGATGGGACTGCTGCGCAGTCCAACGGGAGCAAGCTCCCTCGCCACATTATTAGTATCCGGTGTTATAACCGTGGTTAGACGCTCTGGCGCAACCTGGCCAGATCCCGCAACGGCGGCGCACCAAACAGCCGGCTGTATTCGCGGCTGAACTGTGATGGGCTCTCATAGCCCACCCGATACCCCGCCGCCGAGGCTTCCAGGCCCTCGGCGATCATCAACCGCCGAGCCTCCTGCAAGCGCAACTGTTTTTGGTACTGCAACGGGCTCATGGCGGTCATCGCCTTGAAGCGGTGGTGCAAGGTCGAGACGCTGAGGTTCACTTCCTTGGCCAGGTCATCAATGCGCAGGGGCTGTTCGTAGTTGCCGTTCAACCAGGTGATCGCCTGGCTCACCCGATGGCTCTGACTGTTGGCGACGGCAATTTCATACAGCCGATAACCCTGTGGACCGCGCAACAGGCGATAGAGAATTTCCCGATTGATCAGCGGCGCGAGCATTGCGATGTCTTTCGGTGCGTCGAGCAATCGGGTCAGGCGCAGCACGGCGTCCAGTAGCTGGCTGTCCAGGCGGTCGACATACATCCCTCGGGAGGTCGGGCGCGGGGGCACGCCCATCGGCCCGGCTTCGGCAATCAGTGCGGTGATCTGTGCCGGGTCGATATTCACCCGAATCGACAGGTTGGGGTCTTCCGGCGTGGCATCAAGGATGCGCCCGGCCACCGGCATCGCTACCGAAAACACCAGGTAATTGAGCGGGTCGTAGGCGAAGACTTCATCCGCCAGGCGCACTTCCTTGCTGCCCTGGGCGAGGATGCACAGCGCGGGTTCAACCAGCACCGGCGTGAATTCACGCGGGGAGTTATGGCGGTTGAGATACAGCGACGTGATCGCCGTGCCGTAGGAACCATCCTCCCAGGTATGCCGGCGAACGATGCCGGCGAGTTCTGCGCGCTGCTTTTCCATATCGGCGTCGAGGGGTTTGGAGCGAAGTTCGGGCGACGACATGGGACATCCTCTGGTGCTTTGACGATGGGCACAGCTTAAGGGCGGCTTTGCAAAAAGCGGTATTTCGATTCTGCACAATCCTTGCCTGATCCTGCGAAAAATCGTGAATCAGGCAAGCCGGGGCCTGTCATGCCCCTGAAATACGGCAGTCATGCCGGGAATAAACTTCGCAGGCCGATTGCTATATCTACGTATCTCGCAGGATTGTGCAATAAGCCAGCAGGAATTGACTAACCGCATCCACACCCGCGCCCGTATCTTTGATCCTGTGGCAACACGCCCTCACAGTGCTTGCCGAGCATCACTTCTCAACGGGAGAGTCGAACATGTCCACCCCCATTCCCGCGAGCCATATGGCCTTTATCCGTGCCCGTACCGGGTACAGCACCGAACTGGGTGCACGCTTGAGCAGTTTGATCGAACCGGGCCGCCAGGCTCAGGGTTGCCTGCAATTCTCGTTGCAGCACTCCCTGGCCGACCCGGATGTGTGGTTGGTGTCGGGCTTCTGGAGCAGCGAGCAGGCGATGAGTGCCTACTTCAGCTCGCCGGCGCTGATGGTCTTCACCGAGTTGTTGAATGACATGGTGGTTCGCAGCATGGACTTCCAGACCTTTACCGACGCCTCGGCGGCCAATGCCTATGGCGAGTACCTGCAACTGGCGGGCTAGTGCTTTAGAATGGCCGCCTTTCCCATTGGCCAGGACCTGCAACATGGCACGTAAAGAGTTTGCCCACCACGAAGCCGTTTCCGCCTTGGTGCGTGAAGAAGAGGGTGGCTATAGCGCCGCCATCGCCGTCAAGGCGCTGGATGGCATGGGCGCACCGCGCTTTCACAAGATCCTCGATGGACAGACGTTCAAGACTGCCTCCGACGCCGACGATGCCGCAGCTCTGCAACTGGAGCGCTTGGTCGATGTAGATGAAGACGGTCAGCTCTCTTGGGCAACTTCCGCCAACTAAAAACACCGCTGATCCAAATCTGAGAGCGGGCTTGTGTGGGAGCGGGCTTGCTCGCGAATTCGGTGGATCAGTTGGCATATGCATGGACTGATACGCCCCCTTCGCGAGCAAGCCCGCTCCCACATTTTTATCTCGTTCCAATCAGCGTTGCGTGGCGCCTGGGCGGTACATTTTGAACAGCGCTTCCGGCCCCAACTGAAAATAATCCGCCGGGCCACCTCCACGCAGGATCGGCTGGGCGGCAGCCGTGTCGTACACCCCGTCTTTCAGCAGCCATTTGGCGATATGCACCGCGACCACCTCGCCGAGCACCAACCAGCTTGGCACCAGCTCCTTGTCGGCGCGCTGCAGCTGAATGATCTGCGTCACCTTGCACTCGAACGACACCGGGCTTTCGCCCACGCGAGGCACGGCGATCACCTTTGAAGCCACCGGCGTCAAGCCGGCCAATTCAAACTCGTTGACCTCGGGTGATACCGGCGCGCAACTCTGGTTCATCTGCTCGGCCAGCGGGCGGGTGGCCAGGTTCCACACGAACTCACCGGTCTGTTCGATGTTGTTCAGGCTGTCTTTGCGCCCGACACTGGAAAACCCAATGATCGGCGGAATGTAGTTGAACGCGTTAAAGAAACTGTAGGGCGCCAGGTTCAGGCGGCCCTGGCTGTCGTGGGACGAAATCCAGCCAATCGGGCGCGGGCCGACGATCGCATTGAACGGGTCATGGGGCAGGCCGTGGCCGTTGGCGGGTTCGTAGAAATGAATATCGTCGGACATGGCCGGGGTTCCTGATGCGCTGTTCTGGGGAGGGCACCATAGTGCAATCCGGCGCGGCGGATTTCTATAATCCATATGGAATTTTCATACAGCCCCCACCTATTTTTCACAGCTCCCGGGTCAGTCTGCGCGCCAGGTCGACACCCCCTATAAGTCGACCGATTGAACGACTGAGCCTTTGGAGCCTTCTGCACAATGAACAAACTTCCTCAGATCACCCTGGCGTTCTGGGTCATGAAAATCTGCGCCACGACCCTGGGCGAAACCGCCGGGGACTTGCTGTCGATGACCTTGAATGTCGGTTACGCCATCAGCTCGATGATCCTGATCAGCGTGTTCCTGGTCACTCTGGTGACGCAACTCTGGTCGAAAACCTACAACCCGGTGCTGTACTGGATCGTGATCCTGTCCACCAGCACCGCCGGCACCACCATGTCGGACTTTATGGACCGCACGCTGGGGCTGGGTTATGCCACGGGCTCGATGATTCTGGTGTCGATCCTGGTGGTGATCTTTGCCCTGTGGCGTATCAGCGGCGACTCGCTGAACGTGAACAAGGTGCAGACCTTTCGCGGTGAGCTGTTCTACTGGATGGCGATTCTGTTCTCCAACACCCTGGGCACGGCGCTGGGTGATTTCCTCGCGGATGATTCCGGGCTGGGGTTCGCTGGTGGCGCGTTGCTGATCGGGGCGAGTATCGCGGTGGTGGTGTTGCTTAAATACTTCACGCGGATTTCGTCGGTGCTGCTGTTCTGGGTGGCGTTTGTGTTGACCCGGCCGTTCGGCGCAACCCTGGGTGACTTCCTGACCAAACCCCATGAAAAGGGCGGGCTGGACTTTGGCACCATCGGCTCGTCGGCCGTGTTGGCGGCGGTGCTGGTGGTGATGATTGCCGGGGCGGCGTATGCCCAGCGTCGGTATGGACGCCAGGCGGCTGCCGAGCTGTCTTGAGGGCAATGAAAAAGGGCCGTGTCATTGACTGACATGGCCCTTTTTTTACGCCCGCCGAACCCTTAGTCCGTAGTAATCCGTGAATGCTTGCGGGTGTCCTTCATGGTCACATACACCAACAGCGACACCGCAATACACGCGGTGACGTACCAGTAGTAACCGGTTTCCATACCAATGCTCTTGAACCACAGCGCGATGTATTCAGCGGTGCCGCCGAAGATCGACACGGTCAGCGCATAGGGCAAGCCAACACCCAGGGCGCGGATTTCGGTGGGGAACAATTCGGCCTTCACCACGGCGTTGATCGAGGTGTAGCCGCTGACGATGATCAGCGCCGCCATGATCAGGAAGAACGCGCCCCACCAGGTCTGGATGGTGTGCAGGGTGGTGAGGATCGGCACGGTGAACAGGGTGCCGAGGACGCCGAAGGCGATCAGGATCGGCCGGCGGCCAACCTTGTCCGACAGCCCGCCGATGATGGGTTGCAGGCACATGAACAGGAACAGCGTGGCCGCCGAAATGGTGGTGGAGTCGGAGATGCTCATGCCGACGGTGTTCACCAGGTATTTCTGCATGTAGGTGGTGTAGGTGTAGAACGCCAGGGTGCCGCCCATGGTCAGGCCAACCACGGTCATCAGTTCCTTGGGGTGGCGCATCAAGGTGCGCATTGCGCTTTCCTTGGCCTTTTCTTTCTTGGTGAACGACTCGGTTTCTTCCATGCCACGACGCAGGTACAGCGCCACTACCGCGCACAGGGCGCCGATGGCGAACGGGATACGCCAGCCCCAGTCGTACAGCTGTTCGGTGGTCAGCAATTGTTGCAGCACGATCAATACCGCCAGGGCGATGAGCTGGCCGGAGATCAGGGTCACGTACTGGAAGCTGGAGTAGAAGCCCCGACGTTCCTTGGTCGCCATCTCGCTGAGGTAAGTGGCGGAGGTGCCGTATTCACCGCCGACCGACAGGCCCTGCAGCAAACGGGCGAATACCAGCAGGATCGGCGCACCGATACCAATAGCTTCATAGCCCGGGCTCAGGGCAATCAGCAAAGAGCCGAAGCACATCAGGTACACCGAGGCCATCAAGGCCTTTTTACGCCCGACTTTGTCGGCGTACAGGCCCATCAGCCAGCCACCGATCGGGCGCATCAGGAAGCCCACGGCGAAGATCGCGGCGGTGTTCAGGAGTTGGGCGGTGGTGTCGCCTTTCGGGAAAAAGGTCTTGGCGAAATACAGGGAGAAAGCCGCGTAGACGTACCAGTCGTACCACTCGACCATGTTGCCGACCGATCCGCTGAAGATCGACTTGATACGGCTGGAGGTGGTGCGTCCTTTTGCCGGCGCAGTCGCCGACCCCAGAGGCAGGGAGTTGGAGTTATCCATTTAAGGATCCTTCATCTAATTGTTTTTGTGGAGCGCGCGGTAGCGCAGCCTGGCTGGGCTATAGCAGGAGCTGTGCCAAGCCGATGAAGGCCCGGTCTAGAAGGGTTTGCGGAAATTTTTGAGCGGAAAATTGCTGATGAATCAAGGGGGATGAGCGGAAAACCGCCGACGAAGATCGCTCCCACGCTCTGCGTGGGAGCGCATCCTGTGACGTTCCGCGTCACGATTTTAAGGGCGGACGCGGAGCGTCCAGAGCTGCATTCCCACGCGGAGCGTGGGAACGATCGGGTTAGAGGAACGTATCCCGCGCCAGGCCATGGCGCTGCATTTTTTCATTGAAGGTGCGCCGTGGCAGTTGCAACTCGGCCAGCACCGCCTTGATATCGCCTTTGTGCCGGGTCAGCGCGGCTTTCAGGCAATGGGCTTCAAATGCTTCCTGCTGCGCCGCCAACGATTGCCCGGCTTCGATGCCTTCCGGCTCCGGTTCACCCAGCCCCAGCACCTGGCGTTCAGCGGCATTGGCCAGCTCCCGCACATTCCCCGGCCAGTCATGGCTGAGCAGGCGCCCCAGCGCGGGTCCGCTCAGCGGCGCGAAGTTGCGGCCCAGGCGCTCGGCGGCGCTTTGTGCAAAGTGCTCGAACAGCAGGGGAATATCTTCCCGGCGTTCCCGCAGCGGTGGCAGGCGCAGTTGTGCGACGGTCAGGCGATAGGCCAAGTCCTCGCGAAAACGCCCGGCGCGAGCTTCGTCCAGCAGGTCGGGTTTGGTGGCGGCGATGATCCGCAAGTCCACCTTGATGCTTTGATTGGAACCGAGCCGTTCGAGTTTTTGCTCCTGCAACACCCGCAGCAATTTCACCTGCTGGGCCAGCGGCATGCTTTCGATCTCATCGAGAAACAGCGTGCCGCCATTGGCGTATTCCAGCTTGCCGATGCGCTTGCCCTGGGCGCCGGTGAACGCGCCACTTTCATGGCCGAACAGCTCGGCTTCAAACAGCTGCTCGGGAATCGCCGCGCAGTTCAGCGCCACAAACGGCTTCTTCGCCCGGGGGCCGAAATCATGCAGGCAACGGGCGACCAGTTCCTTGCCGCTGCCGGTTTCGCCGCGAATCAACACATTGACCGGCAAGCCGGCCAGGTCCAGGACTTGCCGGCGCAGGTTCTGCAAACCCCGGGACACCCCCAGCAGGCTCGATTCCAGTTGGGCCCGGTGATCGGCCTGCTGATGCAAGCGGCGGTTTTCGAGCACCAGCCCGCGCTTGTCCAGCGCCCGGCGCAGGCTGCTGAGCAGGGCTTCGGGGCTGAAGGGTTTTTCGAGGAAGTCGTAGGCGCCATCACGCATGGCCTCGACGGCCATCGGCACATCGCCGTGGCCGGTGAGCAGAATCAGCGGCAGGTCGGCGTCACGCCGCTGCACTTCAGCCAGCAACTCCAGGCCACTGAGGCCGGGCATGCGCACGTCACTCAGGATCACCCCGGGAAAGTCCCGGGGCAATTGCGCCAGGCATTCCTCGGCGCGGCTGAACAACTGCACCTCAAAGCCGGACAGGCTCAGCCATTGCTCGACGGCCGTGCGAATGCTGGCTTCGTCGTCGACCACAATCACCGCATTCAACATAGGTCTGGTGTCTCCAGCGCGATGGGCAAGGTCAGGGTAAAGATCGCCCCGTCACCTTGATTGCCGGCGCTAAGGCGCCCGCCAAGTTCGTGGACGATAGCGTACGACACGGCGAGTCCCAAGCCGAGCCCGTCGCCTACCGGCTTGGTGGTGAAGAACGGGTCGAACACGCTGTTGAGGTTTTCCTCGGCGATCCCGCCGCCGCTGTCGCTGACGGTCAGGTGCCATAGCTGCTGATCGGCGTGCAGACGGATCTCCAGGCGCTTGCGTGGCTTGTCGGCCATGGCGTCGAGGGCGTTGCGCAGCAGGTTGATCAGCACCTGTTCGAGGCGGATCGCGTCGCCGCGTACCCAGGCGGGGCGGGTCAGGTCCAGTACGGTGCCGATGGCTTCGTCCCGCAGGCGCGCATCGAGCAAGTGCAGGGACTGGTCCACCACCGTCGCCAGGTCGAGGCGTTCGCGCAGGCCGCTGGGGCTCTTGCGGGCGAAGGTCTTGAGGTGGCCGGTGAGCGCGGCCATGCGTGTGAGCATGTCGTCCAGCGGGGTCAGGGCCTGGTAGGCGTCGTCCACCCGGCCATGGTCCAGCAGCAGCCGCAGAGTCGCCAACTGCATGCGCTGGGCGGTCAATGGCTGGTTGATTTCGTGAGCGAGGGCGGCAGACATCTGCCCCAGCGCTGCCAGTTTGGCGGATTGCACCAGGCCATCCTGGGCAGTACGCAGGGCGCGGGTGCGTTCTTCCACCAGTTGTTCAAGTTCTTCGCGGCTGCGCTGGCGCAAGCGGGCGAGGCGCCAGCGCTGGGTCAGGAACAGCACCAGGAACACCAGCGCCAGCCATGAGCCGGCGGCGGCGAGGCCGGCGTTGCGTTGGTCTTCAAAGGCAAATTGTGGCTTGCGCAGCAGGTGCAAGGTCCAGCCTTCGGCCTTCAGCGGCAGGGATTCCCAAATGTAATTGGCCTTGCCGTCGGGGCCGTCGACGCGCATCAGGTGGCTGTTTTCGTCAAAGCGTTGCAAGGCTTCGGTGTCCAGCGGCAGCAATTGTTTCTTGTCGTATTGGCGGGTGGCCTTGAGTTCGGCGTGGTCGCTGTCCGACAACGGACGCAGCGCGCGGTAGCGCCAGCCCGGCTGATTGGCGATAAACACAATGCCCCGGGCATCGCTGACCAGCAGCAAGTCATTGCCCTGGGCCCACTCGCGCTCCAGTTCCGGGAACTCCAGCTTGACCACCATGGCACCGAGGAACTGCTCGTTCTCGCCGACCACCGCGCTGGAGAGGAAATACCCCGGAATCCCGGTGGTCACGCCCACTGCATAAAAACGCCCGGTGCCCTGGCTCAAGGTTTGGCTGAAGTAGGGACGAAACGCGTAGTTGTGCCCCACATAACTGCTGGGCAGGTTCCAGTTGCTGGCGGCCACGGCGAGGCCGTTGCGGTCCATCAGTTCCAGGGTCGAGGACTGGGCGGCGCCGTTGATGCGCTCCAGCTTGCGGTTGAGCAAATCCTGGGTGGCGGTGTCCAGCGGGCCCTTCAGGGCGCTGATCATTTCCGAGTCCAGGGCCAGCACGGCGGGCAGGGCGCGGTAACGTTCGATCAGGGTGTGCAGGGAGTTGCCATAAAGCATGAGCTGCTGATTGGCGCGGGCGGCGTCATCCACCAGGGCCAGGCGTTCGGCGTGGCGGGTGGCCAGGGCGGCAGCCAGCATCGCACCGGCGATGATCAGCAGGGAGTAGAAGGTCAAACGCAGCGGACGGGGAATCGCAATCATACGAAGATGAACAGTGCAATTAGGGGCGAGCACCATAGCATGAGGCGCATGGCTGTTGTGGCGAGGGAGCTTGCTCCCGCTGGGGCGCGTAGCGGCCCCAAAAAAATGGGAGCGCTGCGCACTGGAGCGGGAGCAAGCTCCCTCGCCACAGTGAGAGGTGCATGAAACAAAAAAAGGCGACCGTAGTGGTCGCCTTTTATCCTTGCAGGGGAAATGCTTACTGCACTTCAACCGCCAGGCTTTCACTGATCTTTTTCTGCCAGATGGCAGGACCGGTGATGTGTACCGACTCGCC
The DNA here is from genome assembly GCF_044742865.1 of Pseudomonas sp. NPDC087814. Classification (NCBI taxonomy): domain Bacteria; kingdom Pseudomonadati; phylum Pseudomonadota; class Gammaproteobacteria; order Pseudomonadales; family Pseudomonadaceae; genus Pseudomonas; species Pseudomonas sp. NPDC087814. Next base: position 43,850 of record NZ_JBIUVK010000017.1, on the reverse strand, counting down.
CTTGCTATCAACGGCAACGGTGACCGGCATGTCTTTCACGTCGAACTCGTAGATCGCTTCCATGCCCAGCTCGGCGAACGCCACGACGCGGGATTTCTTGATGGCCTGGGCCACCAGGTAAGCCGCGCCGCCCACTGCCATCAGGTAAACCGCCTTGTGGTCCTTGATCGCTTCGATAGCGGTCGGGCCGCGCTCGGATTTGCCGATCATGCCCAACAGGCCGGTTTGCTCGAGGATCTGGCGGGTGAACTTGTCCATCCGCGTGGCGGTGGTCGGACCGGCAGGCCCCACCACTTCTTCGCGCACCGGATCAACCGGGCCGACGTAGTAGATGAAGCGACCCTTGAGGTCCACCGGCAGGGTTTCGCCCTTGTTCAGCATCTCGACCATGCGCTTGTGCGCGGCGTCGCGACCGGTGAGCATCTTGCCGTTGAGCAACACGGTTTCGCCCGGCTTCCAGCTCTGCACGTCTTCCGGGGTCAGGGTGTCGAGGTTGACGCGACGGGCCGACGGGCCGGCTTCCCAGACGATTTCCGGGTAGGCGTCCAGCGGTGGCGCTTCGAGCGATGCAGGGCCCGAGCCGTCGAGCACGAAGTGCGCGTGACGGGTGGCGGCGCAGTTGGGGATCATGCACACCGGCAGCGAGGCCGCGTGGGTCGGGTAGTCCATGATTTTCACGTCGAGCACGGTGGTCAGGCCACCCAGGCCCTGGGCACCGATGCCCAGTTGGTTGACCTTCTCGAACAGCTCCAGGCGCATCTCTTCGATACGGTTGGACGGGCCGCGCTTCTTCAGCTCGTGGATGTCGATGGACTCCATCAACACTTCCTTGGCCATTACCGCGGCTTTCTCGGCGGTGCCGCCGATGCCGATGCCAAGCATGCCCGGTGGGCACCAGCCGGCGCCCATGGTCGGAACGGTCTTGAGCACCCAGTCGACGATCGAGTCGGACGGGTTGAGCATGGCCATTTTCGACTTGTTCTCGGAACCACCGCCCTTGGCGGCCACGTCCACTTCCACGGTGTTACCCGGGACGATGGAGTAGTGGATCACGGCAGGGGTGTTGTCCTTGGTGTTTTTACGCGCACCGGCCGGGTCGGCGAGGATCGAAGCCCGCAGGACGTTTTCCGGCAGGTTGTAGGCCTGGCGCACGCCTTGGTTGATCATGTCGTCCAGGCTCATGGTGGCGCCATCCCAGCGCACGTCCATGCCTACACGTACAAATACGGTGACAATCCCGGTGTCCTGGCAGATCGGGCGGTGGCCGGTGGCACACATGCGCGAGTTGATCAGGATCTGAGCCATGGAGTCACGGGCCGCTGGCGATTCTTCGCGCAGGTAGGCCTCGTGCATCGCCTGGATGAAGTCAACGGGATGGTAGTAGGAAATGAATTGCAGGGCGTCGGCAACGCTCTGAATCAGGTCGTCTTGCTTGATCACGGTCATGAGTCGCGCTCCTCTATAAGGGAACATTCAATAAAGGTGGCGTCAGTGTTGCATCGGTCGGCTGAAGCCACCTTTCCAAGGCACGCCAAAGTGGTGCAGGCGCGACGCTAAAAAGGCGCGGCAGTATAACCCGCCACGGTGGCCGATACACCCGACTATGGTCAAACTCTACGGGGCGTGATTCCCTGTAGACGCCTTTTTGATCCGAGACCCTTGATGCCTGAACTTCACGTCGGTGAACGCCACTGGTCGGTAGCCGCCGGCAGCAACCTGCTGGATGCCCTGAACCAGGCGGGCGTGGCCGTGCCTTATAGTTGCCGCGCCGGCAGCTGCCATGCCTGCCTGGTGCGTTGCCAGGGTGATATCCAGGACAACCAGCCGGATGCCCTGAGCCCGGCGCAGCGCCAGGATGGCTGGCGCCTGGCGTGCCAGTGCCAGGTCGCAGGTGACTTGCAGGTCGAAGCCTTCGACCCGCTGCGTGACGGGTTGCCGGCGACGGTGCTGAGCGTCGATTGGTTGACCCCGAGTGTACTGCGCTTGCGGCTGCAACCCGAACGCGGCTTGCGCTACCGGGCGGGGCAGCATCTGGTGTTGTGGGCCGGCAGCGTTGCGCGGCCTTATTCATTGGCCAGCCTGCCCCAGGAAGATCCGTTTCTCGAATTTCACATCGATTGCCGCCTGCCCGGCGAATTCAGCGACGCCGCCCGCCAATTCAAGGCCGGTGACAGCCTGCGCCTGGGCGAATTGCGGGGCGGCGCCTTGCAGTACGACCCCGACTGGCAATCGCGGCCGCTCTGGCTGCTGGCCTCGGGCACCGGACTCGGCCCGCTATGGGGCGTGTTGCGCGAGGCCTTGCGCCATGATCACCAGGGCGCCATCCGGGTCATTCACCTGGCCCATGACGCGGGCGGTCATTACCTCGCCGGGCCATTGGCCCAGCTGGCTGGTGCGCATCCGAACGTGACCGTTGAGCTATGGACAGCGGCTGAGGTGACGCAGGCGTTGGCGCAACTGCGGCTTGTTTCCCGGCAAACTCTGGCTTTACTCTGCGGGCACCCGGCCAGTGTCGAGGCCTTTTCCAAGCGCCTGTTCCTGGCCGGACTGCCGCGCAATCAACTGCTGGCCGATGTGTTCCTGCCCCGTGGTTGAGCGCTGAATTTCCCAGCCGCGAGATTTGTCATGACCGATGCCATCCTGCAGCAACGCGAACGCGGGTTGCTGATTTTGCAGCTCAATCGCCCGGACAAGAAAAATGCCCTGACCCGCGCCATGTACAGCCAATTGGCCGAGGCGCTGGAGCAGGCGGATGCCGATACCAGCGTGAATGCCGTGCTGATCCAGGGCAGCAGCGAGTGCTTCACCGCCGGTAACGATATTGGCGACTTCCTCGAACAACCGCCGGCGGATCTCGACAGCCCGGTCTTCAATTTCATGCGCAGCTTGCTCAACTGCCGCAAGCCGGTGATTGCGGCGGTGGCGGGCGTGGCGGTGGGAATTGGCACGACGCTGCTGCTGCATTGTGACCTGGTGTATGTCAGCCGGGATGCACGGTTGCGCATGCCGTTCGTCAACCTGGGGCTGTGTCCGGAGTTTGGGTCCAGCTTGATCCTGCCGCGCTTGCTGGGGCATGCCAAGGCGGCGGAGTTGCTGCTGCTGGGTGAAGGGTTCACCGGCGAACAGGCTGCCGCCTGGGGCATTGCCACCGAGGCATTGGGCAGCGGTGAATCGGCCCTGGCCAAGGCCCGGGAAATTGCTGGACGGTTTGAGACCCTGGCGCCGGGCGCGGTGCAGGTCAGCAAGCATCTGATGAAAAGCGTTGATCGCGAGCAGTTGCGCAAGGTCATCGAGGAGGAGGGGGCGTTGTTTACCCAGAGGTTGAAGTCGCCGGAGGCGATTGCGGCGTTGTCGGGGTTTATCACTCGGAGGTGAATGAGCGTTGACTGGTCGGCCGTCTTCGCGAGCAAGCCCGCTCCCACATTCGACCGTGTTTCTTCAGGATGTACGCGATCAAATGTGGGAGCGGGCTTGCTCGCGAATAGGCCAGTAAAGCCAACACACAAGCCAATTTGCAATGCAAAAAGCCCCGCCATTCACATGGCAGGGCTTTTGTTTTTCAGCGAGCGGTCACTCAGACCATTGGGTCGCCAACGTGCAGGATCTTCATGCCGTTGGTGCCGCCGATGGTGTGGTAGCTGTCACCCTTGGTCAGGATGACCCAGTCGCCTTTCTCCACGACGCCGCGCTTGAGCAACTCGTCGATCGCGGCCTGGCTGACTTGCTCAGGCGGCAGCGATGCCGGGTCGAACGGTACGGTGTAGACGCCGCGGAACATGGCCGCACGGGCCTGGGTTTCGCGGTGCGGGGAGAACGCGTAGATCGGGATCGAGGAACGGATGCGCGACATGATCAACGGCGTGTAGCCACTTTCGGTCAGGGCGATGATCGCTTTCACACCCGGGAAGTGGTTGGCGGTGTACATGGCCGCCAGGGCGATGCTCTGGTCGCAGCTTTCGAAGACCTTGCCGATACGGTGGCTGGAGGTCTTGCTGGTCGGGTGCTTTTCAGCGCCGACGCAGATGCGTGCCATGGCCTGCACGGCTTCCAGCGGGTACGGGCCAGCCGCACTTTCAGCTGAAAGCATCACGGCGTCGGTGTAGTCGAGCACGGCGTTGGCCACGTCGGACACTTCGGCACGGGTTGGCATCGGGTTCTGGATCATCGACTCCATCATCTGGGTCGCAACGATCACCGCCTTGTTGTGGCGACGTGCGTGCAGGATGATTTTCTTCTGGATACCGATCAGCTCGGCGTCACCAATTTCCACACCCAGGTCGCCACGGGCAACCATCACGGCGTCGGAAGCCTTGATCAGGCCGTCGAGGGTTTCATCGTCGGCTACGGCTTCGGCGCGTTCGATCTTCGCCACCAGCCAGGCAGTGCCGCCGGCTTCGTCGCGCAGTTTACGGGCGTATTCCATGTCGGCGGCGTCGCGCGGGAAGGATACCGCGAGGTAGTCCACTTCCATTTCGGCGGCGAGCTTGATGTCGGCCTTGTCTTTTTCAGTCAGGGCCGGGGCAGTCAGGCCACCGCCGCGACGGTTGATGCCTTTGTGGTCCGACAGCGGGCCGCCGATGATCACGGTGCAATTCAGTTCGGTCGGGGTGGCGGTGTCGACGCGCATTACCACACGGCCGTCGTCCAGCAGCAGTTCGTCGCCGACGCCGCAGTCTTTCACCAGGTCCGGGTAGTCGATACCCACGACTTGCTGGTTGCCTTCGGTCAGCGGATGGCTGGTGGAGAAGGTGAACTGGTCACCGATCTTCAGCTCGATCCGCTTGTTGGCAAATTTGGCGATACGGATTTTCGGGCCTTGCAGGTCACCCAGCAACGCCACGAAGCGGCCATGCTTGGCGGCCAGGTCACGCACCAGCTTGGCGCGAGCCTTGTGCTCGTCCGGGGTGCCGTGGGAGAAGTTCAGACGGGCAACGTCCAGGCCAGCCAGAATCAGCTGTTCGAGGACTTCCGGCGAGTTACTGGCCGGGCCAAGGGTGGCGACGATTTTGGTACGACGGACGGACATGCACGGACTCCTGAGTTCAAGCGCTGGGGAAGGCTACTATGCTCTTTGGTTGTAGTCATTGTTCGTTTGCACTACTTATCGATGATTCGCTTGTTTTCACTCTGCATGAACAGATGAACAACCTTGAAGATTTTCGATGAAGGGTCGATACACTGCACAAGACAGGAGAACCCCCATGCGAATCGTGATCATTGCTGCCCTGGCCGTCAGTGTTGTCGGCTGCACCCGTTGGTCGATGGACCATCATTTGAACAATGCGTACCGCGCCTACGGTGTGGGCGATTGCCAGCGGGTCACCCTTGAGTTGTCCCAGGTCGACCGTGAAAGCCGTTCCCGGCGCTACGTGCAACCGGAAGTCTCGATGTTGCGCGGGCAGTGCCTGGAGCGCGAGAAGCTGTTTGTCGATGCGGCGCAAACCTATCAGTTCATCATCAGCCAGTACCCGGCGAGCGAGTACGCATTCCGTGCCCGTGCCCGTTTGGATACCCTGCAGCAACTGGGGCATTACCCCGGCGCGAGTGTTGCCCAGCCGCGGCCGGCGTCGTTGTGATGATATTTGTCATGCCATAGCTGGCTCGTTGCCAGTCTTGGGCTAATCTTTGAATGTCAGTTTGTATAAGTTTCTATTCAAACGGATGGCGTTCCCGGATTTGGCAGCTGTAAAAGTGGCAACCCGTTTGCGGTTGTCGCACCGATATCCGGGGAGAGCGGGCCTTCAGGCTCGTTTCGAATCACTGGAGCGGCCACATATATGGCCATTGGATGGCGACCTCATCATGTTTACTCACCGACGGATCGAGCGGCATCAGTTACCTTGCTTCCTTCAAGTGTTCAACCGCCTGACGGACAAGCCAATCGGCTATCTGGGCAATGTTTCCGAGCAGGGCCTGATGTTGATCAGCCAGTTACCCATGATGGTCGATGTGGAGTTCGAGCTGCGCTTGAAGATCCCCGGGCCTGAGGGTGAGGTGCAGGCGGTAGACCTCACGGCCACCTGCCTGTGGTGTCATGAGGATATAAACCCCCAGCATTACGATTCCGGGTTCACCATATCCCAGGCCCCAGCCGAATATGGGGAGGTGATCAGCGCGCTGCTGGATTACTTCAGCTTTGATCCGTTGCAGGCCTCTGCCTAGGTGCTGCATCCGGCGTTCATAGCGCGCCGGCTTTTTTCCAGCCCAGGTAGCGGGTCACCAGGGCGGCGCCTAGGTCCGAAGGCAGTGTGTCCAGTACCGACAGCCCGTGGGCGTTCAAGCGGTCGTGGAGTTCGTCCCGGGTATTGAGATAGTTGATCGTGCCGCAGTAGGCCAGGGCTTCGTGCAGGGTTTGCACGGGAGCCTGGCGTAACTGGCCAAGGACCTCCTCCCGCAGGCTTGCGACCATTACCCGGTGCTGGCGGCTGATGCGCTTTACGGCGCTGAGTAACTCTTCATCTTCCTCATCCCGCAAATTGGTCACTACGATCACCAGCGAGCGACGTTTCTGCCGGGCCAGCAGTTGGCTGGCGGCCGCCTGGTAATCGGCCGTACGCCGGGACGTGTCCAGGTCATACACCGCATTCAGCAACAGGTTGAGCTGGCCACTGCCCTTGACCGGCGCCAGGTAGCGCGGCTGGTCGCAGGCAAAGGTGCACAGCCCTACGGCATCGCCCTGGCGCAAGGCTACATAACTGAGCAGCAGGCAGGCGTTGAGCGCGTGGTCGAAGTGCGACAGTTCGGCGTCCTGGCTGCGCATACGGCGGCCACAATCGAGCATGAACATAATCTGCTGGTCGCGCTCGTCCTGGTACTCCCTGGCAATGGGCGTGCGTTGCCGGGCGGTGGCTTTCCAGTCGATCTGGCGCAGGCTGTCACCTTCGCGAAACTCACGCAGCTGGTGAAACTCCAGGCCCAGCCCACGCCGTTGCCGCTGGCGTACGCCCAGCTGGTTGAGCCAGTTGTCCACCGCCAGCAACTGCGCACCATACAGGCGTGCGAAGTCCGGGTAGACCCGGGTGGCGTCGCTGACGTCGATCAGGCGCCGGGCCGACCATAGCCCCAGGGCGCTGGGCAGATGCACTTCACAGCGGGTAAAGCTGAAATGCCCGCGCCTTTGGGGCCTTAGCCGATAACCCAGTTCACTGTGCTCGCCGGGCCGCAGTTCGATGGATTGCGGCAGGTCCTCCACCGCCAGGCCGTCAGGCACATGATCGAATACCTGGACCGCCAACGGCTGGGGATAATCGTGCTCCAGGGTTACCCGCACTTCCCCCCAGCGCCCCAGTGCCAGGCTGCCGGGCATCTGCCGTCGCACGCGCGGGGACGGCCGGCGGCGCAGGCGGCTGGCATCCAGCAGGGCCAGCAGCAACAGGGCCAGCAGCAGGCCCCACGTCACTGAGTGCAGGGCGTCTGGCACCTTGACCTGTAGCGCCACCAGTGCGCCGAGCAGGATACTCAGGCCCAGCAGTACACCGAGCCAGGTCAACAGCAGGCGGGTTGGTCTCATGGGCGTCTCATTGGCGTGGCGCCGGGACCTGGTCCAGCAATTGCCGGAGCACCTGGTCGACTTCCAACCCGTCGATATCCAGCTCCGGGGCAATACGCACCCGATGGCGCAACACTGCCAGGGCGCAGCCCTTGATGTCGTCCGGGGTCACGAACTCGCCCCCGCGCAGCAAGGCCCGCGCCCGTGCACCGCGAACCAGGGCGATGGAGGCCCGGGGCCCGGCGCCGATGGTCAGGCCCGGCCAACTGCGCGTAGTGCGGGCCAGGCGCACGGCGTAGTCGAGCACCTGCTCATCCAGCGCCAACTCGCTGGCAATCTGTTGCAACAGCAGCACGTCTTCGGCTTGCAGCACCGTGCGCAGCGGCTGTACGTCGAGCATGTCGGCTCGGGACGAGCGGGTGACTTCGCGCACCATGTCCAGTTCCTGCTGTGCCTCGGGATAGTCCATGCGCACCTTGAGCATGAAACGGTCCAGTTCGGCTTCGGGCAACGGGTAAGTACCTTCCTGCTCGATGGGGTTCTGGGTGGCCAGTACCATGAACGGCTGGCCGATGGGCAGCGCCTCGCCTTCAAGGGTTACCTGGCGTTCCTGCATGGCTTCCAGCAACGCTGCCTGGGTTTTCGCCGGGGCACGGTTGATCTCGTCAGCCAACAGCAGGTTGGTGAACAACGGTCCCTTGCGCAGCTTGAACTGTTCGGTATGCAGGTCGTATACGGCATGGCCGGTCACGTCGCTGGGCATCAGGTCCGGGGTGAACTGGATGCGCGCGAACTCGCCTCCAAAACAGCGTGCCAGCGCGCGTACCAGCAAGGTCTTGCCCAGGCCGGGAACCCCTTCAAGCAACACATGGCCGCCCGCGATCAACGCCGTGAGCACGTCATCGATCACCGGGTCCTGACCGATAACCGCCTTGCGCAGTTCGACGCGCAAGGCCTGGGCCAGTTGGCTGGCGCGCTGAATCGGGTCAGTGGCGGGAAATTCGCTCATAGGGCATTCCTGAGGGTTTGCAGGCAGGCCACCTGGCGGCTGAAATCGGCGCTGGAGAGCCGTTTCGTCGCAGGTGGGCCAAGGGCCTGGCTGATAACAAGGGAGGGTTGGCGGGTCAGGCGTTCAAGCACCCGCAATTGTTCGGCTGTATCGAGGTGTTCGAACCCGGGATGACGGCGCCGAGCGGTGCGCTGGATGTCGCGCTGCAAGGCTTGCAGCAAGCTGTCTTGCCCGCTGCGGCGCAACAGGAAGTCGGCACTGGCGTTCAAGTGTTCCTGCAATTGCCGCCGTGCCTTGGGCGCCGGTTGCCGGATCGGACCCTGGCGCAGGCTGGCGTGCCAGAGGCCCAGGGCGATCAGTGCGGCAAGTGCCACCAGTGCCTGGGGGAAGTAGCGCAACAACAGGCTGAACAGGTCCTCGATATCAGTGTTGAACAGCAGTGTGACCTGGGTGCCCTGGCTCAGGTACCAGAGCAGCCACGCGTTATCGTGCAGGCCGATGCCGGGGTTTTTCCACAGGTCGCTGTCGGTGACCACGGTCACACGCCCTTGCCCGAGGTTGACCTGCATCAGGTGCGTCGACCGGGCGCTGTTGGCCGAGAATTGTGCCAGGTGCCTGGGGTCGGTGAGGTTGAAGTCGGTGTCGAAGCTGAAATAGGCCGGCGCTGTTTCGTTGTCCACATAGAGTTTGGTCAGGTCCGGCGTTTTCTTTTTACGCGCGGGTGCCGGAGCGTCGAATTCTTCACTGAAGGATTGGTGTATCTGCACACGATCCAGCAACAGGTCGCCACTTTCACCGGTGTCCTCATCCCACAGCGCTTCGGCTACCAGCAGCAGATGGCCGCCAGCCCGGGTCCACTGCAGCAATTGATCAACCTGGGGCGGGCTCATGTTGCTGCGCTCGCCCAGCAACAGCAGGCTGTTGCCCTTGGGCGAAAGGCTGGCCAGCCGTTCGAGGCTGTTGGCATGTTCCACCACCAGGCCCTGCTGGCGCAGAAAGTGTTCAGCTGCCAGGTAGGGGTTGGCCAGGGCTTCGGGTGAAGGGCCGCGATCGACCACTTCCTGATAAGGAATCGCCTTGTGCCAGGCATAAAAACCGCCTGCTGCCAGCAAGCCCGCGACCAGCAGCCCGACCCACAGCAACGGCCGGTTCATTGCGCCGCTCCCGAACCGAACAGGGTTCGCCAATCGCTGCATAGCTGTTGTTGCACCAAGGCAGGCGGCAGGCGATGGCCATAGGCAAGGTTTTGCCAGTAACGGGTCAGCTCACCGCTGAATGCCAGCAGCTGCGGTTGTTGCAGTTGGCGGATACGTTCCAGGACTTCACCTTCCGTGTCGGCACTTTTCAGCGGCAGGTTGAAGTCGTGCAGCAAGCGGCTGAGCAACCCACGGTAGAGCAGGCCGAGGGCTTCCCGGGGCTGTGTTGCCCACAGCTGTTCGGCGGCGCCTGCGATGTCTTCGGGCAAGGTGTCAGCCCCCAGTTCAAGGCCGAACAGCTGCGAAGGCACGGGTTTGGCAGCCTTGGGTTTGCGCGGGCTGCGGCGGCTGACAAAGGCATGCAGCCAGTCGCGGTAGCGCCAGATCACCAGTGCCAGGCCACCTGCCAGCAATCCCCAGAGCAGTACTTCAAGGCCCTTGGCGATGTGCTTGAACGAATCACTGTTGAGGTTTTTCAGCAATGCTTCCAGCCAGGCTGGCAGCTTGGCATCACCTGCCGCTTTGTTTTTGTCGGCTGCTTTATCCTCGCCGAAGCGGTAACGAGTGAGCGTTTCCGGGATCTTGAACGGTGGCTGCTCCAACAGCGTCTTGATCGAGTGACTGGCCGATTGTGTAGTCAGCGGCGTTTGGGGAACCGGTTCATCAGCCCATGCCGATGGGATCGGCGGAATCAGCGTCAGCCCGGCCACCAGCAACAGCAGCGACGCCACACCGCTCAGGCGCTGGCGCATTCGGCGGAACACCAGTTCCAGGTCCCAGGCTTCCAGCACCGTGCGGCGGTTCAGGTAAAGGCTGAAGCCACAGGCGACATAGATCGGCTCCCAGAACACCAGGATCAAGGCGTAGAACATGCTGGTCAGGTGCTCCAGCCAACGCCAGTCGTGGCCGGCGGTGAGCACCAGTTGCTGCCAATCCCAGTCGCGTTCGACCTCTTGCGGCAGGAAGAAATAGAACACGGCCATCAACCCGAACCACAGGGCGATTTCCAGGTGCACCCCGATCAGGGTCAGCCAGCGCGCGGCGCCTGCGTTGCGCTTCTGCAACACCCCGAGACGTTGTTGGCGCGCCTGGCCTTGCAGCCCTTCGAGCTGGACCACCGGCATCTCGAAGCTACGGCTGAGGCTGAAGCGCCGCCAGGTCAGGCTGGCCAGCAGTTGGCCCTTGAGCAGCCGCGGCGATTGGCGCAGCGCTTGTTTCAGGCTGGGTGTTTCGCAGAACAGGGCCTTGGACAGGATATACAGTGGCAGGCGGTCGAATGCCGGTTTCAACCACCAGAACAGCAACAGCGCGGTGGTGGGGTGATTCCACAGGAGCACGCTGAACAGGGCGAAGACCGGCAAGGTCACGATGGCCCAACTGCTCATCAACAGCAGCCGGTGTTCCCGGGCCAGCAGGATGCCGAGGTCCATGGCCTCCCAGGAGGTACGCGGGCGGATCACGACGCTGGCATCACTCAGGCGCATGGCGATTCCGTCCGGCAAACAGCAGGTAGGCCGCCATCAGCAACCACAGGGCGGTGCCGACCAGGTACTTGACCCACGGCGCCACGGCATTGGTGGACGACCAGTACGCCTCGATAAACGCGGCGATCAGCAGGAACACCATCACACCACAAATCATTTGCACACTTTTGCGCGCGGCCAGGCGCAGGGATTCGCCTCTGGTGAGGGGCCCCGGTGCAATCAGCGCCCAGCCCAGTTGCAGGCCAGCCGCGCCAGCCAGGGCAATTGCGCTGAGCTCGAAGGCGCCATGGCCGATGACAAATGACCAGAACGTTTGCCCGTAGCCGATTTGCGTCAGGTGCCCGGCAACGGCGCCAATGATCAGGCCATTGAAGAACAGGAAAAATACGCTGCCCAGGCCGAACAGCAACCCGGCGGCAAAGGTCTGGAAGGCGATACCGATGTTGTGCATCACGTAGTAGCCGAACATCATCCAGTCTTCGCTGGAAGCGCGTTCGGCTGCCCGGCCCAGGCGGCTGGCATCGGGGTTGTACATGGCCTGCATCTCGGCCACCTGCCGAGGGCTGACGATGCTGTAGATCAAGTCCGGAAACAGGTACACCAGCAAGGCAATGCCGAGCAGGCTGCCAAAGAACAGCAGGCCGGCAGCCAGCACAAATGGCCATTGCGCGCGAACCAGCCTGGGGAAATCGGCCAGCAGGAAGCTCAGCACGTTTGCCCCCATCCGGCTGCGATGACGATACAACTGTTGATGGCCGCGCAAGGCAAGCTGCTGCAACGGGTCCACCAGGTAGCTGCTGTAGCCGCGCTCCTGGGCCAGGGCCAGGTGCTGGCACAACTGCCGGTATTGATGAGGGAAGTCGACGAAGTCGGCGCCTTTGGCTTTGCCTTTCTCCAACTGCGTCAATTGCTCGGCAAAGGCTTGCCATTGTGGCTGATGGCGGCTTTCGAAAAGACTCTGTTTCATGCTGGCCCCAACAATCCGCGGGCCACACCGTTGAGTTCTGCCACGGCGCGGGCAGGGGAGACCTGCAGGGGCGTGGCCAGGATAGCGGCCAGTTCGTTGACCCGTTCGGCCGACAGTTCGCCCTGGCGTTCGGCGAAGCTGAGAATCGCCCGTTGTTCGTTCAGCTCAAGGGCGAACGGCAGGCGCAGCGCCGGGGCCTGGGGCACTTGCGGGCGGGAAAGCGGTTGTTCGCGGTAGATCACAAGGGTCCCGGCCGCCAGGTCGCCCAGGCGCTTGAAGTTGGGGTGTTGCAGGCAACTGATGGCGCCGAGGAAATAGCCGAAGGGCAGCATGTCGACAAAGCGCAGCAGGTTACGGATCAGCGAGGCGGACCAGCCGATGGGCGTGCCATCGTCCTGTACCACCCGCAGGCCCATGACCTGTTTGCCGGGCGAGCAGCCCTGGTTGAGCACTTCGAAAAGCACCATGTACCACCAACTGACGAGGAACAGCAGCAGCGAACCCAGGCCAATGCCTAGGTTGCCGAGAAAGGCCAATGCGATAAACAGGATGCCGAGAATCAGGCCGCGCAAACCCAGGTCGAAGGCAAAGGCCAGTGAGCGTACCAGCAGGCCGGCCGGGCGCAGGGGCAGGTCGATACCCTCCGGGGTCTCGATCTGGTAGCGGGTATCCAGTGGCGCAGGTGGCATCGCGGTCCTTGGCAGTGCGGCGCTGGCGCCTGGGCGGCAGCGGCGGGGTTGGAAAGACCGATGCTAGCAGTGTCGACGGTGGAAGCAACCACTCAACGATTTACTGAATGTTTGTACAGGGAACACAGCGCTGGCCCCCGATGCCTGCAAGCGCCTAGACTTTGCCGGTCTTCAGCACAGGAATAGCCCGTGACCACCATTTTCTGGTACGACTATGAAACCACCGGCATCAATCCGCGTACCGACCGCCCGCTGCAGGTAGCCGGTATTCGCACCGACCTCGAGCTTAACGAGGTCGGGCCGCCGGTCAATCTCTACTGCCACCCCAGCGACGATATCCTGCCGCATCCGGCAGCGTGCGCGATCACTGGCATCACTCCCGGCGTGCTGGCGGAAAAAGGCCTGGCCGAAGCCGACTTCATGACCCGGGTGCACGCCGAGCTGGCCACCCCGGGCACCTGCGGGGCCGGCTACAACACCTTGCGTTTTGACGATGAGATGACGCGCTACAGCTTGTACCGCAATTTCTTCGATCCCTATGCCCGGGAATGGCAAGGCGGCAACAGCCGCTGGGACCTGATCGACGTGGTGCGCACTGCCTACGCCCTGCGCCCTGACGGGATCGTCTGGCCGGAACAGGACGGGCGCGTCACCCTCAAGCTTGAGCGGTTGACGGCCGCCAACGGCATCGACCACGGCCAGGCCCACGACGCCTTGTCCGATGTGCGCGCCACCATCGCCCTGGCCCGGTTGATCCGCGAGAAGCAACCCAAGCTCTATGACTGGCTGTTTCAACTGCGCAGCAAACAACGGGTCATGGACCAGGTGCGGTTGTTGCAGCCGATGGTGCATATTTCCGGTCGTTTTTCTGCCGAGCGTCATTACCTGGGGGTGGTGCTGCCGCTGGCGTGGCACCCGCGCAATCGCAATGCATTGATCGTCTGCGACCTGGGGCTCGATCCGCAAGGGCTGTTGGACGAGGACGCCGATACCTTGCGCCGGCGCTTATATACCCGCCGCGACGAACTGGCCGAAGGTGAATTGCCGGTACCGCTCAAGTTGCTGCACATCAATCGTTGCCCGGTGGTCGCACCGTTGAGCGTGCTTCGGCCGCAAGACCGCGAGCGTTTGCAGCTGGATATGGATGAGTGTGATGCGCGGGCCCTGCGGCTAAGCGACGCACAGGAACTATGGCGCGATAAACTGGCGGCGATTTACGCCGAGGAAGATTTTGCGCCAAGCGCCGATCCCGAGCAGCAGCTATACGATGGTTTTATCGGGGATCGTGATCGACGTTTATGCGAGCAAGTGAGAGTCGCCGAGCCGGCGCAACTAGCGCGCCAGCAATGGCCTTTCGATGATGAACGTTTGCCTGAATTATTATTTCGCTATCGTGCACGCAACTTTCCAGACACCTTGAATAGTGAAGAGCAACAACGCTGGAGAGTTTTCTGTCAGCAACGTTTGTCAGACCCTCAATGGGGCGCGCCAAACACCCTTGAGGGTTTTAAGCAGGCGTGTCTTGAGTTGGCTGTTAGTGCCACACCGTTTCAGCGCCAGGTGCTTGATGAATGGCAGGAGTATGTTGATGCCTTAGCGACTCGAATGAGTCTGTAATCAGCTTCCCGGTAAAATACGGACAATAAAAAACGCCAGCAAGCTGGCGTTTTTTATTGCGTTGCGTATCACGCAGCGTCCTGGCGAGGCTTAGCCCAGCAGGGTAGCCCAGCCTTCAACCACGTCGCCGCCCCACTTGGCTTTCCACTCTTTCAGAGTCTTGTGGTTGCCACCTTTGGTTTCAATCACTTCGCCGTTGTGCGGGTTTTTGTATTGTTTAACCTTGCGTGCACGCTTGGTGCCGGTAGCTTTTACGGCGCCACGTGGAGCCTTAACTTTCGAATCCGGATCCAGCAGCGCGATGATGTCACGCAGGGATTTGGAGTATTCGCCCATCAGGGTGCGCAATTTGCCTTCGAATTCCAGCTCGGTTTGCAGTTTGTCGTCTTGGGACAGGTTCTTCAAACGGGCTTGCAGCTCTTTGATAGCTTCTTCGGTGGCGCGATATTCGTTGATCAGGGACATGGGGACTACCTTATGCAGGGCGCTGGGTGAAAGGGGATAGTGGCTCAATAATAGTCAGACAGTTTGCCCAAGTAAACATTTAAGGCCGCATTTATGTAATTTACTTTGGTTGTTTGTGGCAAAAGCGTGGAATTGAGTTAATTAGTAAGGGGGATGGCCTAAAGATACTCTGGTTAAGTCTTGGCTTACTGCCGGAGTCCACGCGTTTGCACACATAATGGGGAAAAACCTTACGCTATTAAGGGGCAGGGTTGACGCAGCCGATCAGAATAAGCGTTGAGGAATACTGCAGTTTTTCTGCGCAATCGCTAGAATGGCGGCCTTTGCGAAGTTCTGGAGTTTCCCCCTAATGCGCACTTTTCGGCTGGTGATTGCTTGCCCGGACCGGGTTGGCATCGTTGCCAAGGTCAGTAACTTTCTGGCTTCCCACAACGGTTGGATCACCGAAGCGAGCCATCACTCGGACAATCTCAGCGGCTGGTTTTTCATGCGTCACGAAATTCGTGCCGATACGCTGCCCTTTGGTCTAGAGGCATTTCGCGAGGCATTTGCGCCGATCGCTGAAGAGTTCTCGATGACCTGGCGCATCACCGACACGGAACAGAAAAAACGCGTGGTCCTGATGGCCAGTCGTGAGTCCCACTGCCTGGCAGACCTGCTGCACCGCTGGCACAGCGATGAACTGGACTGCGAGATCTCCTGCGTGATTTCCAACCATGACGACCTGCGCAGCATGGTCGAGTGGCATGGCATTCCGTACTACCACGTCCCGGTCAACCCGCAGGACAAGGAGCCGGCCTTTGCCGAGGTCTCGCGCCTGGTCAAGCAGCACGATGCGGACGTCGTGGTACTGGCGCGCTACATGCAGATTCTGCCGCCGGAGTTGTGCAGTGAATACGCTGGCAAGGTGATCAATATTCACCACAGTTTCCTGCCATCGTTTGTGGGTGCCAAGCCGTATCACCAGGCATCCCTGCGTGGCGTGAAGCTGATCGGTGCAACGTGCCACTACGTCACCGAAGAGTTGGACGCCGGGCCCATCATCGAGCAGGACGTGGTGCGTGTCAGCCATAGCGACAGCATCGAAGACATGGTCCGTTTTGGCCGTGACGTCGAGAAGATGGTGCTGGCTCGCGGCCTGCGCTATCACCTGGAAGACCGGGTACTGGTGCACGGCAACAAGACTGTCGTGTTCTGATTGAAGTGTTTTGATTGAAGAATGAAGGGCCTGGGCGTTAAATCGCTACAGGCCCTTTTTTTGAGCGCGGGTGAGGACTGGAGCATGAGCGATCCACTGGACAAGGCGACTTCCAAAGCCCCCGCGACGCTGGGAGAGGGTTGTTTGAGTCGATATGACCCGGATGACCTGAGCAGTGAGGACGGCACCGAGTTTCCAGGCGCCGCCGAGTTGTGGGAACAATTGCAGGACACATCCGAATTGCCTGAAGAAAAGGCGTCAGCGGCTGTGCAAGGCAGCCGCTGACCCGGCGGGATCAAATCCGGAAACTACCCACCAGTTGTTTCAAGCGCGCCGCTTGCTGTTCCAGGTCGGAACAGGCCCGCAAGGTTGATTGCAGGTTTTCCACACCTTCCTGATTGAGGGTGTTGATCTCGGTGATGTCCATGTTGATTGACTCCACCACCGAGGTCTGTTCCTCGGTAGCGGTGGCTACCGACTGGTTCATCCCGTCAATTTCGCCGATACGCTGGGTCACGCTGTTCAGACGCTCGCCCGCCAGGTTGGCGATTTCCACACTGTCCTGGCTGTGCCGCTGGCTTTCGCTCATGGTGCTGACCGAATCCCGGGCGCCGACTTGCAGCTCCTCGATCATCTTCTGCACCTGCTGCGCCGACTCCTGGGTGCGGTGCGCCAGGTTGCGCACTTCATCGGCCACCACCGCAAAGCCGCGCCCGGCTTCCCCGGCCCGTGCGGCTTCAATCGCCGCGTTGAGGGCCAGCAGGTTGGTTTGCTGGGAAATGCTGGTGATCACTTCCAGAATCTGCCCGATGTTCACTGTCTTGCTGTTAAGCGCTTCGATATTGGTACTGGAGGCGCTGATCATCTGCGACAACTGGTTCATCGCCTTGATATTGCGTTCCACCACTTGCTGACCGTCTTCGGCCAAGTGCCGGGCATCGCTGGCCTGGTTGGAGGCCTGTGCGGCGTTGCGGGCGATTTCCTGGGCGGCGGCCCCCAGCTCGTTGATCGCGGCCGCGACGCTGTTGGTCCGGTTGGCCTGCTCGTCGGAATTGACCATCGAGGAATTGGAGGCGCTGACCACCCGCAGGGCCACTTCATTGACCTGCTCGGTGGCCGAGGAAACTTCGCGAATCGAGGTGTGAATCCGCTCCACGAAACGATTGAAAGCGCTGCCAAGCACGCCGAATTCGTCGTGGTTCTGGATGGTCAGGCGGCGGGTCAGGTCGCCTTCACCGTCGGCGATGTCTTCCATGGCGCGGGTCATGACGTGCAGTGGCTGCAGGAGGATGCGAATCAGCATGCCCAGCAGGGCGATGATGATGACCACGGCGATGATCGTGGCGATGATCGCCGAGGTGCGGAATTCGCTGAGCATGGCGAAGGATTTATCTTTATCCACCGACAGGCCGAGGTACCAGTTCACCGAGGGCAGGCCCTTGATCGGGGTAAAGGTGACGATACGTGTCTTGCCGTTTACCTCGACTTCACTGAAGTCGCTGCTGATCCTGGGGGTGTTGTTCGGATAGACGTCGGCCAGGGTTTTCATCACTAGGCCCTTGTCCGGGTGTACCAGCACTTTGCCGTCGGCACTGACCAGGAAGGCATAACCCATGCCGCCGAAGTTCAGGGCACCGATGTTGTCTACCAGGGTTTGCAGGCTCAGGTCGCCGCCCACCACGCCGACACTCTGGCCGGCCTTGGTGCTGGGGGTGGCGATGGAGATGATCAACTGGCCGGTGGCCGCGTCAATGTAGGGTTCGGTCAGGGTTGAGCCGTTGCTGCCCTGCGCGCCCTTGTACCAGGGGCGTACCCGTGGGTCGAAGCCGTCGGGCATCTTGGTATCGGGGCGGATGACGAAGCCGCCCTTGCTGTCGCCAAGGTACGTGGCCATGAACGAGGACGTCAGGGCCTTCTGTTCCAGGAGGCTGGCGACGCTGGTTGAATCCGGGTTGATGGCGATGTTCTGTGCGGCGCTTTCTATCAGCACAATGCGCCCGGTAAGCCAGGTCTGGATGTTGCTGGCAGTGACATCGCCCATTTCATGCAGGTAGTTGTTCAGGTCGTCGCGAATCGCATTACGCTGCAAGTAGTCGTTGTAGAGGGTAAACAACGCAAAGGCGGCAATGACGACAAGAGCGGCGGCAAGCAGGATTTTATGGCTGAAACGCAGATTTTTATTCATGGCTTGTGGGGTCCGCTATGGTCTTAATATCCGATGCACGTCCTTCTGGGGCGCGCGGAATGGCTGCGTCAAAAAAAGTGTGATATTTCCATCTGCTCCTGCAGGAATTATCCGGCCTGTTTTTCCAAGACTTTTTGGGTCTCTCGCTTTATCTGTATCGACCATTCAGCGCCAAAGATTAACCATGGGTGACAAAATGCCTGACTCCTCGCAACTCATTATTGGTGCAGATCTTCAGGGCCAGCCGATTGCCCAGTCGATGCGCCTGGCCAACCGCCACGGCCTGATCGCAGGCGCCACCGGCACCGGCAAGACCGTGACCTTGCAGCGCCTGGCGGAAGCTTTCAGCGACGCCGGCGTCGCGGTATTTGCCGCCGATATCAAGGGTGACCTGTGTGGCCTGGGCGCTGCGGCCAACCCTCAGGGCAAGGTCGCCGAGCGCATAGCCGGCATGCCTTTCCTTAATTACACGCCCAAGGCGTATCCGGTGACGTTGTGGGATATCCACGGCCAGTCCGGTCATCCGTTGCGCACCACCATGAGTGAAATGGGCCCGCTGTTGCTCGGCAGCCTGTTGGAGCTCACCGACAGCCAGCAATCGGCCCTCTACGCAGCCTTCAAGGTGGCCGATCGTGAAGGCCTGTTGTTGCTGGACCTCAAGGACCTCAAGGCGCTGCTGAACCATTTGCGCTATCACCCGGAGTTGCTCGGGGAAGACGCGGCCTTGATGACCACCGGTTCCAGCCAGGCGCTGTTGCGGCGCCTGGCGGTGCTGGAGCAGCAGGGTGCCGAAGCGTTGTTCGGCGAGCCGGCGCTGCAACTCGAAGACATCCTGCAACCGGCCAGTGACGGCCGCGGGCGTATTCATCTATTGGACGCCAGCCGGCTGGTGCATGAGGCGCCGAAGGTCTACGCGACCTTCCTGCTTTGGCTGTTGGCCGAACTGTTCGAGCAACTGCCGGAACGTGGCGATGCCGACAAGCCGCTGCTGGCGCTGTTTTTCGATGAGGCGCATCTGTTGTTTGCCGACACCCCCAAGGCCCTGCAGGATCGCCTGGAGCAAGTGGTGCGGCTGATTCGCTCGAAAGGCGTCGGTGTGTATTTCGTCACCCAGTCTCCCGGGGACTTGCCGGACACCGTGCTGGCGCAACTCGGCTTGCGCATCCAGCACGGGCTGCGGGCGTTCACCACCAAGGAGCAGAAGTCCCTGCGGGCGGTGGCCGATGGTTTTCGGCCCAATCCGGCATTTGATGCGCTGGCGGTGCTGACCGAGTTGGGTACAGGTGAGGCATTGGTGGGAACCTTGCAGGAAAAGGGGACGCCTGAAGTAGTCCAACGCGTACTCGTAGCACCGCCGCAATCGCGGATCGGGCCACTGAGCGAAGCTGAGCGGGCAGCACTGATTGCCAGTTCGCCATTGCAGGGGCGTTATGACAAGCCGATTGACCGTGAGTCGGCGTACGAAGTGTTGATGGCGCGCAAGGACTTGGGCCCGCAAGAGGATTCGACGCCCGCCGCTGAAGAGCCAAGCTTTACCGACAAGGCCGGTGCGTTCCTCGGTACTACGGCAGGCAAGGCACTGAAATCGGCGATGCAACAGGCGGCCAATCAGATGGGCCGGCAGTTGGTGCGCGGGTTACTGGGGTCGTTGTTAGGCGGCAGCAAACGTAAATAACGATGGGATCAAATGTGGGAGCGGGCTTGCTCGCGAAAGCGGTGGATCAGTCAATATATCCAGTGACTGACACGCCACCTTCGCGAGCAAGCTCGCTCCCACACTTGGTTCTGCGCCGGTCTCAGGTTTTGGGTTTGGCGTGAGCGGCCAGCCGCTCCAGCGCAGCGCGTAAGTTCGGATCGGTAATCCCGTCTGCCGTGGCCTGAATGGTTTCGGCGGCGATTTCCGACAAATCCATCGTGTGCCCCACCGCGCCTTGCGGCACGGTCGGCGGTTGCACCTTGAACTGGATGCGCGTCAGGCTGGCGAATTCGTCGAAGGCCATCAATTGGCGCTGCAAACGTTTCTGCTGGTAGCGCAGGCGCGTCGCCCAATGGCCGTCGGTGACGATCAGCAGCAGATTGCCTTCGCGCCACGAGGCCACATGGCAGTGTTCGCGAGCGGCGGGCTGCAGTTGGCTTTCTACCAGGCGTTGCAGATGACCAAGGCGTTGCGCATGGCCGAAGATGGCTTTTAAAGGCTTGGCTTCGCGAAGCAACACGGCGGGAGCTCGGGCCGTAAGAGGGCGAAATGCCATGACTAGACACCTTAAGTAACAGAGAGGCCATGGTAGCAGAAAGCGTCTGCGACACCGCCGCCATTGCATTACCGGCAGTTTATCCATTAAATCAACGAGTAACTTATTGCCCGAATGGGTTGAAGTTCAGCAAAAAGCCCTTATTTTAAACAAGCCCTCCAAGAGCGCCGTGCCAGCATCGTGGAATAACGCCACTTTCCTCACCCACGTTTCCGGGTAGAATGCTCGTTCGCATGCGGCCGTGAGGGCTGCTCGGGCGACTCACGGGGCGCCCTCCATCCCTATGTGTGGAAGAACCTGCCGATATGTTTGCGCCTTTGTTAAAGAAACTTTTTGGAAGCAAGAATGAGCGCGAAGTCAAACGCATGCTCAAGACGGTACAGATCGTCAATGCCTTCGAAGAGCAAATGGTGGCCCTTTCGGACGATCAATTGCGTGCCAAGACTGCCGAGTTCAAGGCCCGTATCGCCAAGG
>NZ_JBIUVK010000017.1:0-22815 GCF_044742865.1 Pseudomonas sp. NPDC087814 | reverse complement strand
CCTTGCATGAAGGCATGATTGCCGAAATGCGTACCGGTGAAGGCAAGACCCTGGTGGCAACCCTGGGCGTTTACCTCAACGCATTGTCCGGCAAGGGCGTGCACGTTGTGACGGTGAACGACTACCTGGCCCGCCGGGATGCCAACTGGATGCGTCCGCTGTACGAATTCCTCGGCCTGACGGTCGGCGTTGTCACGCCGTTCCAGCCGCCGGAAGAGAAGCGCGCCGCCTACGCTGCCGACATCACCTACGGTACCAACAACGAATTCGGTTTCGACTACCTGCGCGACAACATGGCGTTCAGCATGGAAGAAAAATTCCAGCGCGAACTCAATTTTGCCGTGATCGACGAAGTCGACTCCATCCTGATCGACGAAGCCCGTACCCCGCTGATCATCTCCGGTCAGGCCGAGGACAGCTCGCGCCTGTACACCGAGATCAACAAGCTGATCCCGCGCCTTGAGCAACACATCGAGGAAGTGGAAGGCGTGGTGACCAAAGAAGGTCACTTCACCATCGACGAGAAGACCCGCCAGGTCGAACTCAACGAAGCCGGTCACCAGTTCGTCGAAGACATGCTGACCCAGATCGGCCTGCTGGCTGAAGGCGAGAGCCTGTACTCGGCGCACAACCTGGGCCTGTTGACCCACGTGTATGCCGGCCTGCGTGCCCACAAGCTGTTCCATCGCAACGTTGAATACATCGTGCAGGACGGCCAGGTCGTACTGGTCGACGAACACACCGGTCGTACCATGCCGGGTCGCCGTTTGTCGGAAGGCCTGCACCAGGCGATCGAAGCCAAGGAAGCCCTGAACATCCAGGCTGAAAGCCAGACCCTGGCCTCGACCACCTTCCAGAACTACTTCCGTCTGTACAACAAACTGTCCGGCATGACCGGTACAGCCGACACCGAAGCGTTCGAATTCCACCAGATCTACGGTCTGTCGGTGATGGTTATCCCGCCGAACAAGCCGCTGGCGCGTAAAGACTTCAACGACCTGGTGTTCCTGACCGCCGACGAGAAATACGCTGCAATCGTCGCCGACATCAAGGAATGCATGGCCCAGGGCCGTCCAGTGCTGGTGGGTACTGCCACCATCGAAACTTCCGAGCACATGTCCAGCTTGCTGGCCAAGGAAGGCATCGAGCACAAGGTCCTCAACGCCAAGTTCCACGAAAAAGAAGCCGAGATCATTGCCCAGGCCGGTCGCCCGGGCGCACTGACCATCGCCACCAACATGGCCGGTCGTGGTACCGACATCCTGTTGGGCGGTAACTGGGAAGTGGAAGTTGCGTCCCTGGACAACCCGACCCCTGAGCAGATCGCGCAGATCAAGGCCGACTGGCAGAAGCGCCACCAGCAAGTGCTGGAGTCCGGCGGCTTGCAGGTGATCGCGTCCGAGCGTCACGAATCGCGCCGTATCGACAACCAGCTGCGTGGTCGTGCCGGTCGTCAGGGTGACGCCGGTTCCAGCCGTTTCTACCTGTCCCTGGAAGACAGCCTGATGCGCATCTTCGCCTCGGATCGGGTGAAGAACTTCATGAAAGCCCTGGGCATGCAGTCCGGTGAGGCGATTGAACACCGCATGGTGACCAACGCCATCGAGAAGGCCCAGCGCAAGGTAGAAGGCCGTAACTTCGACATTCGTAAGCAACTGCTCGAGTTCGATGACGTCAACAACGAACAGCGTAAAGTGATTTATCACATGCGTAACAGTTTGTTGGCTGCCACCAACATCGGCGAGACCATTGCCGATTTCCGCCAGGACGTGCTCAACGCCACCGTCAGCGCCCATATCCCGCCACAGTCCCTGCCTGAGCAGTGGGATGTTGCCGGCCTGGAAGCTGCGTTGAAGAGCGACTTCGGTGTCGACTTGCCGGTCCAGCAATGGCTCGACGAAGACGACCACCTGTACGAAGAAACCCTGCGCGAGAAGCTCATGACCGAGCTGCTGGCCGCTTACAACGAGAAAGAAGAGCAGGCGAGTGCCGAAGCACTGCGCACCTTCGAGAAGCAAATCGTACTGCGCGTGCTGGACGACCTGTGGAAAGACCACCTGTCGACCATGGACCACCTGCGTCACGGCATCCACTTGCGTGGCTACGCCCAGAAGAACCCGAAGCAGGAGTACAAGCGCGAGTCGTTCACGCTGTTCTCCGAACTGCTGGATTCGATCAAGCGCGATTCGATTCGTGTGCTGTCCCACGTTCAGGTGCGTCGCGAAGACCCGATCGAGGAAGAAGCCCGCCTGCGTCAGGAAGCCGAGGCACTGGCTGCGCGTATGCAGTTCCAGCACGACGAAGCGCCTGGTCTTGAGGCTCCGGAAGTATTGGGCGAAGAGGTCGATGTGGCCCTGGCCCAGGCCCCGGTGCGCAACGAACAGAAGCTGGGCCGCAACGAACTGTGCTGGTGCGGTTCGGGCAAGAAGTTCAAACACTGCCACGGCGAAATCAACTAAGATTTTCGCCTGACGCTGCAACACCCCCGCGCCGCGACCGGCATCAGCCGTCGCGGCGTTTTGCCATTTCGTCACCGTCGATAGCGACGGGGTACACACCCAATATTTTTAGGAGCGCATTCATGGCTGTTGGTCTTGGTCCTTTGCCCACGTTGCACCCGGTTGCCGGTTTTGAACTCGGTATCGCTTCGGCGGGCATCAAGCGCCCGGGGCGCAAGGATGTGGTGGTGATGCGCTGTGCCGAAGGCTCGACCGTCGCGGGTGTGTTCACCCTGAACGCGTTTTGCGCCGCGCCCGTGATTCTGGCCAAGCAGCGTGTCGAAGGCCCGGTGCGTTACCTGTTGACCAACACCGGCAATGCCAACGCCGGGACCGGCGAGCCTGGCCTGGCCGCCGCTGCCCGCACCTGCGCCAAGCTGGCGGAGCTGACCGGCGTGGAGGCCAGCCAGGTGCTGCCGTACTCCACCGGCGTGATCGGTGAGCCGCTGCCGGTAGAGAAAATCGAAGGCGCGCTGCAAGCAGCGCTGGATGACCTGTCGGTGGATAACTGGGCGGCTGCGGCTACCGGGATCATGACCACCGACACCCTGCCAAAAGGCGCCAGCCGTCAGTTTGTGCACGAAGGCGTGACCGTTACCGTCACGGGCATCAGCAAAGGCGCCGGCATGATTCGCCCGAACATGGCGACCATGCTGGGCTATATCGCCACCGACGCCAAAGTCTCCCGTGACGTGCTGCAAAACCTGATGCTCGACGGCGCCAACAAGTCCTTCAACCGCATCACCATCGACGGCGACACCTCGACCAACGATTGCTGCATGTTGATCGCCACCGGCCAGGCTGACCTGCCGGAAATCACCTCGTCCAACGGCGCGTATTTCGCCGCGTTGAAGCAGGCGGTGTTCGAAGTGTGCATGGACGTGGCCCAGGCCATCGTGCGCGACGGCGAAGGCGCCACCAAGTTTGTGACGGTTGAAGTCAACGGCGGCGGTAACCACCAGGAATGCCTGGATGTCGGTTACACCGTGGCTCACTCGCCGCTGATCAAGACCGCGCTGTTTGCCTCCGACCCGAACTGGGGCCGTATCCTGGCCGCTGTGGGCCGTGCCGGCGTGCCGAACCTGGACGTGAGCAAGATCGACGTGTTCCTCGGCGAAGTGTGCATCGCCAGCCGTGGCGCCCGGGCCGAGACGTACACCGAAGCCCAGGGTTCGGCGGTGATGCAGCAGGAAGAAATCACCATCCGGATCGAATTGGGTCGCGGTGAGTGCAGCGAAACCATCTGGACCACTGACCTGTCCCACGAGTACGTGAAGATCAACGCGGAATACCGCACCTGATACCAGGCAGGTCTTCAAACCGATTCAGAGGAAATAGTGCGGTGAAACGAGTTCATGTAGCAGCAGCGGTCATCCGGGGTGTCGACGGCAGGATTCTGCTGGCGCGCCGCGCCGATACCCAGCATCAGGGCGGCCTCTGGGAGTTTCCCGGTGGCAAGGTGGAGGCCGATGAGTCGGTCGCTACCGCGCTGTCCCGTGAATTGCAGGAGGAGCTGGGCATCCAGGTCACGGCGGCTCGCCCGTTGATCAAGGTGCAGCATGATTACCCGGACAAACAGGTGTTGCTGGATGTCTGGGAAGTCTCGGCCTTTACCGGCGAGCCCCACGGTGCCGAAGGCCAACCCCTTGAGTGGGTGGCCCAGCGGGACCTGCCGAACTATGAGTTTCCGGCAGCCAATGCGCCGATCGTTGCGGCGGCGCGTTTACCGGCTGACTACTTGATCACTCCGGGCGAGCTGGAGACACCCGTCCTGCTGCGCGGTATTCAAAAAGCCATCGCTGGTGGCATCAAACTGGTTCAGCTGCGTGCCCCCAACGGTTACGACCCCAAGTACCGTGACCTGGCGGTGGACGCCGTGGGCCTGTGTGCGGGCAAGGCGCAACTGATGCTCAAGGGGCCGTTTGAATGGCTGGGGGATTTTCCCGCGGCCGGCTGGCATATGACCTCGGCGCAACTGCGCAAGTACGCCAGCAAGGGACGTCCTTTGCCGAAGGATCGCTGGTTGGCGGCGTCTTGCCACAATGCTGAGGAATTAGCCTTGGCGGAGTTGATGGACGTGGATTTCGTCACCTTGTCGCCGGTGCAGCCGACCCAGACTCATCCTGATGCCGAGCCGTTGGGCTGGGAGCAGGCACAGCAGTTGATCAGTGGGTTCAGCAAGCCGGTGTTCTTGCTCGGTGGGGTGGGTCCTGCTGAGCGCGAAAAGGCCTGGGAGGCTGGTGCTCAAGGTGTGGCGGGGATTCGGGCGTTCTGGCCTGAGGTTTAGGCATAACCCTGGCGAGTGGCCAGGGGAGCTGTTGTGGCGAGGGAGCTTGCTCCCGCTGGAGTGCGCAGCGCTCCCAATATTTTGGGTCTGCTACGCAGCCCAGCGGGAGCAAGCTCCCTCGCCACAGGTTGCAATCGGTCAGTAAGCGTCAGTGCGGCTTTGCCGCCGCCTGCCACAAGATCTCTGCAACGCCCTGGCGCTTGGCAATCACCCTGGCTGCCACAAAGAGCAAGTCCGACAGCCGGTTGATGTACGCCAACCCGACGCCTTCCAGCGGTTCCTCTGCATTCAGGTGCTGACACCGGCGCTCCGCACTGCGAGCCAGGCTTCGGCATACATGGGCCTGGGCAATCAACGCCGAACCACCCGGCAGAATGAAGTTCTCCAGCGGCCCGACCTCTTCATTCCAGCGATCGATCGCCGCCTCAAGCCGGTCGACTTCCGCCGCGTTCAGCGCCTTGTACACCGGCATCGCCAATTCGCCGCCCAGGTCAAACAGACGATGCTGGCAAGGTGTCAGCACCTCGATCACATCCTTCAACGCTGGATGCTGCCCGCTTTGTTCCTCCAATCCCGCCAGCAACAAACCCAACTGGCTGTTCAGCGCATCCACCTCGCCAATCGCCTCCACCCGTGGATGGTCCTTGGGCACGCGGCGGCCGTCGCCCAGGCCGGTTTCGCCCTTGTCGCCGGTACGGGTGTAAATTTTCGACAGGCGAAAGCCCATGGTTAGCGCTCCAGTTGAGTGAGTTCGTTGGGTGGCAATTGGCTGCCCGCCAGGGGCAGGCGCAAGGTGAAGCAGGTACCCTGGCCAAGGGTCGAATGCACTTCCATCTGCCCCTTGTGATTGTTGGTGATGATGAAATACGAAACCGACAACCCAAGCCCGGTGCCCTGGCCGATTTCCTTGGTGGTGAAGAATGGCTCAAACGTGCGTTTGCGCACGTTCTCGCTCATGCCGATGCCGTTGTCTTCCACCTGGATTTCTGCCCACGGCGGGTTGAGCCGGGTGCGCAGGATGATCCGGCCGGGCTCGCTGCCGTCTTCGCGCTGATGAATGGCCTGGGCGGCGTTTTTCAGCAGGTTGAGCAGTACTTGCTCCAGTTCGTTGGCGGTGCCGGGGACCGGGCCCAGTTGCGGGTCGAACTGGCGGATGATCGCCTGGCCCTTGAAGTCGAAGCCGACGGTGAGGTCGAAGTCGTTGCCGGCAATTTCCACCGCCTGGTCGATCAAGGCCGGCAAGTCGCACGGCGCCATCTGCCGGTTGCTGCGGCGGCTGAAACTGAGCATGTGGGTGACGATTTTCGCCGCCCGGGCGCCAGCCTGCTGGATGCCGTCGAGCAACTGTGGCACTTCGCGGCTTTGCAGGTAGCGGTTGACCGAGTCCAGGTCGATGCCCGCCTGTTCGGCGTGCTCGAGGTTTTTCGGCAGTTCGTTGGACAACCGGCGGCGAATGTTCTGCACGTTATGCAGGATCGCTCCCAGCGGGTTGTTGATTTCGTGCGCCATGCCGGCGGCCAGGCCACCGACCGAGAGCATTTTCTCTGACTGCACCATCATTTCTTCCAGGGACAGGCGCTGGGTGATGTCGTCGATCCGGATCACCACGCCGCGCCCGGCACCGCCCATCAACGGGTAGAAGGTCAGGGCGTAGTGC
Source organism: Pseudomonas sp. NPDC087814 (assembly GCF_044742865.1). Lineage (NCBI taxonomy): Bacteria > Pseudomonadati > Pseudomonadota > Gammaproteobacteria > Pseudomonadales > Pseudomonadaceae > Pseudomonas > Pseudomonas sp. NPDC087814. Next base: position 16,373 of record NZ_JBIUVK010000017.1, on the reverse strand, counting down.
TTGGGTTCGTCATCCTTGACCCAGGTAACGCGCTCGATCCGCTCCACGGTGTGTTGCTCTACCGTGGCCTTGATCTGCGGCAGGAACGGCTTGAGCGGCTGGAAGGCGAGGAAAATCGGCTGGTTCAGTGCCTCGTCCAGGCGGGTCCCGGAAAGTGCGCTGGCTTCCTGGTTCCATTGGGTGACGTAGAGCTGTTCGTCGAGGGCGATCAGCGCCGAGGGCATCGAGTCGATGATGCTGTTGAGGTAGTTCTGGAAGCCGGTGAGCTTTTTCTCGATCTTGCTGCGCACCTGCACTTCCAGTTCCAGCTTGCGGTTGGTGTGGCGGGTTTCTTCCGCCAGGCCCTGGGCTTGATCGTAGGCGGCCTGGGAATCGTCCCGCGCGCGCTTGAGTTGCTGCTCACGGGCTTCAATGCGCGAAAGCATGGTGTTGAAAGCTTCGGCGAGGCTGCCGATTTCATCATGGTTGCCGCGACCGGCGCGCAGGGCGTAGTTCTCTTCCCGGGTGACCTGGCGCGACAATTCTTCCAGTTCATGGATCGGCCGGGTAATCAGGCGCTTGATCTGCCGGGCGATCACCAGCCACAGCAGCACGCTGAAGATCAGGATACCCAGGCTGGCGGTGAAGGTCCCGGTATAGAAAGCCACCGGCAGTTCGCTGCTGGCCACCAGCAGCAAGTGCCCGGACGGTTTGCCGGCACGGGGCAGGGTGATCACCTGGTTGCTGCGAAATTCGGTGGTACGCCAGGTTTCAATGTCCCGGAAATTATCTGGCAGGTGCAGGCGATTGGCATGTTGCAGCTGGGCCAGGCGCGTGCCATCTCCGTCGTATAAGGCCGCGGCCCGCAATGGCGAGTAGCTGGTCAGTTCATCCAGCAGGGTTTGCGCCTTGAGCGGTGAGTCCAGGGACTCGGCGGCGAGCGACGGGTTGGACACCAGCCGACCGATGGCCTGCAAGGCCTGGGGCGCCATGCTTTCCTGGGAGATCCAGTAGGCGGCGCTGATAAAGGTCAGGTTGGCCACCAGCAAGACGGTGGTCAACAAAACCAGCAGGGCCGCCAGCAGTTTTTGCCCAACCGGTAGATTTTCGAGACGCTGGCGCAGTGGCATCAAGGTTTTCGCTGCAAAGGAACAAGCAGGCAGGGTAGCGCGTGCTTCAGTCGCTGGGCAATCCGCGTGCAGACAGTTGCCGTACCAGGCGCGCCTGGAGTTGTTGCAGGTGCGGCAAGCTCAGTTGGTGGCGGGCGGCCGCCTGGCAGGCATAGCCCAGCAAATAGCTGATTTCGGTGCGTCGGGCACTGGCCACGTCCTGGTACATCGAGGAGTAATTGGCCGCCGTGGCCTGGATTACCCGTTCCACTTCGCTGTGCAAATCTTCTGCGGCAGCGGGTTGGCCGCAGCATTCCAGCAGGTCGGCCAGTTCGGCGCACAGGGTGGCCACTTCGCACTGATGGGCTTGCAGCTCGCCATTGCGACATTGGTAAAGCACGGTCAGCGGGTTGATGGCGCAGTTCAGGGCCAGTTTGCGCCACAGGCGGGTGAGGATGTCGGTGCTCCACTCATGGGGAATGCCGGCGGCTTGCAGGTCATCCAGCCACAGCGGCGGAGTAGGGTGCCGAGCATCCCCCAGCCAGGTGTAGCCATGGCCGGCAAACACTACTCGCCAGTCACTCTCGCGAAACGCGCCTTCGGTGCTGGAGGCGAAGATGCAGCGTGCCTGGGGCAGTTGGGCGGCGACTGCGTCCTGGCTGCCCAGCCCGTTTTGCAACAGGATCAGTTCGGCGTCCGGCACCAGTCGATGTTCCAGCTGTGCGACGGCTTCCTGGGCGTCGTAGGCCTTGCACGCCACCAGCAGGCGATGAATTGGCCCAGGGCTGTCGGAGGTTTCGCCGACGACCGGGTAGGTGTGAGCCACGCCTTGCTCGACCAGGGTCAGGCCATTGGCCGTCTGATAACTCGCCAACCGCCCGGGATCCCGCAGGATCAGGCGCACGGGCAGACCGGCGCGGGCCAGGCGGGCGGCCCACAGTGTTCCGAGGCTGCCGGCGCCGAGGACGTGCCAGGTGGTCGACATCAGTTTTTACTCCGTAAGGCTGCCCGCAGTGAACGAGGCGAAAGAACCGCTATAATGCCCGGGCATTTTAGCCCGGGCGTGCTCCATCTCTACTGAGCCGCGCCCCTTTTTTATTGGAGAAATTACATGCCGTCGTTCGACGTGGTATCCGAACTGGACAAACATGAAGTCACCAACGCCGTCGAGAACGCCGTCAAGGAGCTGGATCGCCGCTATGACTTGAAGGGCAAGGGCAGCTTCGAGTTCAAGGAAAAAGAGCTGACCGTCAACCTGACCGCGGAAGCCGACTTCCAGCTGGAAGCGATGATTGAGATCCTCAAGCTGTCTCTGGTCAAGCGCAAGATCGACGCGCAATGCCTCGAAATCAAGGATGCCTATGCGTCCGGCAAGCTGATGAAGCAGGAAGCCGTGCTCAAGGAAGGCATCGACAAGGAGCTGGCGAAGAAAATCGTTGCTCACGTCAAGGACGCCAAGCTCAAGGTCCAGGCCGCCATCCAGGGCGAGCAGGTGCGTATCACCGGCAAGAAGCGTGACGATTTGCAGGAGGCCATTGCTGCCCTGCGCGCCAAGACCTTCGACATGCCGCTGCAGTTCAATAACTTCCGCGACTGAGTGGACCCCTCGGGAACCTGTGGACGTTTTTGACGTCCCACGCCCAGAACCTGCAGAAACGATTGAGCCCTTCGGGGCTCATTTGTTATGTGGGGATTGATAAGGCCGCACATCCGGCAAACAGGAGAATGTAGATGGATTTGAACGCTGAAGTGGATCACTTGATCAAGACCTCGGAGTCGTGGTTACCGATGATCATGGAATACGGCAGCCGATTTTTGCTGGCAGTGGTCACCCTGGCCATCGGTTGGTGGCTGATCAACGTCTTGACCCACCGGGTAGGGCGTTTGCTGGCATTGCGTAATGCTGACCTGGCGCTGCAACACTTCATTACCAGCCTTGCGAACATTGCGCTCAAGGTCATGCTGGTGGTCAACGTGGCCTCGATGATCGGCGTCGCAACCACCTCGTTCGTTGCCGCGATCGGCGCCGCCACCCTGGCCATCGGCCTGGCATTGCAAGGCAGCCTGGCGAACTTCGCCGGCGGCGTGCTGATTCTGTTGTTCCGTCCGTTCCGCATCGGTGACTGGATCGAAGCCCAGGGCACTTCCGGTACCGTCGACAGCATCCAGATCTTCCACACCGTGTTGCGCACCGGCGACAACAAGACGGTGATCATCCCCAATGGCAGCCTGTCCAACGGCCTCATCACCAACACCAACCGTCAGCCGACCCGCAAGGTGGTGTTTGACGTGGGTGTCGACTATGAAGCCGACCTGCAGAAAGCACGCGAAGTGCTGCTGGAACTGGCCAAGGATCCACGTGTATTGGCTGATCCTGCGCCGGCAGCGGTAGTTTCGACCTTGGGCGACAGTTCGATCACGGTATCCCTGCGAGTCTGGACCAAGACTTCGGATTACTGGGATGTGATGTTCATGTTCAATGAACTGGCACGTGACCGTTTGAAAGCGGCGGGGATTGATATTCCATTTCCACAACGGGTTATTCGCGTCATGCAGGAAAGTGCTGGGAAGTAATAGTGTGACTGGATGATTAAACCTGGCCGATGTGTCAGGTTTGTTACGCAGGATTAAACTAGATAGTTAGCTTGCTAGTTATCGGGTTGTTGAGATTAAGTTGCAATAAAAAAGCCGCTCACTTGCGAACAAGTGAGCGGCTTTTTAGTTAGGGCCGAAACCCTAAGTCATCGTTGTAATCAAACTGCCAATTACAAGATGTTCAGCGGGTATTGCGCGATCAGACGCAGTTCGTCGATGGACGCCGAACCGTAGTACACACCATCGCTGGAGCGATAAGTGGCTTGACGCACGCGCAGGCTCAGGTCTTTTGCCGGGCCGCTCTGGATCACGTACTTGGCTTCGATGTCACGTTCCCACTCTTTGCCGTTCGAGGTGTCGGCGGTGTTGGCGCCGGTACCTTTGACGTAGCGAGTCATGAAGCTCAGGCCTGGTACGCCGAAAGTCGCCATGTTCAGGTCGTAGCGAGCCTGGAACGACTTCTCGTCTTCAGCGTTGAAGTCGGAACGAGCGATGGAGTTGGCAAGGAAGATCGTGCCGCCGCCGTCTACGCCGTAGCCGTAGTCACCGTCACCGCTGACCTTCTGGTAGGCCAGGGTAAAGGTGTGAGCCTGGATGGTGTACGCGCCTTGCAAGCTGTAGGCACGGTTGTCCAGTTTGGTGGTGCCGTCTTTCTCAGCCCGTTGCAGGCCAGCGCCATCACTTTTGGTGCTGTAGATGTTGAAGTCGACCGCCAGGGACTGCTCATTGCTGAGCGCATGGGTCCAGTTCAGGTTGGCGTAGGTTTTCTTCCAGTAGTCTTCGGTCTTCGCGTAGTAGAGGCTGGCGCTGACTTCTGGAGTCAGGGCGTAGACACCACCGATGAAGTCGGTTTTTGTCAGGCCCAGGCTGTCGCGGTAGGTCTGGGCTTGTGCCACGCTCGAAGTGAAGTGACCGCCTTCAAGTTTCAGGCCTTTGATCTCGTTGCTGGTCAGCGAGATACCCTGTGGCAATTCAGGCAGCAGACGGCTGTCATCGGAAGCGAATACAGGCGCGGTGGTGTACTGGTCGCCGATTTTCAGGACCGTATCGGAGATACGGAACTTAACTGCGCCGCCGCCCTTGGAGTAATCATCCTGAGCGCGACCGTCGGAGCCAGTTGGAAACAGGCCAGTGCCGGAACGACCCTTGCCGCTGTCCAGTTTGACGCCCAACAGACCGATGACGTCGACACCCACACCGATGGTGCCTTGGGTGAAGCCCGACTGGTACAGGCCGTTGAAGCCCAGACCGGTTTCGTCGACGCGGCTCTTGCCGGTGTCATTGTTACGGAAGTCGCGGCTAAAGTTCAGGAGGCGAGTGTTGATGCTGAAAGTGCTGTCTTCAACAAAGCCCTTGGAATCGTCCTGGGAGGACGCCATTGCGAACTGCGAGGTGCCTGCTGAAACAGCCAGGGCGATCATGCTCCACTTCATCACGCGCATCGTGATTTGCTCCTTTGGTTTTAGGAAGAGTACTGCCGTCCCACCTATATTTTTGTCTGGGCGGCTCTTTCTTTTTTGTGTCGGCGCAAAGTTATATCACGCAGACATTATTGACGATACTTGCACATCTATCCTTTCAGCTTCTTTACGGGCCTGTCGTAAATTGCTAGCTCCATGTCGCAAATTCACAGTCCACTTGTAACCGGACTGACAACTTCAATGCTGTTTTAAAACCTTGGAAGCGGGGTGGAAAAGTCACCCCTGAAAGTTTCAACTCATCCCTGTCAGGCATTGAACCGCTGTTATTTTCCGTCACGAAACACCTGCTTCCCGCCGGTGCCGTTGTCGACGATATGGGTGTGAATGCAACAAGCGTGCACAAACCCGTAACCGAATGTGATTTTTTCGTGAAAAGTGTCAACGGCCTGTAAAAACCGCATAAGCACGGGCTTTTTACGCCGTTTGGTTTGGCCTTGACGCGCCTGCCGCACTCCGGTTCGGTGGCGCATAAAACCTGTACCAGAGCAAAACGTTACCGGTTCACCCCGTTCGGTGGGTAGTTGGCGGATCCCTTTGAAGCACAAATGGGTCATTTTGGTGCAGTGCTTCACTGACTGCGTTTCTGCTTCCGTTCTGCCTTCGCCTTTTGAAAGCCGTCTGGCTCAAGGTCTTGAAGCATGTTCCGCGTCCCGACTTTGACCAGAATTGGATACATTGGTCATTTAGCGTAGCTGAAATATTGGCCTGTCTCGAAATGGTGCGCTTTTTTTCGTGGCGTCCTGTTTGGGCGCGTATTCGGCCACGCGCATTCGCCGTGAAGCGACTGGCATTCGCAGGTATGCTGGGCGCCTGAAACCTGACCCGCCGAACGGGAGTGACTGCTGTGTTCGCCTTAGATCCACGTCTTCAACAAGACACCTTGCCTATCGGGGATTTCCCCCTGTGTCGGCTGCTGCTTTCCAATGACTCGAATTACCCCTGGTTCATCCTGGTGCCGCGCATCGACGGTATCAGCGAAGTGTTTCAACTGGATGTCGCCGACCAGCAGCGGGTGTGGCAGGAAAGCACGGCGCTGGCACAGTGGCTGAACGAAGGGTTCGGCGCCGACAAAATGAATATCGGTGCCTTGGGTAATGTGGTCAGCCAGCTGCACGTGCATGTGATCGTACGCAAGCGCGACGACGCGGCCTGGCCTGCGCCGGTCTGGGGCAAGCACCCGGCGAGGCCCTACAGTGACGAGCAAGTGGTGGCAATTCGTGCGCGCCTGCGCGAGATCCTGCCGGCCGACTTCACGTTCCTGGAGGCTTGAGCCATGGATCTTCAAGCCCGCGTGACCGACCTGGAAAGCCGCCTGGCCTTTCAGGACGACACCATCGAGACCCTGAATGACATCCTGGTCACCCAGCAGCGTGCCGTGGAACGCCTGCAGTTGCAGATGACTGCGTTGCTCAAGCGCCAGGAAGAAATGGGCGGCCAGTTCGAGTCGTCCGAGGAAGAGGCGCCGCCGCCTCATTATTAATAAGGCAGGGGTTGACCCCCCCGGGCATAAAAAAACCGCGATGCAGCCAGGCTGCATCGCGGTTTCTTTTTTTCGGGGTGCTGGAATCAGCGACGCGGCAATGCGGCGATCACATCTTCAGCTTGCAGCCCCTTGTCACGGTTCATGACGGAGAACTCCACGCGCTGGCCTTCCACCAGTACGCGATGGCCTTCGCCGCGAATCGCCCGGAAGTGGACGAAGATATCGTCGCCCGAATCCCGGGAAATAAAGCCGAAGCCCTTGGAGGTGTTGAACCACTTGACGGTCCCGGTATCCCGGTTGGTCATGTCGTAGCTTTGCGACGCAGCGGCCGGGGAGGAGCGGTAAAAACTGATGGCCAGATGAAGAACGATGGCGACCAGTGCTATTGCCAGGCTGAGCAGGACGGCCGGGTGGCCACCCACTTCAGGCATAGGCGCCAGCAGGGTGAGGGTTTGCACGACAACAGCCAGGACCAGCAGGGCGCTGACCAGGTTTTGCAGTTGATGACGCGGGCCTTTGTTCCAGTATGGAATGACTGGAGCCAGTGTCAGGTTAAGAAGACCAAAGAAGGTCAGGTAGAGAGCGTCAGGTTGCTGCAGGTAAGGCAGGGTCTCTGATCGCAGGCTGGGGATAAAGGACAGCAGCAAAGCTGCAGCGCCCGTTAGCAGGTGGACGATTTTCAACATTTTGATTAACTCACGTTAAGACGGATCACAAGGAAGAGCTGACGGGCACGGTTCGCTTCTGAACAATGGGAGGCGTTGGGCACGTGCACGGGTATCAGCCTATGCCGCTTGCCGCGAAAAATATCGGCGGCGACACGCTGCCTATTTAACAGCAAAGCCTGTGCCTACTCAAATCAAGCATTTCAGGCTGTTACAAGGGGCACGGCATTTCTGCGTCAAACACTTGTCCTAGACAGGTGCAGGCTTTTTCGCAGGTGCTGGGTAATTTTTCCGGTAGCTGTTGAAGCCTTGCCTGTCGGGCAAGCCCGCTCTGCAAGGGGCGATTTGCCGCACCTCGAAAGGGTCAGCCAGGCTGCGCACGGCCGGCACTCTTGCTAGAGTGGTCCTGCACCTGATCAATGAATTTTTATCAATTGAAGGGGAAACACATGGCAATCGATATTGGTATCAGTGAAGAAGACCGTAAATCAATCGTTGATGGACTTTCGCGACTGCTTTCCGATACCTATGTACTTTACCTGAAGACCCACAACTTCCATTGGAACGTAACGGGGCCCATGTTTCGTACACTGCACTTGATGTTTGAAGAGCAGTACAACGAACTGGCGCTGGCGGTGGATTCAATCGCAGAGCGTATTCGTGCCCTGGGCTTTCCCGCACCGGGTGCCTACTCGGTGTATGCGCGACTTTCTTCGATCAAGGAAGAAGAGGGTGTGCCGAGCGCTGAAGACATGATCAAGCAACTGGTCGAAGGCCAGGAAGCGGTGACTCGCACAGCCCGGGGGATCTTCCCGTTGTTGGATAAAGTCAGTGATGAACCGACGGCGGACTTGCTGACCCAGCGTATGCAAGTGCATGAAAAGACCGCATGGATGTTGCGTTCCCTGCTCGAAAACAAATAACACCGGTGGCGGGAGGGCGTCGAGCTGACGCCCCTCGCATGCCTGCTTCCCGGCGATTTCCGTGATTCCGCGAGCTTCCTGATACGCGCGTTGGCTTGTCCTACGGTGATCGGCTCCCTGTCTTCTGGCTGCACTTGTCGTCTTGATGTTTTATAGCTCAACGGCCAACGAGAACATGAGTGGCCGTCAGGCAATGGAGTGTCAAGTGTATGTCACGCGGAGCAGGTAATGGAGTTATGGAAACGTGCGGATTGCACAAGATAAAGGTAGATCCCTTTGCCAAGGGGTTCGATATGAACTTGGCCAGGCCATTGTCCCGATCGGTTCGGCTTAATGGTTTTTCGACGTGTTTGCGGCTCGAAGAGGTGTATTGGAATATCCTCGCGGAGATCGCCAGGATCAATACGTGTTCGGTCAGTGCGCTGCTGTCTTACGTGGACCGGGAAGTGCACTTGCGTTATGGCGGTGTAAAGAACTTCAGCGGTCTGGTCAGGGTGGTTTGCGTGGTGCATGTATTGAAAGGGCGGCTTGTCGCGCCCAGTGTCCAGCCGGACCCTGCATGAACCTTGTGCCGGGCGCCCGTCCCGGGATTGCCCCGGCTCGGGCGCCCGGCAGAAGCCTGCTGCAGTCATCTATATAAAGAGCAGCGCGCCGCTACGGCTGCACAGCCTCGATTTACCAGATATAATCCCGGGCTTTGCTGCGCATGCCGGGACTTTCCCACAGGATAGAGCCAGGGCAGGGCGTGGCGCAGTAATGATCTGATCGCCGAGACATCTCCATGCCCATGTACGACTATCAATGCGCTTCCTGTGGTCATCAGTTGGAAGCCATTCAAAAGATCAGCGCAGCGCCGCTGGTCGATTGCCCTGCCTGCCAGGCACCGGAGCTCAAGAAGATGTTGTCCATGCCGGGCTTTCGCCTGAGTGGCAACGGTTGGTACGAGACCGACTTCAAGACCGGTTCGAAGAAGAATCTGGCCGGCGGCGACAAAGCAGACTGAGTTGAACTCTACGCGCAGGCTCCTGCATTATCCGTCACCTGACTTAGCTGTACGGTGATGAGGCGGGCCTCCACCGAATTTCGAATTACGAGAAGCGAAACCACTATCATGATGCGCAGCCACTATTGCGGCCAACTGAACGAGACCCTGGAAGGTCAGGAAATCACCCTTTGCGGATGGGTTCACCGTCGCCGCGACCACGGCGGGGTGATCTTCCTCGATATCCGTGATCGTGATGGTCTGGCCCAGGTGGTGTTCGATCCGGACCGCGCCGAGAGCTTCGCCGCCGCCGATCGCGTGCGCAGCGAGTACGTCGTGAAGATCACCGGCAAGGTTCGCCTGCGTCCGGCCGGTGCCACCAACGCCAACATGGCGTCGGGCATGATCGAAGTGCTGGGTTACGAACTGGAAGTGCTGAACGAGTCGGAAACTCCGCCGTTCCCGCTGAACGAGTTCTCTGACGTTGGCGAAGAAACCCGCCTGCGTTATCGCTTCCTGGACCTGCGTCGCCCGGAAATGGCCGAGAAGCTGCGCCTGCGTTCGCGCATGACCACCAGCATCCGTCGCTTCCTCGACGAGAGCGGCTTCCTCGACGTCGAGACGCCGATCCTGACCCGTGCTACCCCGGAAGGCGCCCGCGACTACCTGGTGCCGAGCCGTACCCACGCCGGTTCCTTCTTCGCCTTGCCGCAATCGCCACAGCTGTTCAAGCAACTGCTGATGGTCGCCGGCTTCGACCGTTACTACCAGATCGCCAAGTGCTTCCGTGACGAAGACCTGCGGGCCGACCGCCAGCCGGAATTCACCCAGATCGACATCGAGACCAGTTTCCTCGATGAAAAAGAGATCATGGGCATCACCGAGCAGATGATCCGCAACCTGTTCAAGGAAGTGCTGAACCTGGAGTTCGGCGAATTCCCGCACATGACCTTCGAAGAAGCCATGCGTCGTTACGGTTCCGACAAGCCAGACCTGCGTAACCCGCTGGAACTGGTTGACGTTGAAGACCAACTGAAAGATGTCGACTTCAAGGTGTTCAGCGGCCCGGCCAACGACCCGAAATGCCGTATCGCCGCACTGCGCGTGCCTGGCGCTGCGAGCATGCCGCGTAAGCAGATCGACGACTACACCAAGTTCGTCGGCATCTACGGTGCCAAGGGCCTGGCGTACATCAAGGTCAACGAGCGCGCCAAGGGCGTCGAAGGCCTGCAGTCGCCAATCGTCAAGAACATCCCTGAAGCCAACCTCAATGTGATCCTGGATCGTGTTGGCGCGGTTGACGGCGACATCGTGTTCTTCGGTGCCGACAAGTCGAAGATCGTCAGCGAAGCGCTGGGTGCACTGCGGATCAAGGTCGGCAACGACCTGAACCTGCTGACCTGCCAGTGGGCGCCGATGTGGGTTGTCGACTTCCCGATGTTCGAAGAAAACGACGACGGCAGCTTCAGCGCACTGCACCACCCGTTCACCGCGCCGAAGTGCACGCCGCAAGAGCTGGAAGCCAACCCGGCTGGCGCTCTGTCCCGTGCCTACGACATGGTGCTCAACGGCACCGAGCTGGGTGGCGGTTCGATCCGTATCCACCGCAAGGAAATGCAGCAATCGGTCTTCCGCCTGCTGGGCATCAACGAAGATGAGCAGCAAGAGAAGTTCGGCTTCCTGCTCGACGCCCTGAAATACGGTGCGCCACCCCATGGCGGCCTGGCCTTTGGCCTGGACCGTCTGGTGATGCTGATGACCGGTGCCCAGTCGATCCGTGAAGTGATTGCCTTCCCGAAAACCCAAAGTGCTGCCGACGTCATGACGCAAGCGCCGGGTGTGGTGGATGCCAAGGCACTGCGCGAGCTGCATATCCGTCTGCGCGAGACACCAAAGGCTGAGTAAGGCCGCAGCGTGAAAGCGCGATAAGGTTTTACATTGTCAGCTAAGGGCGCATCTTCGGATGCGCCTTTGCGTTACAAGGGCTGCACGTTAAAGAGGGAAGTCCCGCCTGGGGCGGGATCGACAGGTTTCTACAGAATTTCGGAGTTGTGTTATGGCTGGCCATTCCAAGTGGGCGAACATCAAGCACCGCAAAGAGCGTCAGGATGCCAAGAAAGGCAAGATCTTCACCAAGTGGATTCGCGAGCTGACCGTTGCCGCGCGCCAGGGTGGCGGTGACCCGGGTTCCAACCCGCGCCTGCGCCTGGCCCTGGACAAAGCCCTCGGCGCCAACATGAGCCGCGACATCATCGACCGCGCCGTGGCCCGTGGTGCCGGTGCGGCCGATACAGACGACATGGTCGAGTTGAGCTACGAAGGCTACGGCCCGGGTGGCGTGGCGGTGATGGTCGAGTGCATGACCGACAACCGCAACCGTACCGCGGCTGCCGTGCGCCATGCGTTCAGCAAATGTGGCGGCAACCTCGGCACTGACGGTTCGGTGGCCTACCTGTTTGAGCGCAAGGGGCAGATTTCCTTCGCGCCTGGCGTGGATGAAGATGCGCTGATTGAGGCGGCAATGGAGGCCGATGCCGACGACGTGGTGACCAACGAAGACGGTTCCATCGACGTGTTCACCTCGTTCGCGGGCTTCTATTCGGTGCGTAACGCCCTGGAAGCGGCTGGTTTCAAAGGCACCGACGCGGAAATCGTGATGCTGCCGACCACCAGCGCCGAGCTGGACCTGGACGGGGCGCAGAAGGTACTCAAGATGCTCGACATGCTTGAAGACCTGGATGACGTGCAGAACGTCTATTCCAATGCCGATATTCCGGAATCGGTGGCTGAACAGCTAGGCTGAAGGATGATGCAGATCTAATGTGGGAGCGGGCTTGCTCGCGAAGGCGGCGTGTCAGTCAGTCAATACGGTGACTGATACACCGCCTTCGCGAGCAAGCCCGCTCCCACATTTTGATCTTGGCTATATCAAGAATTTTTTATCCAACTGCAGGCGTTATGACTCTAATCCTAGGTATCGACCCCGGTTCGCGAATCACCGGCTTTGGCGTGGTCCAACAGACCCCGCGAGGCTGCGTGTACGTGGCGTCGGGCTGTATCCGTACCGGCGCCGGCGAGTTGGCCGAGCGCTTGCAGATCGTGTATCGCGGCGTGCGTGAAGTGATCCAGACCTATGGGCCAGTGACCATGGGCATCGAAAAAGTGTTCATGGCGAAAAACGCCGACTCCGCCCTGAAGCTCGGCCAGGCCCGCGGTGCGGCCATCGTGGCCGGAGCCGAGGAGGGCATGGAGATCGCTGAATACACCGCGACCCAGGTCAAGCAAGCCGTGGTCGGTACCGGTGCTGCCAATAAAGAGCAGGTGATGATGATGGTCATGCACATGCTCAAACTCACCGCCAAACCGCAAATCGATGCCTCCGACGCCCTGGCCATTGCCATTTGCCATGCCCATACCCGTTCCAGCCTGATGCCCCATGGCTTGGGGACCGCACGCAGTCGTGGCGGCCGGCTGCGTCTCTGATAGCATCAGCGCATTCATTCTGCGTGGGGTGCATGAACGGCCTGTGCTGTCGGCCGGCATGCCCGCGTTATTACCGGCCAGGCCTTGATTTGAGCCGATTCTTAAGGATTCGAACGTGATTGGACGCTTGCGCGGCACCCTGGCTGAGAAACAGCCACCGCACCTGATTCTGGATGTAAACGGGCTGGGTTATGAGCTTGAAGTGCCCATGACCACCCTCTACCGCTTACCGTCGGTCGGTGAACCGCTGACCCTGCACACTCACCTGGTGGTGCGCGAAGACGCGCAATTGCTCTATGGGTTCGTTGGCAAGCGTGACCGGGATTTTTTCCGTGAGCTGATCCGCCTCAACGGCGTGGGGCCGAAGCTGGCGCTGGCGCTGATGTCGAGCCTGGAAGTGGATGAATTGGTGCGCTGTGTGTCGGCCCAGGACACGTCCGCGCTGACCAAGGTACCGGGCGTTGGCAAGAAAACCGCCGAGCGCCTGCTGGTGGAGCTCAAAGACCGCTTCAAGGCCTGGGAGGTTGTGCCGAGCATGTTTGCCCTGGTGCCCAACCAGCCTGATGCGCCGGGTGTGCCGGTGGCCAGCGCTGAAAGCGATGCGGTCAGCGCGCTGATCTCCCTGGGCTACAAGCCGCAAGAGGCGAGCAAGGCCGTGTCAGCCATCAAGGACAAGAACCTGAGCAGCGAAGACATGATCCGCCGCGCCCTGAAGGGAATGATTTAAGTGATTGAAGCTGATCGTCTGATCGCGGCCACCGGGCCTCGTGATCGTGAAGAAATCCAGGACCGGGCGATTCGCCCCCTGAGCCTTGCCGAATACATCGGCCAGCCCACCGTGCGCGAGCAGATGGAGCTGTTCATCCAGGCCGCGCGCGGGCGCAGCGAGTCCCTGGACCACACGTTGATCTTCGGCCCGCCCGGGCTCGGCAAGACCACCCTGGCCAACATCATCGCGCAGGAAATGGGCGTGTCGATCAAGTCCACCTCCGGCCCCGTGCTGGAGCGCCCGGGCGACCTGGCGGCGCTGCTGACCAACCTGGAGCCCCACGACGTACTGTTTATCGACGAGATCCACCGGCTTTCGCCCATCGTCGAGGAAGTACTGTACCCGGCCATGGAAGACTTCCAACTGGACATCATGATCGGTGAAGGCCCGGCGGCGCGCTCGATCAAGCTCGACCTGCCACCGTTCACGCTGGTGGGTGCGACCACCCGTGCGGGCATGCTGACCAACCCGCTGCGAGACCGTTTCGGGATTGTTCAACGTCTAGAGTTCTATAGCACGGCGGATCTGGCCACCATCGTCAGCCGTTCGGCGAGCATCCTTGGCTTGCCCCTGGACCCGGAAGGCGCCTTTGAAATCGCCCGCCGCGCCCGTGGTACCCCGCGGATTGCCAACCGTCTGCTGCGCCGGGTGCGCGACTTTGCCGAAGTGCGGGCCAAGGGGCATATCACCAAGCCCGTGGCAGACCTGGCGCTGAACCTGCTGGATGTGGATGAGCATGGCTTTGATCACCAGGACCGGCGCCTGCTGTTGACCATGATCGAGAAGTTCGACGGCGGCCCGGTGGGCGTGGACAGCCTCGCCGCCGCCATCAGCGAAGAGCGGCATACGATTGAGGATGTACTGGAGCCGTATCTGATTCAGCAGGGCTACATCATGCGCACGCCAAGGGGGCGTGTGGTCACCCGGCATGCGTATCTGCACTTTGGGTTAAACATTCCGTCACGATTGGGCGAGATGCCCGTAGTAGACGAATTCCTCGATGCAGTAGACGATTAAAAACGCTTGGCGATTCGATTTATTCGGAGTTTGTGCTGTCCTAGTGGCTGGCGTCGTCATTCTTTCGTTAGAAATGTGCCACAGAATGAAAAACAGTTGCCTGGCCGGATTGGCAACCTGAGGAGTAAGCACTAGAGTATGCGCGCGCAAAACGGGGATCAGTCGTTCGCACATCGCTGTCGCGTTTATTACGAGGACACCGATGCTGGCGGCATCGTTTATTACGTCAATTACCTAAAGTTCATGGAGCGGGCTCGAACCGAGCGGCTACGGGATCTGGGCTTTGCCCAATCCCAGCTGGCAGGGGAGGACCTGTTGTTTGTCGTGCATTCCAGCGAGGCGCGTTACCACGCGCCGGCGCGACTGGACGACGAGCTGCTGGTCAGCGCAGAAATAACCGAATTGAACCGTGCCAGCCTGCGCTTTAAACAGCAGGTCAGGCGGGCTACGGATGCAACGCTGCTCTGTGAGGGGCAGTTCCTGGTGGCCTGTGTTCGCACCAATAGTTTGAAACCCCGGGCCATTCCCGAAACTCTACGCGCGGCCTTTGCCGGCGTGAGCGGCGCGGGTAAACATTCAGAGCAGGAGATTTAGCGTGGAACCTACCGTCGTCGACCATTCCTCCATGTGGAGCCTGGTCAGCAATGCCAGTGTCGTGGTTCAACTGGTGATGCTGGTCCTGGTAGCCGCATCGGTTACCTCTTGGGTCATGATTTTTCAGCGCAGCAACCTGCTGCGTGCTGGTCGACGTGCCCTGGAGAGCTTCGAAGAGCGCTTCTGGTCGGGTATCGACCTGTCCAAGCTGTACCGCCAGGCGGGCAGCAACCCGGACCCGGATTCGGGCGTCGAGCAGATCTTCCGCGCCGGCTTCAAGGAATTCTCCCGTCTGCGCCAGCAGCCAGGCGTTGACCCGGAAGCGGTCATGGAAGGTGTGGCCCGTGCCATGCGCGTCGCCATCTCCCGCGAAGAAGAAAAGCTTGAGCAAAGCCTGCCGTTCCTCGCCACCGTAGGTTCCGTCAGCCCGTATATCGGCCTGTTCGGTACCGTATGGGGGATCATGAACTCCTTCCGCGGCCTGGCCCAGGCCCAGCAAGCGACCCTGGCCACCGTGGCCCCGGGTATCGCCGAAGCGCTGATCGCCACCGCCATCGGCCTGTTCGCAGCTATTCCCGCAGTAATCGCCTACAACCGTTTTGCCGCTCGTGGCGAAACCTTGATCAGCCGTTACTACACCTTCGCCGATGAATTCCAGGCGATCCTGCACCGTAAAGTGCACACCAGCGAAGAATAAGCAGGTAATTCCCAATGGCTTTAATCGCTCGAGCTCGCAAAAAGCGCAAGCCGGTCGCCGAGATGAACGTAGTGCCTTACATCGACGTGATGCTGGTGCTGCTGGTTATCTTCATGGTGACCGCGCCGATGCTCAATCAGGGCGTGAAGGTTGATCTGCCCAAGGTTTCCAGCGAAGCCTTGCCGCAGGACAACAACACCCAGGTCCTGACCATTTCGATCAAGGCTGACAAGACCTATTACTGGAACCTTGGCAGCGAAGTCGACACTCAGAAACAGCAGGACAAGGCCATGACCTTGCCGCAGATGACTGATGCCGTGACCAAGATCATTCGCGCCGGCAACGAAGGTGGCAAGCACACCCAGGTGTTCATTCGCGGCGACAAGGTCGTCGACTACGGCTCCGTCATGGGCGCCATGGGCGGGCTGCAGAAGGCCGGGGTCGGTAATGTTGGCTTGATTACCGAGGCGCCCTGATGCACCAACAGCGAGAGCCGTCCGCCTCGGAAAGCTACTTCTGGCCTAGCGTCTGGGCAATTGCCCTGCACGTCCTGGTGTTTGGCATGCTGTTCGTCAGCTTAGCCATGACCCCGGACC